>JBBQTT010000012.1:0-17539 GCA_038213035.1 Saccharimonadales bacterium (SeqCode) | reverse complement strand
ATAAGCTTTATAGGGTTAGTTATGCAAGTTTCGACCGATGTCGGCTACAAGTTCAACTAACCTGTTGCTATATCCCCATTCATTGTCATACCAGACCATTATTTTAGCTAAGTTACCGCCAACAACTTTTGTAAGTAACAGATCAACAACACCGGAGTGACTGTTGCCAATATAATCGCGGCTAACAAGTGGTTCAATACTAACGCCTAATATTCCTTGATAGAATGGTTCGCCAGCAGCACGGGTGAATACTTCATTGATTTCTCCAACTGTCGTATTGCGTCCCAGTAGTACCGTCAAATCACTCAATGATACAACAGCAGTTGGAACACGAACGCTAACTCCGTCAAATTTTCCTTCTAAAGTTGGGATGATTTTTGTGATTGTTGTTGCTGCTCCGGTCGTTGACGGAACGATATTTTCGCTAGCGGCACGACCTTCACGGGCTTTGACATTTGGCATATCAATCAAAGATTGAGTGGAAGTGTAACTGTGAATAGTCGTCAAAAGTGATTTTTGAACACCAAATTCAGCATCTAGAATAGTTAAAACTGCGCCTAGTGAATTAGTTGTCGAGCTGGCATTACTGATCACCACAGTTTCGCCTTTGATATTTTCTTCATTAACGCCCAAAACAATCGTGTCGATACCTTCACTTTCACTTGGGCTACTGATGACCACTCGTTTAGCACCAGCCTGAATGTGCATCTGCGAACTATCGTGGGCTGTGAATTGTCCAGTTGATTCGATGACTACATCTACACCCAAATCACCCCACGGCAATACAGCAGGATTGCCAATCGCCAAAACCTTAATATGTTTGCCGTCAACAATGATATCAGTACCGTCAAAACTCACTTCGTGCTGATAAGTTCCGTAATTACTGTCGTGTTTTAACAAATAAGCCAGTGATTGCACATCTGATAAATCATTAATAGCAACAATCTGAATATCACTGCGTTCAAACGCAATCTTAAATGCGTTTCGACCAATTCGACCGAACCCATTTATCCCGACTTTGATTTGGCCCATATAACCCCACTCCTTATTTGTAAGCATTAGCTTATCTATATTAACAGTATATACTGCCAGGGCCATTTTATGCAAAAAGGCGTATAATAGGCGTATATGGAGAAGGAACAGTTATTAAAGCGTGCTAGAGATTTCTACGACGAATTTCAGATTCTAGAACTTGAACATGCTATCGATTTTGCTACTTCCGCCCACTCCGACCAAAAACGAGCCAGTGGCGAACCTTATATTAGTCACCCAATATTTGTTGCTAACAAATTAATTTCTTGGGGCATGGATATTGACAGTGTTCTAGCTGGCGTTTTACATGATATCGTCGAAGATACGACTGTCAGCCTTGATAAAATTGAAAGTTTATTTGGTGGTGATGTCGCCTTTATTGTTGATGGGGTCACCAAGGTATCCAAAGCTAGTGCCGACATGGAAGATTTAACTAATTATTCACCAAAAACCAAAGATAATTTATCTAAACTTTTGATTGCTGTCGGTCAAGATATTCGTGTTTTAATCATCAAACTTGCCGATCGTTTACACAATTTGTCTACATTGCAATACAAATCGCCCGAAAAACAGCAAAAAATCGCACGCGAATCACTAGAGGTTTTTGGACCAATGGCCGACCGATTAGGTATGGGGCGAGTTCGTATGCAAATCGAAGAACTAGCTTTTAGTTATCTTGACCCAGTTGAATTTAAACGCTTAAAAACTTTAGTTGAAAATAAATTAGGTAAAAGCACCAAACAATTACAAGAAGTCCGCCGTGAGGTTGAAGTAGCTCTCAATGAATATGGCCTCAAAGCCGAAATCGACGGACGCGTCAAAAGCCTTTACAGCCTGTACGTCAAACTTGCAAAAGTTGGTGGTAATATTGATGATATTTTCGATTTGATGGCGCTTCGCATCATCGTCGATAAAAAAGAAGATTGTTATTTGGTGCTGGGGATATTACACAGCCTATATCAACCAATAATGATTAGTCGCATCAAGGATTATATCTCAACCCCAAAACCAAACGGTTATCAAAGTCTACACACGACTGTAATTACACGAAACAAACAAATTGTCGAATTTCAAATACGAACTTACGAAATGCACGAATATGCCGAACGTGGTTTAGCCGCCAGTTTTCACTATAACGAAACAAAGAAAACTAAAGACTATAGACTTAGTCGCCACAGCTCAACACTACCAAATAATATGCAATGGATAACCCAATTACAAGAAGTTGTTGCCAAATTAAAAAATGGCGAAGAAGTAACCCGGGATCAACTACAAATCGATTTGTTTGGTAATCGAATCTTTGTTCATTCACCAAAAGGCGACATATTTAATCTACCCGAAGGTGCTTTACCGTTAGATTTCGCGTACCTGGTTCACAGTGATATTGGTCGGCACGCTTATAGTTTCCGTGTAAACGGCAAGATGCATCCTTTTGACAAAACGCTTCAAAATGGTGATATTGTCGAAGTTATTACGCGCAAATTGTCATCACCAAAGCCTGCTTGGAAAAACCTAATCACTACAACTCATGCTCGTAATAAACTGCGGGCTCAACTGGGACATTTAGGACTGACGAATATGATTACCGATGCCAACAAAGTTATTCGCGAAAAAACCGCCCAAAATATAAAAAGTATCAAGAATATTAAAATCAGACCACGACGAAAAAAATAAGCGCCCCGAAGGACGCTTATTTTTTATATGCTAATTTTTATCGATTATTCCATCGTTCGATTGAACTGTGGATGATAAACTTGGCTTCATCAACATCACCCCAATCCTTGACAGCGGTTGAACCTGGTTTTTTAAGGTCTTTGTAGTGATTAAAGTGGTGAGTAATCTGATCAATCTTTTGTTTTGGTAAATCAGAAAGTGAATTAATCACATTGCCAGTGTTACGGTCGTCAGCAGGAACAGCCACGATTTTATCATCAACTTCCCCATCGTCTACGAATTTCATTACACCAATAATTCTGGCTTCTAGAAATATACCGGTTGGCAATGGTTCGTCTGTGATTAATAATACATCTAATTCATCACCGTCTTCGTCTAATGTCTGTGGGATAAAGCCATAGTTGGTAGGTTTAGCAAAAATAATTGGATCAACACGGTCAAGTTGCATGACAGCTTTTTCGCGGTTCCATTCAATTTTATGACTGCTACCAGCTGGGATTTCAATAACAACGTTAATTATGCCGTTATCAACTTCACCGGGTGTAAGTATTTGATTAAAATCTGCCACTGTTATTTCTCCTTAAAAAATGTAAATTACTGGAAGTATTATATCACGCAAGGAACTGTTATTTTGCAAGGTTATGTATGTATTCGTCGATACTATCAGCCACTGTTGCACCTTCGCCAACCGCACTTGCGATTTGCATAGTTGCACCACTACGGACATCACCACTAGCAAAGACGCCGGGGATATTAGTCTGCAAACTTAGGTCTGTTTTTATAAAACCCTGATCGTCCAATTCTATACCACTACCAGACAAAAAATCTGTATTTGGTTTTAGACCAGCAAAGACGAATACGCCATCAGTTTCGATGTCAAACGTTTTACCATCCTGGATTACACGAACAGCAACTACATGTCCATCAACTGCAACAATTTCCTGTGTCGGAGCGCCCAAATGTACTGTAATTTTGCCTTCTTCGACATTTTTCTTTAATTCATTTTGCAAAACTTCGCTAGCTTTTACAGTACTACGAACAACCAAATTAATATGTGACGCAAAACGAGTTAGATAGATTGCTTCTTGGACTGCTGAATTACCACCGCCAACAACGACCAATCGTTTACCTCGGTAGAATGCACCATCGCAAGTCGCACAGTAATGAACGCCTCGGCCGTAATATTCTAATTCACCCGGAACACCAAGTTTACTGTTTGAGTTACCTGTGCCGATTAAAACGGCTTTGGCTTTAACTTCCATTTCATCAACAGTAATAACTACCAAATCGCCTTCTTTGCGAATCCCAGTTACATCACCGAATTCAATCTTGGTACCAAAACGTTTAGCCTGTTTTTCCATTAGTTCGGCCAGCGCACTACCTTCGATTCCATCAGGAAATCCAGGATAATTATCAATCATGTCAACAACAGCTGGGATTCCTCCAACAACTGACTTTTCATAGATTGTCGTGTCTAAATCTTCGCGTGAAGTATAGATTGCGGCAGTCAATGAACTTGGGCCACCACCAATCATAATTACATCTTTTACTTGATCATTCATATTCATTTTGTCCAATCTTTAAGCGCCAGTATTATCAATTTTATGAATCTCGACAATAAACACAAGTGGTGAGTTGGCTGCAATCGAACCAGAACCTTGGGCTCCATATGCTTTGTCGGCTGGGATCGTTAAACGAACAGTACTGCCAGCTTTTACGCCAGTTAATCCTTCGGTCCATCCAGCGATAACACCGCTAAGTGGGAACGTAACGGGTTTATCGTCAGCGCCCTTCTTTTTACTACTGTCAAAGATTTTGCCGTCAGACGTCCAACCAAAATAACTTGCGTTAATAGAATCAGTAGCCTTTACAGTTTCTCCCGTTCCAGCTTTTAATACTTCGACAGATAATTTTGTCACACTAGTTGCGTTAAATTCACCGGCTGAATAACCAGAAAAACCTTCAGAATTATTAGCATTCAGCTGAGCGGCTGTTTTTTGTTGCGCTAAATAATCATCATAGGCTTTTTGTTGCGCTACTTGATCCGTTGTTTGGTTCTGGACACTAAGTGCCATAACTAAAAATGACCCCAATGTACCAATCGTAAGAACGATTGCGATAATCCAAATACCAACCCTTTGCGAACGTGGTGTCGCCATAAATATATTTTCCCCTCAATATTAACTATTCAGACCATTATACCAAATAATAGTTAGCAAAAGCTGAATGTTTTATATAATTGTCGCGTTTGTTGCTAAAACTACAGATTTAACAATTAATTCAATCACAACTTTAACTTCATCGCTAGTTAAAGTATGATCGTGAGCCGTCAAACGAACGCGCATTGTGATGTTTTTCGTAGTTGTATCATCAGCTTGATAAATATCAATCGGCGTAACCTTGGCTTCAAGCTCAATACTAGCAAGTGCGCTATTTATTGCGTTTACAACTTGGATATATGATACTGAATTTTCAACCTTAAAACAGATGTCACGTTCTGAACCTGGGTAACGACTAAGTGGTTTGTAGCCACTGTTAATACCAACGGTTGATTCAAATAATTCACGTACATTAATCTCGAATCCTGCAACAGATTCTGGCAATTTATAGCCTTTGGAAACTGCCTTTTTATATTCACCAATAACTCCGATAACCACACCGGATTTACTAATTATTTGCGCGCTGCGACGATATTCAAACGGCGCATCCAGTGGGCTGTTTGATTCCTGGTCGAACGGTTTAAAGTCTAGTTCAATACCCAGCGACAAACTAACATAGTCTAATAATCGTTTTGCTTGATAATAAGTTGCGCCTGATAGCTTATTTTTATTGGCAACGATGAGTGCCATCATATCAGATTCGACTGGAACGTTCTCGGAAGTATAGCCATCTGATTTTTGGTGAGTTTTATTAATTTCAAACAACGCAAAACTGTCATAACCCTGTTTGATATTTGGATGAACCAGATCAAGCAAATTAGGGGTCAGAGTTTGGCGGTAATATTGCAAATCAGGACTAATCGAGTTAATAATTCGATATGAATTTTCAACTTTTTGACCAGCTTTTTTTAATATATCACCGTGAATAAAGCTGTATGTTAATACTTCGTTCGATCCAGCACGTACTAAAATCTGACGCAATTTTTTACGAAAATCATCAAACCCAGATGGTCTGACGGCTGTGAAACTGCGAGCTGGTAATGTTGGCTTGACGTTATCAAAACCATTCAGTCGTCCTACTTCTTCGATTATATCTTCGACAATATGAATATCGGCTCGCCAATAAGGTGCGGTCGTTTTAATAACACCATCGCTTAATTCATTAGTTGTAAAACCAACGTTTTGCAACGTCCCAACAACTTGCTCGGCAGTAAATTCACAACCTAGGACATCATTAATTGTGCTTAGATTAAATTCAAGTGTTGGTTCAGCACGTTTACCTGGATAGGTTTCAGCAATTTTGCTAATCTGTTTTGCATCAGCCCACTGTTGCATTAAATCGATAGCTTTAATCAAAACCGGTGCTGATAATTCAGCAGGTTGACCTTTGGTAAAACGTGTAATCGCTTCACTAAAAATACCGTGTCTCATCTGAGTTGAGCGTAAATTGTACAGGTTAAATGTAGCACTTTCGATAATAATCGTTTTAGTATTTTCATCAATTGCAGTACTACTACCGCCCATTGCTCCAGCCAAACCGATTGCAATATCTCCAGATGAAATCACGATATCATCCGGCGTAAGTTCAATAACTCGTCCATCCAACAGTGCCAAAGTTTCTTTGACTCGGCCAGCCCGAACATGAATATCAGCTTTGCCGTTATTCAAAGCGATTAATTTGTCATAATCAAAAGCATGCAAAGGCTGGCCAGTTAGCATCATCAAATAATTTGTTACATCAACAATAGCACTGATTGGACGCACACCAACTCGTGATAAATACGTCTGAACATCGAATGGTGATTTTTTATTTGCATCAGCACCTGACATAACCACAGCCAAATAACGATCGGAAAGTTCAGGGTTATCAATTGATACGTTCAGTGCAATTTGATCAGTTTGTAAATTCGAAAAGTTAGCCAATGTGCCCGACAAAAGTTCAGGAGTATTAAATGATCGTCCCTGGATTGCAGCCACTTCACGAGCAAACCCAACAATTCCAAAACAGTCTGGGCGGTGAGTTAATGATTTATTAGCAATATCCAATAATATATCATCCAGTTCATATAGTTTAGCGAACGAGGTACCGGGTTTAACATCGGCCTGAATTTCTAAAATACCCTCATGTTCATCTGATAAATCTAATTCGCGCGAACTGGCAATCATACCATTGCTCATAAAACCACGTAAACTGCGAGAACCTAGTACGAAAGGTTCTGATTTGCCAAATGTTTCTGGCACGACTGAATTTGGTGGTAGCCAAACAACCATTTGTCCAGTTGCAATGTTTGGCGCACCACAAACAACCTGAATCAGGCCATTTTCGTCGCGCTCAATACCACCAACAACTTGACCGTCATCAATTTTTGTAACATTTAAATGGTCAGAGCCTTCCAGTGGACTAGCCGCAATAACCTTAACTATCAAACAATCTTTGTATTTTGCCCCCAAATCAATCGATTCTTCGATTTCTACCAGACGCGCACCAATCAGTGTCGACAATTCGTCGACAGGCATATTGATACTAGTGAATTTTTTTAGCCAGTTTAGTGAAATAATCATAGAAATTTCCTCAAAAATTGTAATTTACCTGATTCAAAATAACGCAAATCTTCGATACCGTATTTCAACATGACTAAACGCTCAATTCCACCACCCCAGGCAAATCCACGATATTTTGTCGCATCAATACCGGCTGCTGTTAATACGTTCGGATGAATCATTCCACAACCTAGCATTTCCAACCATTCACCAGGTTTACCACCTAGCGCTGCTGGTTTTTCAATTGCAAATTCCAAACCTGGTTCAACAAAGGGGAAATAGGCTGGCTGAGTTTTAATCTTTAGCTTTTGACCGTAATAAGTTTCAAAAAAACTTCGGAGTGTACCTAACATTTGGCCCAAAGTCGCATCCTGACTAACAAAAACACCTTCGCATTGATAAAAAGTATGTTCATGTGTCGCATCAACGTCTTCGTTACGATAAACACGTCCATAACAAACGGCTGCAATTTGTCCGCCAGCTTCCAATTTAGCTTTGCCGCTCTTTAGAATCCGGTTTTGCATTGTCGAAGTATGTGCGGGCGGTATAAAACCTTCTTCGGTTCGGAACGTATCATAACCATCGCGGGCAGGGTGATTAGGATGGAAGTTTAAAGTTCCAAACATATGTTCATCATCATCAACCTGGCGTGATTCAATTGCTTCAAATCCCATTCGAGTAAATATATCAACAACATTTTCTAGCTCTAAAGTTAAAGGATGCTGAGTCCCTTGAATAGTTGGCAGCAAATTAATAGGCCCGGTATTTTTATCCCAAGGCGCTGTAACATCCAATGCTTCGACAGTTTTATCTTCTAATTCTAGTTCGCGCGAAACAATAGCCGATTCTAGGGCTAGCTTTAATTCATTAATACTTTTGCCATATGCTCCGCGCTGCTCAGCCGGTAGCGTACCTATTACACCATAAAGTTTTTTTAGTTCTGGTGACTTTAAAATATCACGTGGCGTATCACTTGCGGCAATAGCCATCAGAAGGTTTTTACTTATATCATCAATATTTTGCATAACTGGTAATTATTATACGCTGTAGTCTATCTGTGCGCCAGACCAACTACCATCAGCCAAACAGCAATACCTACTGTGGCGAGAATAATCAGTATCCACACCCACGCTAAACTTGTAGTTACTTTTGTGCCTTTAATATACTGTGAATCCTCGACGCCATCTGGGCGATCGGCCATCTTTGCCCGCTCTTTGGCGCGTTCTTGTAATTCAGCAGCCAACTTGCTTTGTAATTCGGAACGGTTATCATCTTGTTTAATAAATAGTGCCATATAATCAGTATACCACTCATGTTTTTTCAAAAAACATTGTGATATACTAATGTTATATTTTACCTAAGGAGGGAAAAAATTCATGGCAACTAAAAAAGCCAGTTCATCACGCAAGCAATCAACAGTAAAGGCCACAACCAGCAAAGCAACGTTCAGTGCATACACAAAAAGCGTTGTTAAGTTCGGTAAAGCCCTCAAAGGTATGCCACTTCTAGGTGTAATCGTAGCCGAATTTATCGGTACGTTCCTACTAGTAGCTGCCACAATGTCACTAACAGTAACTTACGGACAATTACCAGTCGGCCTAGTCGTCGGTCTAGTACTTGTAGCAATCGTATTGCTAGTTGGTGGCGTATCAGGTGCACACCTGAACCCAGCAGCAACAATCGGTGCATACGTAACACGTAAAATTAGCGCAATTTATGCCCTAGGTTATATCTTTGCACAAGCACTCGGCGCAACCGCTGCCGTAAAATTGCTTAGTACATACCTAGAAGCAACAAAAAACGCTGATACTCAATCATCACTGTTGCTAGTCAAAGCATCTACTATTGCTGACGGCAAAGAATGGCTTGTATTATTTGCAGAGCTTATCGGTGTAACAATTCTTACATTCGGTATCGCAACTGCGCTACGACACAAAAACAATCGTGCTGTTGCCGCTATAACACAAGGTTTCTCAATCCTAGCAGCTCTAACAATTGCTGGCTCATTGACAATCTTGCTTTCATCAGCTCAACAAGGTACTACACTAGCCTTTTTGAACCCAGTAATCGCTTTTGCAGCTAATGCAATTCCTTGGCCAATGACAATCTGGCCAATCGCAATTTACATCGTTGCTCCAGTAATTGGTGGTATCATTGGATTCGCATTGCAAGATTACCTACACACTCAGAGCGACAGCTGTGACTGTGAAACTTGTAATTAAATAGATTCTTACGAACAATAATCCCCGCTGTAACAGGCGGGGATTTTGATTACTGAAGCACTTTTAGATTTACGTATTTACCGTCCACCACCATTAATCGCCCAATATTATCCGCTTGCGACACGGGTCCTGCCGCCCGGTCTACCCCTAGAATTTTTTGTTCGATTACAAACAAAACAATTCTGGGGTGGCCCCACCGAACGTCACCCGTTTTAAGTCTGCTACAACACTAAGGAACAAACAACTTTGACATCGCCAGCCGACAATTCAGCTATTGGATTATTTGAACATCTGCAGCCCGAGTTTGACAAGGCGCCGGGGCCCTTGTTCAGACCCAGAGCGAAGCCGTTCTGGCTAATACAATGGGTGAAGTGGCGGTGACGTAAACTTAGTAGTGGACGGCACAGAATCAATAATTAAACTGAAACTATTCGTCAACACGAGGTTTGTCTAGAAGTAGCGGATCGACACCAGGTGTGGTACCGGCGATTTTAATAACATCTTTATCAATCTTGCCTAATTCTTTGTGGGCATCATTATAATGACCGACAGTTTGGCCTAATGATCGGCCCATCTTGCCCATTAACTCATCAAACTTGCCGATATGTTGGCCTAATTGTCCGACACGAATCTGAATATCTTTGGCCTGTTCTTCGATTTGTAAGCTTCGCAAACCCTGTAATACGGTCTGCAAATAAGCCATAAAGCTAGTTGGACTAACGATAATAACTTTCTTGTCACGAAAGGCATATTCAATCAAATCCCTAGCACTTGAACCCGTACCAACATCACCAATCAACAAATCATAATACAACGATTCGCTAGGTATAAACATAAATGCAAAGTCCATTGTTTTTTCGCTAGGACGGATATATTTGCTAGTTTCATCAATTCGATTCTTTAAATCGCTTCGAACTTTGGCTAACAATTTCTCGCGTTCAGGTTTTTTATCCTCACCCACCATGCGATTATAGTTTTCAAGACTAAATTTACTATCGATTGGTAATATTTGGCCCTTATCCAAAAAAACCACCGCATCAACAATTTCACCGTCACGGAATTTATACTGCATTTGATAATTTTTAGATGGCAAAATGTTGTCCAAGACCGATTCTAAATAATATTCACCGAAAACGCCGCGTTGTTTTGGATTCTGCAAAACGTTCTGCAGGGTCTTTAATTCATCAGCTACGTCAACAACACGCCTATTGGTTTCATCAAGCTTGGCGAGCCTCTGTGTAACGTCAGACACTAATTTAGCGCTCTCGCTAAGCTGTTTTTGCATTGAAGTCTGCATCGACTGGTTGTTTTGGTCTAATTTGTTACCGACAGTTTGCTGTAAATTGTTAATACCACGTGACAATTCAGTCACATCACTTTTTAGCAACTCAACAGCACTAGAACTTTTTAGCTCTTTCAACCTTTGATTCAACATAAACAAGACGGCACCAAAGCCAATAATAATTACAATTAACAGAATTGTTTGATCCATATTACCAGTATAACACTATAGGTTAGAAGCGATACGAACAGCGATAATCACGATAATCATTGCCGTAAAAACTGGAAAAGGTCGGGTATATCGCGCAATCCATGAAAACAAGACATAAGCCAATCCATAAAGTGCAATACTCCAGGCAATAGCCTCGCCCCACGATAAACCACGAGTTAATTGTGATAACCCCCATAAACTAAACCCAGTGGCAATTGCAATAATTAATGGTTGAGCCATCCGTGCGCGTATCATAACGATGATTCCAAATGTAGCAACTAAAATAGTAGCAATATAGCCCGCCGTCGCAACCGAATCAGCATAATTACTCAAAAGCTCTGCAAGTCCCCAATATATTACGCCAAGTAAAGCACCTATTAAAGTAACTCGCCACCAAGAATATGATGCGCTGATTGACTGCGTCTCTGTATCAGTTGTGATAAGTTTTGCCATGTCGAACCTCCGTATAATTAACTTAATTATACCATCATTTGGAGGATATAGCATTCGTGTTCAAATACCAAAGTGCGCCGACTAGTGAAATCACTACACCGCCAATCACATCGGCTGGCGTATGGACAAGTGCTAATATCCTACCAATACCTACTGCAATGGTTAGCCCAACCATAATAAATGTCAGGACCTTTTGTTTAGTTTCAAACCAAACAGCAGCCGTAATCGCGGTACAAAACAAAATATGATCTGATGGAAAACCTGGGTTATTCAAAAATGACGCACCAGCAACTGTACCCAGCAGTTCAAATGGTCGCTCGCTGGCGGGTTGATAAATAGACCCAATCAATTTAGCTAATAAATAAGCAGTTAGACCTGCCATCAAAATTCGAACATAAGATTCAAGCCGGTGTCCTTTGGGAATTTTAAATACTAATGCATACGTACCAATTAATATAACTGGGATAACAGCACCGTCAGCAAGAATTCGAATAATTAGTTCACGCATATAAATCTAGATTAGCACAAGCCATAACCACACGCGAGCGCAAGTTATTAAACTTGGCTAAATTGACTGTCATAAAGATCGGCGTAATAGCCTTTTTTATCCAAAAGCTCGTCGTGAGTCCCTTGTTCAACAATATTTCCATCGCGCATTACTAAAATTATATCAGCATTTCTAATAGTCGATAATCTGTGAGCAATCACAAAACTGGTTCGTCCATGACTTAATTTATCCATCGCTGATTGAATCAAAGCTTCGGTCCTCGTATCAACCGAACTGGTGGCCTCGTCCAAAATCAACATCGGTGCATCCGCCAAAATAGCCCGTGCAATCGTCAACAACTGTTTCTCGCCAGATGAAATACTATCAGCAGTCTCGCTAATAATCGTATCGTAGCCATCTGGCAAAGTGCAAATGAAGTGGTCGGCATGAGCCGCCTTTGCGGCCTCAATAATTTCTGCGCGAGTCGCATCATGTTTACCGTAAGCAATATTTTCAGCAATTGTTCCCTGGAATAACCAAGTATCTTGTAAAACCATGCCAAACAATTTACGGACGTCGTTACGTTCCATCGTTGACGTATCAATACCATCAATACTGATTGAACCCTTATCGATATCATAAAAACGCATCAATAAATTAACAATTGTTGTTTTACCAGCACCAGTTGGGCCGACAATCGCAACACTTTGTTTTGGTTTTATATGAGTCGAGAAGTGTTTAATAATAGGTTGGTTGGCAATATAGCCAAAACTCACATCGTTCAGTACAACTTCGCCTTTTATTTCACCTATCTTGGCTGATGATTTAGTTTCTGATTCCTCTTCGCCTTGTTCCAAGAATTCAAAAACTCTCTCAGCCGCAGCCGCTGTTGCCTGCAAGACGTTGGCAATATTTGCCGTCTGAGAAATTGGTTGAGTAAACTGGTTCATATATTGAATAAAGGCTTGAATATCACCAACCGTCAGTTTGCCATTTATCGCCAGCCAGCCACCCATAACTGCTACGCCAACATAACCGATATTACCTATAAACTGCATGATTGGCATCATCAAACCAGATATAAACATCGACTTCCAACCACTGTTATACAGTTTTTCATTAACTACGTTAAATTTGGCAATTGATCGTGTTTCCCCATTAAAAGTTTTGACAATTGCATGGTTAGAGAACATTTCGTCAATATGACCATCAATTTCGCCCAATGAAGCTTGTTGCTTATCAAAGTATCGTTGAGATTTCTTCACAATCTTGCTGACAACAAATAAACTAGTTGGTAAAACCAAAATCGCTATTATCGTCATCTGCCAACTAATACTTATCATCATGCCCAAAATTCCGATAATAGTAATAATCGACGTAACAATTTGCGTCATTCCCTGGTTTAAGTTTTGGCTGACAGTTTCAACGTCGTTTGTGACGTGACTAATAATCTGTCCGTTTTCGTGCTGATCAAAATATCGTAGTGGCAGCCTGGCAATTTTTTCCGATATATCGCGACGGAAAGCAAAAGTAACTTTCTGAGAAATCGTTGTCATTAACCAACTTTGTATATAACTAAACAATGCACTAATAACGTATAGACCGATTAATGTAAATCCTATCAGGTTAATCGCATCAAAGTTCATGCCCGTTCGGCCAAATAAACCTTTGATTATCTCGTCAGTCATATTACCTAATATTTTTGGACTGACAATTGCAAATATCGTGCTAATAACCGCACAAATTGCGACAAATCCCAAATACCACCAATATGGACGCAGATATCCAAATACTCTAATTAGAGTCTTCTTCATGTTTTTAGCTTTTTGCACTGTGCCACCGCGCATACCACCCATTGGGCCACCGCCAAATCCGCCTCTTGCTGGTGCTACTGGTTCTGGTTTTTTATCCATATTATTTTTCCTCTCCCAGTTCGACCGCGGACAATTGTGATTCTGCGATTTCTTTATAAACTTTCGATGATTTTAGAAGTTCTTGATGTGTTCCCATGCCTACAATTTTGCCATTATCTAAAACTATAATTTTTTCAGCCTGCATAATCGTACTAATTCGCTGAGCGACGACAATAAATGTTGCTTTTGATATTTCTTTATTTAAAGCTCGTCGTAATGCGGCATCGGTCTTGAAATCAAGGGCCGAAAAACTATCGTCAAGCAGATAAATTTCTGGATTTTTAGCCAAAGCCCTAGAGATCGATAATCGTTGTCTTTGTCCACCCGAAACGTTATTCCCAGCCTGAGCTACTGGACTATTAAACCCTTCTGGTAAATCGTTAATAAATTCGCTAGCCTGCGCAATCGACGCCGCTTTATTTAAGTCACCAGCACTTGCCTTAGGTTTGCCATAGGATATATTGCTAGCAATCGTTCCTGAAAATAAAGAAGCTTTTTGAGGTACGTAACCTATATGTTTTCGCAAATCAGATTGTTTAATTTCACGAATATCAAGTCCGTCAACCATAATTAATCCGCCCGTTACATCATATAAACGTGGGATTAAATTTAGTAATGTCGATTTACCACTACCGGTCCCACCAATAATCGCTGTAGTCTGCCCTGGCTCTGCCGTAAATGTAATACCAGACAAAACTTGCTGCTGTGACCCGCTATATCCAAAATCAACATTATTAAATTCAACTACTCCACGGATTTGTTTCGGCAGACTAATTGGTTCTGCAGGGTCAGATATTGTTGGCTCAGTATCTAATATTTCATTAACACGTTTCCACGATACAGCAGCCCGTGGCACCATTATAAAAATAATAGATATCATCAAAAAGGCAAAAATCGTCTGCATCACATATTGCATCAGTGCAAATAAACTACCGACCTGCAGATTACCATCGCTAATTACATGTGAGCCTACCCATATAACACCAACTGACGCCAATCCCATAACCAAAGTCATAACCGGTTGCATCAGCATCATAACTCGGTTTACAAATATATTAAGCCGAGTTGATTCAAGATTGGTTTCATTGAACTTTTTCTGCTGACGGTCGTCGTTATTATATGCTCGAATAACCCGTACACCAGTCAACATTTCGCGAGTTTGCAGACTTAACTTATCAACTAATTTCTGAATTTTCGTAAACTTTGGAATAACAACAAAAAACAGCATCACAATAACAGAAACCATTACGCCTATTGCAGCCAAGATAATCCACGACATTGATGGAGCCAACTGATTCGCCTTAATGATTGCTCCAATACCCATAAATGGCGCCAAAAAGGCCATCCTTAGTATCATATTAGTCGTATTCTGAATCTGTTGCATATCGTTTGTCGCCCTAGTAATAAGCGATGACGATGAAAAACTATTAAATTCGTTCAACGAAAAATGTTCAACTTTAATAAATATTGCTTCGCGAAGTTTACGAACATAACCAGTGGCAATTCTGGCAGCAATAAAGCCAATAGCGGTTGCAGCAATTCCACCCAACAGCGTCAAAATTAACATATTTAGCCCATTACTCCACACAGCTGCTAAATCTTTTTTAACGATACCTTCATTAATAATCTTTGCCATATAATCTGGCAAGGTAAGGTTAACTGTTGCCTGTCCCCAGACAAACAAAATTAAGGCAATTAGCCATACAAAATAAGGTTTAAAATATTTTACTAGATTCTTCACTATGTTCCCCTGAAGTTAATACTGTATTCATACTTATCATACTAATTATACGTATCTGCGTCAATACATATACCCTATTATAAACGCAACCACCATAGATGATATAATCGGATTATGAAACAATCTTTACAAAAAAAATCATATGCAACCGTAACAATCGCATCAGCAGTAGGCTTTTTAGCATCATTTTTACAAATGCTCGAAAAAGTTCAATTGCTCGAAAACCCCCAGGCAGTCTTGGTCTGCAATATCAACGCAGTATTCAGCTGTACTAACATTTTGAACGCCTGGCAAAGTTCGGTTTTCGGTTTCCCAAATTCACTAATGTGCGTCACTTTCTTTGCTATGACTATGGCCTTGGGGCTTGTCGGCTGGACCGGCGGCGAAATAAATAAAAACTTACGTTTAACCTTCCAAGGATTTGCACTATTTTTCATCGGATTCGGCTTTTGGTACTTATGGCAAAGTGTCTTTGTAGTCGGTGCTTTGTGTATTTTCTGTATATTCTGCTACGCTGCAGTACTAGCTATTAGTGGTGTTTGGCTACGACTAAATCAAAAGATACTACCTGTTGGTAAAAAAGTTCAAAAATGTATTGACCGTATGATAGATAACAATAATGATATATTTATCTGGCTAACAATTGCCGTTGTTATCGTTGCTGAAATGATTATCAAATTCGCTTAATATTTTGGTAAAATAAAAAGGTATGGGTTTCCCCATACCTTTTTTAATTACTCATTATTTATTCTAGTAGACTTTCATTTGCTGAAAGAAATACTGTACTAATCTTGGCGTCTGAATTGAACGAGAACGAAATTACTTTCTTGTTAGCTGATTTACCCACGACAGCATTAACTGGGAAATATTGTTTATACCCACCCTTGCTGTATGTACTTAATACTGAGGCTGTTAAACCAAAGTCCCATGGTGAAGTCGCATCGACGATAAAGCCAGTAATATCTGTTACAGCAGTAGTTGAAGTCACTACACCCGAACCACCTTCTGAGGCTGCAATCACGACATTAACAGTTGGTGCCATGTAGCCTTCGAGAGCAGCTGTATTTTTAGAGGTAATTGATGCCTTGATATTAGCAATTGTCACAGCACTTGGAGTTGCCACCGTAGAAACCGCTTGATCAGTTGTTAATGTATTTTTTGCTACTTCATTAGCTAATTTTGCCGTCAAATCAGTATTTGTTTTTTTCAAATCTAATATTGAAGCATCATTTTTCTTTTGTGCGTCACTAGCAACGCTGTCGCGATAGAAATATGCGCCAGCAGCTGACGCAGCCATTAAAATTAAAATCAACAAAATCAGTAATATTGTTTTAAATCCGTGTTTTTTAGCGGGTTTAACTGTTTGCGTTTCAGCGATTAATACTGTTGGTACGACAGTTTGTTCTGTTACGGTTGGTTCTGACGCTTCTTTAGCGACTGGGGTTTGAACCATATCAAATGATTGTGGTCGATCTGATTGAACTGGCGCTGAAACTAGCTCTGTTGTCGGAATAATAACCGCAATTGGTTCTTCGATAATCTCAGTTGTTTCGGTTACTTCTGGAACTTCGACAACCTCAGTGGCTTCAGTAGCCTCAGGTGATTCAAAAACCTCACTAGGTGCTACATATTCAGCTGGGTCAGGAACATTAATTGGATCAACAGCCTCAAACGGATCCGTTACTTCGGCTTGTTGTGGCGCTTCAGATGGATTCTCGGCATAAGATTGCTCTGGATTGTAAGCCATTTCAGGTTCTTCAACCGGTCCACCGTCCTCGTTTAAGTTCTTTTCCTCGTCCATAGTTATTATCCCCCATTAATAATA
>JBBQTT010000011.1:0-18844 GCA_038213035.1 Saccharimonadales bacterium (SeqCode) | reverse complement strand
ATAAGATGCAGAATCAAAAGTTCCACGAACAGCACCGTTTGTAGTAAAGGTTGTAGCGCCGTTGCTGACCAAGCCAATCGTTCCAGCTGTGCTGGTAACGGTAGTATTGCCGCTGCTGCTGAGGGCGATAGTTCCAGCTGTGCTGGTTAATGACGAGTTACCACTACTGCTGACAGTCATTGTGCCGGCGCTGGCTGTTAACCCCATATTTCCATTGCTGGTAGTTACGGTCAAATCGCCTTTGGATCGAACAGTGGTTGTACCACCAGTTGCTGTTGAACCGGTTCCGATAGTAACGTTGGTTGTACCACCAGCAGTGTTGCCGTTGCCGATGTTGACGTCTTGGATGCCAGTGGCAAGAGTAGCGTTACCGATTTGAATAGTTCGAGCATGCAAGTTACCGACACCAACTGTTCCGTCAGTACCAGTACCAAATAGAGTACCAGAGTTAATCGCTACGTTACCGCCATTGGCATTGCCGACAGTTGCGTTGCCACCCTGAATGCCTATTGATCCGCCGGCAACTGCGGTTGTACTGCTGGCAGTTCCAATAATAGTGAAGTCATTTGGAGCAGCTGCGACTGTGCCATTGCCCAGATATAAATCATTTGTTGTGTCAAATGTTGCACGGGTTACACCATTAGTGCTGACCATAACGTTGCCTTTGGCTTGGATTGTAGTTGTACCAGCAGTAGCTGTCCCGCTGTTACCAACAGTAACGTTAGTTGTACCACCAGCAGTGTTGGCGTTACCGATGTTGATATCTTGAATGCCAACAGCCAGTGTTGGGTTACCGATTTGAATAGTTCGAGCACGGCTGTTACCGATACTGATTGTTCCATCAATGCCTGTACCGTTTTTTAGACCAGCATCAATTGTGACATTACCACCGTTACCGTTTGTTCCACCGGCTGCACCACCTTGCAAAACTAAATCACCACCAGCTAAAGCAGCTGCACCAGTACCAGCAGCGCCACCGGCAATCGTTAGGGATTTACCAGCAGTACTGGCAGCAGCAGTGGTGACTGAAATAGTATGATTAGCGCTGGCGCCAAAGCTGATGTCACCTGAATTATTGATAACAAAGGCATCATTGCCGCCTGATTGCAAAGTAACTAGGTTGCCAGTGCTGGTTTTGTTGATATAGATACTGGCCGTGTTGGTTGATGCATCAGTTTGAACACCCTGAGCAATTTGCAAGAATTGAGCGCTAGTTAAACCACCCAATAACCCAGAGTTCAAAGCATAAGGAGATGCTGATAATCTTTTCATTGGAATCATTTCGCCGTCAGGCGTACAAGCTGCAAATGTTGCACAGGTTGGGTTGACGCCGGCAATGTTCATTGACAGGTATAGAGTATCTTGGTTCCAGTTGATGTTGGCACCAAAAGCGTTGACTGAACCAAGTTCGACTGACAAAAATCCGTTTTTGACCATGACGCCTTTGCCGTTGTTGTTTAACCAATCTTCGGTCCATTTTAGTGAACCAGCAGGCGCACCAGTTGTATCACCAGCAGTCAAACCGTCACCGTCTTGGTAGATTTTAAATTCAATGTTATAGAAACCGTCAGGAACAACAGCGCCTTGGGAATTCAATAAACGGCCCTGGAAGTTGATGCGTTGGTTGATGCCAGCAGTAGCATGAACAGGGGTAGGAATTAAAAGAAAGCCGCCAGCCAACAAGCCCAACAAGAGGGCATATGCAGTTAGCTTGCGGCAGACTTTTAACGCACCAAAATACACTTTTTTGTCTTTATCCCTATACTACCTGTTAATGGTAAAAACTTAATTCTCACACATGTTTTTTACCTAGTCTAATCATAAACTTTATGGGTAATATTTACAAGGGATTTTACAGAGATAATTGACGTATTTTTGGACAATTTTTTAGACTATGAAGGTAACAATAATCCGTGTTTGTCTAGTATGTGTTTTTCACGTCGTTCGCCTATGAAAAAGCTAATCACAACAGCCACGGCGCCCGTATAAAGCGGCCACAATACCAAAAGCTTGTTTTCAGTCGAAGTTGTGGCTGTGTTTGTTGTGGCGATGCTAGGCTGGCCATTGACGATTGAAGCGACAGTCAAAAAAGCGACACGTCCCAGCGAATCGGTTGCTTGGATTGATATTTGGTATGTACCTGGTTTTTGGTAAATATGCCCAACTTGGAAAGTGTTATTATCGTTGCGTGATATAACTTTATTGTTTGAATCGCCCCATTGAATATTCAAAGCAAAAGGCGGGGTACCACCCAAAATATCAATCGGCATGAACATTTCTTTGGTAGGGAATGCGCCTCGGAAAACGGCATCAGTATTTAGCAATAATTGTGATCCACTGAAATTTAACCCAATTAACGGCCCAGCTTGTGGCGGCAGGGCATCGTAATAGACGATTAGCGTGGCCGAATCTGGTCCTGGCTGATTCAAGGCGTCATAAACTTTGGCAATCAGCTTATTTTGACCAATCATCAAATCAATACTAATAGAATAAATACCAGCATCTGTACATGGCGTTGATCCTGCGAATATGTCATTCTTAAAAACTTCAACCAAGGTATTGGCGGGGCAGGTGCCATTAAAACTAACAGGCGAAGTACTAAAGCGCTCCTGACCAGTCGTGGCTTTAATTGTGGCTGCAATGGTTGGTGGTTTACCGGGCATGACACCAGTAAGGCTGACAGAGCCTGCTTCTGGTCCTGTGTACGGCGTTGCGGCATACGATGTGTAGCCAATCAATGCCAGGCCTACAATTAGCAATAATAAACCAAGTAGCGCATAGGATGTATGTTCGTGTGGCCGCAGTCTACCACTGTGACGATGTTCGATTATTTTTAGCCACTTTAGCATAATCTGTATTATAACATGTGCTGTTATAAATTATTTTTTGGGAGTTTTAGTTTTTTTGGCTTTTTGGATGCCTAAAACTTGGTTTCTAATGTAACTGTTGTATCGTTTGATGGCGTAGCGTAGGCCGATAAAGGCTGCAATCAGTACTGCAATAATAATAGCGATTAATGTATACGGTATAACCCAGAATGTAATTGTTTGAGTTATAGTTTGGTTGTTGCCGTATGTAAGTTTCAGTGTGGCTGTATATAGGCCAAATAATATCTTGTTACCGATTACTTTACTGTCTAAATCCTGGGTGAAAAGTCGCGTACTGCCGGGTAATATATTCCCCTGTGGGGCTGTGGCATTGACGCCTAATGTAGCCAATTTATTACCAAACATATCAGCGACAGTCACTAGGCCAGATGGTTGTTCGTGTAAATTACCAGTATTTTCGATTCTTTCACCAAATTTGAGTGGTGCTGCCTCGAATAAAGATTTTTTTGTATTATTTTGGCTGACAAAAAATTCTGATATCGATAAATTTTCCTTGACATCGCCATTTACTCTGACAAGTATTAGTGAACCAAGGCTGGCTGATAATGATACGCCCGTACCTTTTAGCTCAGGCGCTACACCAGTAAAGCGTACGACACCATAATGTCCGCCAGGCGCAGCATCTTTAGGAACATTTATTGTGACTGGCAATGACGCTATTTGTCGTGATATCAGATCCAGTTGAGGCATTGGGCTTATCCAGTTGATAATTGAATAAGGATTACTGCTGATACTTGCATCAGTTTCATCCATTAATATCTTGGGTGTACCATCCTCGCCAGCTGCAACGAAGTCATTGATTTGACCCGTGACAATCAATTCGCCACCAGATATGTTACGAACAGAAATATTAGTCGTGATAGTCTGACCGGGATCTGCAGTCAAAGTAATTACAGGTGGAGCAATCTCTAGGGCTTGGCCTTTGTTGTTGGTGTTAGATTGAGCCATTACGGGGCTGGCATTAATACCAGCCAAAGAGGCGACTAGACCGATTGCGATAGCTGCAAATAAAGTACTTTTTTTCATGTGTTAAAAGGTTGGAGTACAAACGTAGGTTAGTGTTGCTGTGTAAGTACCAGCGGGCTGGCTACCAGTCACGTTAACTATGTATGAAACTGTAAATATTTGTCCATCAGAAGGTCCGGCTCCACTGGCGGCACTGTTAGCTACTGGAACAGCTGGCGCGTATCTAAAGTAATCAGCGACATCATATCCAGATCCTGGGTTCGGTTGACCTTTGTAGTTACTGCCGTTTGTAGCTGATGACACTGCCGTACCAAATACACCATAAGACGTGTATGGCGTAATACCACCAATTGGATCAACACCAGTGTTACTTACAAGGTTTAAACCAAATTGGCTGAAACCGTGTTTACTGACATCGGTCGTGCTCATGGCTGTAATTGTGTTTCCACCCGATGTCAATGTGGCTCCCGATACAGTAATTACATACCCACTGGCGGCATTGGTTGAGGCTGCCATTTGTGAAGTAGCGTATGCGGTGTCTGACGGCGAGAATAATTGGTTAAAGTTTACTGCTCCATTCGTAGCTGACGTACAATTTGGTACAGTGCTGATAGCAGTGATAGTAGCACCGACGCAGAATATTAGAGATTCTGGCATGGTACCGGTCAGAGTAATCTGTAATACCGTAGCAGCTGCTGTGGTACCAGTATCAATCGAAGTTGTATAGGCAACGTCGCTGAATGTGGCAATACGCAAATAATAGGTCGTACCACTGGCAACATCAGGGTTATGTACACCGTTGAAGCTGACAGTTATAAGGTTAGCTGGTACCTGAGCTGTTGAGTTTCCTGCGTTAGTAATCAGCAACGATCCTGCATTAATAGTTGGAGCCGGAGCAACTGTTGTTGAATCAATAGTCCATGTGCCTGAACCTAAATTGGTTGGTTGTCCAGTAAGTGAGTAACCAGTGCGGCTAAATCCAGAAGGTAATGTACATGTACCGCTGGCGGTCGTGCATGGGGTGAATGCCAATGATTTTAACGCTGTAGCGGCCGGTGTTTTAAATGTAAAAGCGTATGTTACACCTGTACCATTAATTTTAGAGCTGCTGATAGTTAGGGTACGAGGAGTTATTGACGCAGCATAGGCGGCTTGGCCTAGGAAAATGTAACTCACAGTAGGCGCTAATAATGCTACGCTGACCGTGATTCTAAATAGTTTGTTTATAAATCTCATGTTACCCCTCAAATCTTATTAAGAGAATTGTAACATAAGCTTTAAATCGCCGTCAACAATATTAACGGCGACTTGTCCACAGTTTGATTAAAATGTTGGTGTACAGATGTATGTCAAAGTGGTGCTGTACGTACCGGCTGGTTGGCTACCAGTTACGTTCGCGATGTATGATACGGTAAAGATCTGTGCATCGGAAGGTCCAGCTATGACGTTGTCGCTTTTTGCAACAGGGTCACCAGTTGTATATTTGAATTGCTCGGCTACGCCATATGTAGCTGCGGCTGCCTGACCTTTTAGGTTAGTGCCGTTAGCGACAAGGTCTGCGGCAGCACCGAAAGCACCTGCAGAAGCATATACGACTGAGCCTCCGCCGATACCCGTGTTAGCCACTAGGTTAAGACCGAATTGTGCGATACCGTGGATAGGTATACCCGTAGTGCTCATTTGTGCGATGGTGTTAGAACCAGATTCCAGGGTGTTACCATTGACAGTAATTACATACCCGGTGGCGGCGTTAGTCGAGGCTGCCATTTGTGAAGTTGCGAATGCAGTATCAGATGGTGAGAATAGTTGGTTGAAAGTAATAGTACCAGTAGTTACAGTACGGCAGTCAGGAACGTTATCTGTCTTAGTAATCGTTTTACCGACACAAAAGACTAGGGATTCTGGCATGATGCCGCTAAGTTCAATCTGTGTAACAGTACTGGCTGCGACTGTACCGCTGTCAATTGCAGCACCTGTTCCGTCTTCGCTTGTATAGACCGAAACACGTACAAAGAAGGTTCCGCTATTTGTAATTGGGTTTGTTGATGGGTTGGTAACGTTTTGTAACGTGAAGGATATAGTTGGGACACCACCTACTACGGCGTGAGTCCTAGTAATAACCATGTTGCCGTTAATAGAATCAACGCCACTTATCGTAAATCCGGTTACGCCAGCTTGGTTTGCAAGAGCAGTAGCAGGGGGTGTAGGACCTGTGTTTTGAGTGTTTAAGCCCGGAGGAGTTGTACAATCCAATCCTGAAGGAACTGCAGCCGCGGTTGTACAGTACTGCAACCTGATTGAGCCGATGTCTGCGCCAGCTGTAGCCATCTTGAAGTTAAAGTCGTGGTTTACAGTTCCACTGACTTTTGCTCCGGCATCACCATTAGATCCTGCAACAAGGGTCAGGCTACGTGGCGAGAGTGCCACGGCATGAGCCATGCTTAGTGGAAGTATTTGTGTTAATACGACCGTAGCTAATACGAATATACTTAATATTTTTGTTATTTTTTTGTTTTTTGTTAACATTTTTGTTTTTCTCAATCTATTAAATTGGTTATTTGAGTTAATAATAGCACTAGCACAATGGGACGTCAACAGGTTATATTAACGATAATTACGAAACTGTGGATAACTATACAACAAAAGTGGATAATTAATATGTGCCGGTGATTATGATTGTTTGGTTGCTGGTATATTGTCCGCCTTGTGTGATGCTGGATACATTAACTAAATAACTAATAGTATAGTTTGTTACGCCCGAGCTTTTTGGGGCTGACGCAATCGAGTCACCACTGACAAAACGATAAGTTCCGTCGGTATTATAGTCAGATGTCACGGATCCAAACCCAAATTGTCCATTATCAGGGTTAGCCCCCACGGATACCGGTAAATGGTTGGCGACTAAGTTAATGCCGAATTGTTCTATACCAAGGGTTGATGTATAAGGAGCTGACATTGCAGCAATTGTATGTGTACCGTTTGTCGGTGGGGTACCAAAAATTTGTACTATATAACCAAAGCTTGTGTAGTTAGAAACTGAAAAAGTTGAAGTCGCTGTCGATGGGATAGTAGGAGAGAATGTTGAAAAGTCTGCCGCCGCGTTAGTTACGGTAAAAGATAGGGCAGGATCGGGGGTTGTTTTAGACCCAGTATCTATCTGATAACCACCAGATGCCGTGTTGCCAACGACTAAATCACCAGTAGAATTACTGCCTTGATAACTGTTTGATGCGGATTGGTTTAACCCACCAGCACCAACCACTGTTTCGTCGAATTGATAGCTATTAGAGGACAGAGCATCAGCGATTTTTGGGTGTATGTTAACAGTGACACAAAATGCCAAAATAACAATTATTCCAAACCACCGCGCCAACCTCTTTGACATAAGTACTATTGTCGGTGAAATATAGTAATTTTGCAAGTTAACCGATTAACGTTTGCTTGACGTAAGTATAAGCGATATACTAAACAGCAGTAAGTTAAGGTATGAAATGAACAATCCTCCAGCAGCAGACACTAATAAATCAACCGAACTACCAGCACCTGAAGTGTTGAAGGTTCAGTCTGATGAAAAATCATCGGCATCTGATGCCGATACGCCTAGTGTAAATAGGACCAGTTTGCGTCCACGTCGCAATACTTATCGCCCTAGTCACAAAGCTACATTTGTGGGTTTGGCAGTTGTTGCGGTGATTTTGGCTATAAATGCAGGAATTATTGTTTATTTAATGAATTCTCAGGGTAAATCTAATACCAAAGGCACACAAGGCGAAGTTACAATTAGTTCTGATGTCTTAGATACTCTGGGTGTTAGCCGAAACCCGGTCGGCAATTCCAGTTCTGAACTGGTCGTCAGCCCCAATTCAACATTTAATGGCAAAGTCACAGTTGGTGGAGATGTTAGTATTTCAGGCTTATTAAAACTGAATAGTAAATTTACAGCTAATGATGCCAGTCTAACTAAATTACAAGCAGGTGATACAACACTAAGCCAGGTTAATATTAGTGGTGATGGCACCGTGTCAAATATGAATGTGCGCAAAGATTTAATCGTAGCCGGATCGACAAATCTGCAAGGTGCAGTAACAATAGGGCAATTATTAACTGTTAATAACAGTGTTAATATAATGGGTAATTTAGCAATTGGTGGAACATTATCTGCTCGCGCATTCCAAGCTAGCAGTTTAGTATCAGATACAACCTTGACTATCGGTGGACATATTATCACTCGTGGGTCTGCGCCTGGACTTTCAAAGGGTGAGGCTCTTGCAGTTACGGATACAGTATCAAATAGTGGTAATGATGCATCAGGTACAATAGCAGTTAATATCGGGGCAGGACCGGACAGGTCGGGAATTGTCGCTTATGTCTCGTTTGTTAACCAGTACAGTAATATGCCACATGTTATTATTACGGCTGTCGGATCGGGCGCCCGAGATATATATGTTAATCGTAGTCAAGGTGGTTTCAGTATCGGTGTTAGTTCTATTAGTACCGGTGGGCACGCGTTTGATTACATCGTAACGCAGTAGTTATATATTAACGAATAACATAACTTCGTTATCGCGTACGGTAACGATGCCGTTTTTTACGTAAAAATTTACAGTGTCAGAAGCGGTCTCGATTATTATATCGCCAGGTTTTAATATGGAAAAAAAATCAGCATGTCCTGGCAAGATATCGAACTTTCCAATTCTGTTAGTGGCCGTTACAGCTTCGGCTACTCCTTCAAAATAAACATTAAATGGAGCGCGAGCTACGACGTTAAGTTGGTTTGCATTGGGTGGTTGACTCATGATGGTTTCTCGGTTGATTCGGCATCTGCAGGTTTATCAGCAGTTGATACTGAATCGTCGGCAAGTTTACTTTCTAGAATTTCTTCAATACCATCTAGGGTTTGTTGTCTAGTGAAATATTCACCAGTTCGACCGTTGTAGCGTTCGGCGACCGAGAAGTTTTGTGAAAAGAACTCGATTAGCTTTTTTGCATTCTGATAATCAACTCGATCGGCCGGAGAAAGCTCGCCCTCGCCGACGATAGCGATAACGTTTCTGAGTGATTCGTATTTTTGCATAGTCATTTGGACTCGGCTAGCTAATCGATAGTGACGTCCACCAACAATTCCTGGTGTCAATAATGACGAAGTAGTTTTAAGTAAATCGACAGCTGGACGAATGCCAGTCTCGGCGACGCTACGCGAAAGGACCAAAACCGAATCAAGCTGCTGCGAAATTGCTTGAACAGCCGGGTCAGAAAGGTCGTCTGCCGGGATATATACAGCTTGGACTGAGGTAACTGTACCTTTATCAGTTGAGCTTAGGCGATCTTGTAGGCGTCGTAGTTCGGCGTAAACCAGCGGTGAATAGCCACCTTCGGATGGAATAAGTCCCATGTTAGTAGAAAGCTCGGTTAAGGCTTGAATGTGACGGTAGATGTTGTCAACGAAGAACAGAATGTCGCGACCTTCCTCGTCCCGGAAGTACTCGGCTGCCGTGGCCGCTGCTGGACCAACCATTGAACGGATAGCTGGTGTTGCGTCCATTTGGCCAAAGAACATGACTGTATTTTTAAGCACATCGGTCTCTTTTAGGGTTTCATATAATTCGTTACCTTCACGTATTCGCTCTCCAACACCACAATAAATTGATAGGCTTTTTTCACTGCGAGTGACATTGTGTATTAGTTCCATCGTGAGAACTGTTTTGCCAACACCGGCACCACCGACAATACCAATTTTGCGACCTTTTACGAAAGGCGTCAAAAAGTCGATAACTTTGATGCCAGTTTCAAGCAACTCGAGTTTCTGGGTTTTGCGGTAACTTTTTGTTCCGCTCGGCTGGCTGATAATTCGTCGATTTTCGGTAATAGCTTCACCTTCATCAAGTGGTTCACCAAGAGCGTTAAATACGCGTCCCATTGTTTTGGGGCCGACAGGGATTGAAACTTTTGTGTGGCTACGTGTTATTTTTTGCCCACAACGCATGACTGGGCTGTTAGTTAAATTAATACAGACTGCAGTGTTTGACTTAAAAAAACTTACCTCTAAAAAGACTTCAGGAAAGCCTTCGACAATTAATAACTCTTTTACGTCAGGCTTTTCATCGATTATCTGGACCTCGACTATTAGGCCGCGTATTGATTGAACAATCCCAACTTTAGACCCTGGATTTTTTGCGCTAGTAGTTTTCATCGGGCTGCTCCTATTCGTCTTCGTTTTTCTTTTAAGCTAATCAAGACTTCACGCATTTTACGGTCATTTTCGAAGCGTTTCGCTCGGTGAAATTCAAGCTGGTGTTGACCGATTAATTTAGTAGCGTGTTCCTTGGCCACCGCCATAGCACTAAATCGGCTAGCTGCTTGGGCTAGACTTGATTCTAGGATGGTTTGGCTAAGTGCTAGTTTCATCATAGTTACTTCCATTTGGTCGGCAATTTCATCGAGTGAAGGCTCAAAGATAGTGTTATTGGCAGTCGTAATATATTCCTCGATACCCTCGCTCATATCTTTTAAGGTTGAAATTAAGTCAATTGACCTGATTTCCTGTACGCCCAAAGAAATATACTCTTCATAATACACAATTGTTTTTGAGTAGGGGATAACGGCATCAATAATTGGGCTAACGTCAACGTATCGGTCAGATTCTAGAACTTGGAAAAAACGGACATACGGAATGCCATGTTGGGTTAATTGAGTGGCGCCGTGAGAGCCAATTACAATAACATCTGTCGTGTCTTTGTTATAATTTTGTTGCATCGTCTCGATTAATCGCTGATCGATACTACCGCTTAGGCTGGTTTCGGAAGAAATAATAACAAAGGCTTGTTTTGCTTTGTCGTTATTAAAATTGGGGTCAGTAATTCGGGTTTTAGGGTCTATTCGAATGGCGCTGTATCGTTTCCATAAGAGTCCGAAGAATTCTTCAGAAAGGGTAACTTTACCTTTGACTTTTGCCACTTGGCTACTGGCGAGGCTTTCGAATACCGAAGTAAGGTTTCGGACTGTTCCGATTTGGGCGGTTTCTTTTTCGATAAGGCTAGCGCGTCGCATTAGTGCCTTCTTCCGGTTTTGCAATGTGCTCGCCATATGTTTTGGATACCAGTTTGGCGACTTCTTCGGTCATAGAATGCATGGTGTGTTTTTCGAACAAGACGGCTTCTGTGCTATCAAAATCCTTATCATCTTTAACTTCTGGGCTAAGTCTTTTAACTGATGATCGGAGTTCTACGATATCGAAAATCGTCTCGATGCCACCAAGCAAGACAGTTTCCAACATCAGCTGTTGTTCGACTAATGAAAATAGTTTTTCGGGCGGTTGTTGCAGTACGTTATAGATATTTTTACCAGTCGCCAGGTCAAACCTCGTCTCCTGAGATAATTGAGAACTAAAATGTGAGAGTTCTTCGGCTTGGTGATATTTTGCCAAAGCTTTAAATAAAGTTGTTGATAGGCGTTTTTGACGGACGGTCTGGGCTTGTCCACCAACTCGCGAAACCGAAAGACCAGCATTTACTGCCGGACGGATACCTTGACGAAAGACTCCAAGGTCAAAAATAATCTGGCCGTCGGTAATTGACATAATGTTTGTTGGCAAATAGGCCGTAATATCATCACTAGGTGTCAGAATAACAGGTAGGGCTGTCAGCGTTTTGCCATTTTTTAGCAACTTGCCAGCGCGTTCCAGTAGGCTGGAATGGGCATAGAACATATCACCAGGGTATGAATCACGTCCTGGGTCGACTTCTTGTAGTAATGAAAGCTGCCTGTAAGCCTCGGCGTGGCTACTAAGGTCGTCATAGATAATAATAACGTCTTCTCCGCCGTACCATAAATATTCAGCCATGGCACAAGCCGCGTATGGGGCCAGATATGATTGAGATAACGAATCAAAAATATCCGCAATTACCACGATAGTGTGGTCCATCGCGCCCGATGCCTGCAATCCTGCTAGCAATTGTTCGATGTCGACTTTACGTTTACCAATCAAAACATAGACAACGATACGCTCGGTGCCTTCTTGGTTGGCACTTAGTTGGCTTAGAAATGTACTTTTACCAGATTTACTGTCGCCCAAAATCGCGATACGCTGACCTAAAACAACAGGGAAAAAGCTATCAACGGCCGTTACACCACTAGCTAATTGTTCGTTTAGCATACTGCGCGCCATAATGCCCGGAGCTGGGTTAAAAATACCTGACGTTGCAGTGGTTCTGATGGCACCTTTGCCATCAAGTGGCGCGCCTATAGGTGATATGACGCGACCAATTAGTTTTTTGCCAACAGGTACACTCAGCATGTCACTTTCAACTACTGCTAAAGTTCCTAAAGCCATAACTTCGGAATCAATGTTAAACAAAATAACCCGATCGCCATAAGCTTCGCGAACCAAACCATGTTGACCGTCTTCAAATAAAACACTTGACCCCAGTCGAACACCTTCTAGGCCTTTAACTTCGACAATAAAACTATTAACAGCGACAACTTCGCCAGTTAGATTGTCGGCCTCGACTAAACGCTGAAATGCGTGATTATCAAACATGGCGTAATACCTCTGGGAAATTTTGGCGAGCAGCTAATATTTTGCGCCTAAACGACAGGTCTAATATTCGGCTACCACAGCGAATTACCATTCCGCCCAGTAAGATTGAATTAAAACGGAAAGAGACTAATATATCAGGAGCAATGTTTTTTCGGCACCAAGAAACTAGGGTAATTTTAACCCCGTTTGTAGGTGGCGCGGCCAATGTAATTGTGATTGATGGTGCAGATTTTCGGTATTTTTCTAACGTATTAATCAAGTTTTCAATGTCCACCTTGTTAGTACAGTGGTGGATTAGTTCTGTTGCAGCATCTGAAACAATTGGGGGTTCTGATACATGTTTGGCGTTGACTTGTTTTTTAATTGATTCATGCGCAAACCAGCGTGAATAATTGCGTAAATCGATTAGTAGTGACGATAAATCCATGGATGATGCGATGCTGTCTGGTAGTTTAAGCTTCATCAACAATTCCCTTGACCAGTTCGGCTTTGTTTTCTTCTAATATGGCCATTAGATATTCAGTCTGAGCACCCAAATCAACGTTATGTTGTAGGGTTTCGGTCAAGAACGAAGCAACTGCATCGGCTAGTTTGGTATCTATATTTTGAAGCATAATTTTCTTTTGTTCGTCAATTTCGGCAGTCATTTTGGTTTCCATATCGGCCTGACGCTCGACAAGTTTGGCTTTGATTTCGGCTTGATGAACGGAAATGTCGGTTTGAGCGCTAAAAATTGAATTTTCAGCTTGTTTTCGCAATTCGTCCAAACTGGTGTGATAACGTTTCATTTCATCACTAATAATTTCACCACCTAATTTAGCTAGTTGTTTGTTCAGATGGAAGGTTGTAGTTTTTAAATCATGTTGCAGTTCCAGCGCTGAACGATTCAATACGGCTTGGAAGTGAGCTTGGGATGCTTGCAATAATCGTTCTTTGACTGCTGGTGGCAGATGAACGCTTTGAGCTGCGACGTGTTGTTGATGGTGAGGTTTTTCGACTTCTTCGGCACGAGGTTTAAAGTGGGAAATAGCATGTCTGATGGCAATCGTGACCAGTACACCGATGATAAAGATGTTTAGGATTAGAAATGATTGTAGTAATAATGGATCCATATTTTACATCTTGGTCAACACTAAATAAATTGATATTAATCCGATTGCCAGAATTGCCAAAACTAGTGCGGATAGCTGAATAATGTCACGATAAATTGCACCTTGGGACATAGGATTACGTCCGACAGAGATAATACTGCTGCGAATCATCGCGAATATAATACTGACTGTGACAATAATTGTGACTACGAATATTGCAGCGCTAATAACGATAGGTAATGCGTCGACTTTTTTACCGGCCAAAGAATTGGCTATGTTTTGCAAAGCTGATGGAATCAATGTTTTTTCTTGTTCTTTAAAAAAGAACGAAACGTTAACTAAAATTGGCACTTCACCCAAGGTAACGGCTTGTTTAGCGCCAGAATCATCGGTGTAATATTGTTGGTTACTGCTGTTGTTTGGCTTATCTTGAGCGACGCCAATAACCTTGGTGTTGCCAGTAGCTTTCATGCCAACGCCTTTGATTGGGGATGCAGTTATTTGATCGCCTGAAACAATGTCGCCATTAATATTTGACACTAGAACCGATGCTAATTCGCTCGTTGCTACCTGAACTTGGTTTTTTTCGCCACTTTTCAGCGATAATATCGAACTGCCATCGTTAATGACTACACCAAAAATACTATCGATATTATAAGTCGAAGCGGCGACGACTTCATCAGAAGTATTATTTTTTAGGCTTACAATTGAACCAAGTGAAAGTTTGTCGGTTGTCTTGTAGCTTTGAGAAATAGAGGTGATAGCCCCGACAGTTAGTGGTAGCAGTAGGCTGAAAACAATTAATGGAACAAACAAAAGCACAGCAAACCGTAAACCATGACGTACGGTAGCATGTCCAGATTGACTTGCCTTAATCGCGCCCTGTTCCACCATAGTTTTCGCTATACTCCTTATAATGCTTAAGTATAACAAATATACTTCGTCCAAGCTACCTATAAAACGCTATCATGGAGGTATTAATAGGCAAGAGCTAATATGTTAGAAATTGAGTTTGAAAAAAACTTAGCTAACAAAAAAACAGCCAAGTAATCTGGTTACTGAGGCAAAATATTAAAAAGGTTATAGCGGATTATTTCGTCCGACATATTCTTTTCGATGTTAAGCATATTTTTGCAGTCGTTGGTGCTGTTGAATGTGATTAATTGGTCAGTACAAACTTTTAAGTCAGTCGAACCTTCGGCAAACAGACTTTGCCCAAACATCAATTGATTGGTTTTAATATCAAGCAAATCTAAAATTGTTGGCATAATATCCATATGAGTACCTGTATTTTGGTAAGTTTTACCAGTGGTTTCATTAGGTAATTTAATTAATAGCGGCACTTCTTTTTGTTGGGTTGAATCTGGGTTGTAATCAATCGTACCGGCTTTAAAAGCTGGTAGCACTGGAGTGTGATCGCCGTAAACAACAATTAATGAATCATCATATAATCCTTCGGACTTGAGTTTCGTAAAGAATTCACCCAACATTCGATCGGTATAATTTATATTTTGCAGATAGCCGCCAACTAGGTATGGATAATCGTTAGTGTTGATATCCAGTCCGTTGGTTAGATTGGTTATTTCAAATGGAGTATGAGATGAAAGGGTGATTGCATAGCTTAAACTTGGTTTCGGCTGTGCCTGAATATATTCTGCAGTTTTCGACAAAAAATCGCCATCATTTAACCCCATGTTGATAGTTGCTAATTTAGGATAATCATCAGCAGCATAAAACTTTTGATAACCTAATGATGTAAATGCCGTGTTACGATTCCAGAAATTGCGATTAAATCCGTGGTACGCTTCAGCACTGTAGCCATTGGCAATTAATGTTTTAGGTAAGCTTGTAAAGTCATCTTTGCCGTAGCGAACAAACACAGCGGCATCTGAAATAGGGAAATATGATGAGTTGACAACAAAGTCAGTATCGGACGTGTGGCCTTCGCCGATTATAAACCGGTCATTTGGGAAAAATTGTGAATTTTGCGATAGTTTATTTAAATTTGGTGTTATTTCTTGGTTATTTACTTTTTGGTTTATAACAAATCCACCTAGTGATTCGACCTGAATTATAATAACATTTTTACCCTTGGCGAGTCCGGTCATGGCGTTGTTTTTTTGGGTTGGTTTGTTATTTTTTACCCAGTCAGCAACTGTATTTTTTTGTTCAGTCGATAAATTAGTGGTCTCTTCGTTGATAAAACGAGTGATGTCGACTGCATGAGCCCCTATGACACCATAGTATTGGGCTGTTGAAGGTGTGTCATACCCACTATTAATAACTTGATTTAATCGATTGGGGCCAACTAATAAAAGCGCCAATCCAGTTAAAAATACAGTAAATATTAATGATGCTAATGACATCTTGTGACCTGGTTTGTGTAAATTATGTTTTTCTTTGATTTTTTCAAAGTATTTTATTATTGGTCTGGCAAATATAGCAACCAAAGCAATATCGATAAAATACAACAAATATAGCCAATTTAATAGGCCATTGATTGCTGGGCCAACATCAGCGGCTTGGCCTAATATTCCTAATTGACTAACGTTTGGAATGGTTGCAAAATATGAAAAGTATATGTTATCAACTAATAAAAGCGTCGAAATCAACAGTGCTAATATAATTGCTAATTTTCTTTTATGTTTCGAAATAAAATATAGCGGAGAAAAAAGTATTCCAGCACTTAAAAATCCAAAAATTACACCATAAATATATTGGTTCGTAGGCCAAGTTACTTTGATAACTATGGCATTAAAAATCGCTAGTTTAATGCCTGTTGTTAGGATAAGAAACAAAACCAAGTGTTGGTCGCATATAAATGAGTGATTTTTCTTATGTATTTTAATTATTGTATTGACCATGATTTATTCTTATTACCATTAAAACACTTTCATCTTAATAACGGCAATGTTAAATCAGGCACTTTTAAATTTGTAGTTATTGTTTTGTGGATGCAGCTTTGAAAGCTAATTCGAATTTTGGTCTATCAAAACCAAGGATTTTTTCCATTTGGTTATCGCCATATTCAACGGTACTGAACGGTACGCCCATTTGGCCACTTAAACGGGTCATGTTACTAGCAGCGATTGGGTTTTCATCGACATTATAATTGGTATATTCGACTGATTTTTCATCTAACCATCGTTTTAACATTGTGCAATATGGGCATGAACGGGTGCTATAGATTGTTATTTTCATTTTTATTCCTTTTTATTCCTTACTTTTTAATATTCCGCCAAGTGATTGAACATGTGTCATAGCGCCTAAATCGATGATATGCGTATAGCCAGCGGCTTCTAGAATTTTGGTTGATTGACCGGATCGATTGCCGCTGTGGCAGTACAAATAAATTGGCTTATCTTTGGCGATTGATGGCAAGTCACCGGCCTGAATGTTGACTGACGATAAATTTATTGCGCCGTCGATGTGCGAGAGGGTGAATTCTTCGGGGGTTCTGACGTCGATTAATTGGCCGCCATTTACAATGTCGTTTTTTATTGTTGTCATTGATAGGGCTGGGGCAGTGTTTGGGCTATTAGTTTTAGAAGCTAATATTAAACCGCCAAATCCTAAAATTATTACAGCAATTATAATTAATAATTTCATGTTTTTTATTTTTTCAAACATTTCTTGCAGCCCCCTTTGATTATTAATTGACCAGATATACAGCAACCATTAATTGACGACTCTATGATTGGAGTAATTTTATCTTTGATGTCGATATCGCGAAGTATGCCGCATGACAAACATTCAAAATGATCATGTGGTTTAGTGTTGGCGTCATAGCGCATTGATCCATCTGGGGTTGATGGAGCGACAGCAATGACGTTTCGTAAAGCTAATCGGGTAGTAGCGCGGTGGATGGTCGTTGGGCTGACATCGGGGTAAAATATATGCAAAGCAGCCAGCAATTCGTTATTGGTGGCATGACCTAAATCATGCAAGGCTACTTCAATCGCTTGGCAGTATTTAGTTTGGCGGTTTTGAGTAATGACGGTGTTCATTGAAATTAATTATAATTGTTTTACTTGCTAATGTAAATGGTTTACATTAATATAGGCTATATGACTAAAATCTTTATTGATGTTCGCGAACTATATGAGTTTGCAATGGGGCACGTAAAAGGCGCGATTAACATTCCGCCGAATAAATTAATGGCTAACGACAAAAAGCTTCAGGACATTCCTAAGGATGCCGAGATTGTACTGTATTGTGTTTCAGGTAGTCGTTCTGGCGTGTCAGCCCATATTATGAGATCGATGGGCTATACTAATATTGTAAATGGCATCAATAAAGGTCAAGTTAAAGCTAAATATGGCCTCTAAGTCATAAATAGCATATAATTATTTAGTACATTAATTAAAACGTATCCAGAGTGCAGCGAGAGAACTAGCTCTATGACCTGCCAGCAACCAGTCGTTAAACGAATATGGTGCCACCTCTAGCCCTAACGGGAAAGATAATAAGAGTCTGAAACTCCTTGTATCCTCCTGCGGGCAAAGATACATAAAAGGAGTTATTTTTATGTCAAATTTTAGAACCGCAGAAAGCGTGTCGCCAAAACACCCAGACAAGATTTGTGACCAAATATCTGATGCAATTTTGGATGCTCACTTATTACAAGACCCAAATACTCGGGCAGGAATTGATATTACCGGTGGCCATGGTGTCGTGTTTGTGACTGGCGAAGTTACGTCTACGGCAACTGGGATTGACGTTAAAGCTATTGTTAAACGAATTGCTGGCAATGTTGTAGTTATCGAACATATCGCCACTCAAAGCCCCGAAATTGCTCAGGGTGTTGATATTGGTGGAGCAGGCGATCAAGGAATTATGGTCGGCTATGCCTGCAACGAAACACCCGAAATGTTGCCACTTGAAACCGTGTTGTCGCGCCGTTTATGTCAGTATATCTACAAAACTTGGCCGTTTGATGGTAAAACCCAGGTCACATTAGAAGGCGACAAAATCGCTTCAATTGTTGCTAGTTTTCAAAATGCCAAACATGACGAACTATTAAAAAGTGTCAAAGCTTGGTTAAAATCAGAACCATTGGCAAAATTTGATGAGGTTGATTTTCATATTAACCCAGCTGGCGATTGGCAAATTGGCGGTTTTGAAGCCGACGCCGGACTAACTGGCCGTAAATTAATTGTTGATAATTATGGCCCACGTATTCCAATTGGCGGTGGCGCGTTTAGCGGTAAAGACCCTAGCAAAGTTGACCGATCGGCTGCTTATATTGCTCGCAAAATAGCAGTTGATTATTTGAAAAAGCGCCATGCGACGGAAGTATTTGTGCGCCTAGCATACGCCATTGGCTATGACCAACCACTAGAAGCTTCGGTGATTATTGATGG
>JBBQTT010000010.1:0-19084 GCA_038213035.1 Saccharimonadales bacterium (SeqCode) | reverse complement strand
TTTATTGTTTTCACCAAGTTTTTCGTGCAAATAACCTAATAAATTCTTTGCCAAAGTTCTATCAGCTTGCCATTCATTGTCTGCGCGCCAATCGCCATCAATAAAAGTCAATTTACAAACAGGTGTACTGGTATCAAGCAGCAGTATCATATCTTTAATTCTTCCTCTAGTTTCTGACTAACACTTCCGCCAGATGTAATCGTAAGTTTGCGTGAATTTTCCGTTGTTGCAACTATTTGGATTGTTAATCGATCAACCGGCAATACGTCAATAACTGCTCCGGCCCATTCTATAACTGTAACCGTATCGGCGTCTTCGACTACCTCTTGTAATTCATCAGCCATAATTCCGGCATCATTTAATCTGTAAAAATCATAATGTGAAAGCGTAATATTATCACGCCCGTCATAAACACGGTTAATAGTAAAACTTGGGCTTTGAATTTTTTCATTAATATCCAACCCGACAGCAATTCCTTTGACTAATGTTGTTTTTCCTGCACCAACATCACCAATTAATTCAATAATTTCACTACCACAAAGCAAGGACCCGATGGCCTTGCCAAACTCTTTCATTTCGTCTTCGTTTTTTACCTCTATAAATATCACTAAATTATTATATCATCTAGTACTTTTTTACCCTGTAGATTACAATAGGCACAAGCAGTATGCGTATAACCGATGCCACAATGGAAAAATTGCTAATACGCAGTGGTGTAATCACTGCAGAGCAAGTCGAAACCTTGAAAGAAGAGGCGGTTCGTTCAAAGCACTCTGTCCAAGATTTAGCTCTGTTAAATGATTTAATCGATGACAAAACTTTAACCAAAGCCTTTGCCGAATATGCTCAAGTTCCTTTTGTCGAACTTGTCCCACATGATTTAACATTAGATATACTTAATAAAATTCCAGACCGTATTGCCCATCAATACAATGCCGTTTTGTTCAAAGTTGACCCTGATGGTTTATGCCACCTGGCAATGGACGACCCAGATGACGTACAAGCAATTAGCTTTATCGAAAAAGAAATTGGCACTAACACCAAAATCTACGTCGCGACGCATGAAAATATCCTTGCCGCACTTGAAGCTTACCGTGGTGACGTTAGTAACGAGCTAAACGAAGTTATCGACATTCAACGTGCCGACGACACCGCAAACGACAGCATTACAGACAAAGAAGTTGCCGAAGATTCACCAATCGCAAAAACTATCAACCTTTTGCTGGAATATGCTATCCGTTCACACGCCAGCGATATTCACATCGAACCTCGTGAAGGTTTCGTTCAAATTCGCTACCGAATCGACGGTGTTTTAAAAGAAGTTAACCGACTACCCCGCAACGTACTAAGTGCCCTTACTAGCCGTGTCAAAATTCTATCCAACCTTAAAATCGACGAACGCCGCGTCCCACAAGACGGTCGTTTTAAAATCAAAGTCGGAGGCAAACAATATGCACTTCGTGTCAGCACACTTCCGGTTGCCGATGGCGAAAAAACCGTTATGCGTATTTTGGATGAATCAAACCAAGCTGTTTCATTGGAATCACTTGGATATTGGGGCAAATCACTAGCTACTATTAATGAGTCCCTGACCGAAGCTAACGGTATGATTTTGATTACTGGTCCTACTGGTAGTGGTAAGTCAACCAGCTTGTTTAGTATTCTTACTATCCTCAACAACCCAGATGTTAATATATCAACCGTTGAAGACCCAGTTGAGTATAAAATTGTTGGCGTTAATCAAACCCAGACCAACTCCAAAGCCGGAATGACTTTTGCTAACGGACTTCGTGCCCTTTTACGTCAAGACCCTGACATTATTATGATCGGTGAGATCCGAGATAGCGAAACTGCCGACCTTGGCGTCCAGGCGGCTCTTACTGGGCACTTGGTATTTAGCACACTTCACACCAATGACGCTGCAACCTGTTTGCCACGTCTGCTCGACATGGGTATCGAGCCTTTCCTTATTGCCAGTATCGTACGCGCTGTAGTTGGTCAGCGACTTGTCCGTAAAATTCGTCACGAAACCAGAATAAGTTACGCTCCATCAGCCGAAGAACAAGAGATGATTGTTAAAATGTTCAAACTAAAATCAGGCCAAGACATTACTTATATTCACGAACTTGAAAAAGCTGCGGCAGCCGAAGGTTTAGGTGGCGACACACCACTTTCAACCGATGAACACGGCAATATCCATACTTTGTATCACAATGACACAACTGATAATGTTGATGGCGCAATGGCTGGTTACCGAGGCCGAATGGGTATTTATGAAGTTTTAAACAACTCTGTTCCAATGCAACAACTGATTGTCAGTAATGCAACCAGCAACCAACTCCGAGAACAAGCAATTCTAGAAGGCATGGTTACAATGCAAACCGACGGACTTATCAAAGTACTTCGTGGTGAAACAACGCTCGAAGAAGTCATCAGGGTAACCAAAGAATAATATGCCAACATTTGCCTATATAGCCATCGACAACAAAGGACAATCACTAAGTGGTATAACCGAACAGGCTGATCGTACCGCTGCTATTAATGCCATCACAAAACAAGACCTTCGTCCCGTCAGTGTCCAAGAAACCAAAGAAAAACTAAGTAGTGAAAAATTTGGTAATATTCTAGGTGCCGGCAAGATCAAGCCAGACCAATTAGTTATGTTTACGCGTCAACTTAGTGCCATGGTCGGCGCTGGCGTGCCACTTTTACGTGCGCTTACAGCCTTATCTGATCACGTGGCCGAAAACCCACTCCTAAAGAAGATTTTGGTCGGAATTATTCATGATGTTGAAGGTGGTGCAACACTAGGTGATGCATTAGGTAAATACCCCAACACCTTTAATGACGTTTACGTAAACATGGTTCGCGCCGGTGAAGCAGCCGGAATTTTGGATGATATTTTAAAGCGTCTAGCTTTGCAGCAAGAAAAATCTACAACTATGCGCAAAAAGATTAAAAGCTCTATGGCCTATCCAATGGTTCTGTTATTTATTACAGTTGGCGCCTTCTTTGGATTAATGCTTTTCGTTGTGCCTCAAATCGGTAAAATCATCAAAGACCTTGGTGGTGCTGATGCAAAACTACCAGCCATAACCGAGGGCATGTTGGCAATCAGCGGTTTTATGACATCATATTGGTATATCGTAATTTTGTTTATGGGCGGTACAATTTACGGCTTTTTACGTTACATCAAAACACCAAAAGGCCGATATAAATTCCATTACGTACTCCTGCGCACACCACTTATCAAAACAATTGTAATGAAGGTTGCAATTGGGCACTTTACACGTACTTTTTCAGCCCTAATCGAAGCAGGTGTCGCCGTGCTTGAAGCGTTGGACGTTACATCACGCGCCGTTGGTAACGCTATATTCGAACAGGCCTTAATCAGCGCCGAAGCTGACGTAAAAGTCGGTAAAACTCTTTCATCTGTCATTGGTGCTAACCCACTATTTCCGCCGATTGTTTCGCAAATGCTTTTGGTTGGTGAAGAAACCGGTCAAACTGATACGGTTTTAGTTAAAGTTGCTGACTTTTACGAAGAAGAAGTTGACCGATCAATCGAAGGAATCAGCGCCATTATTGAACCTGTCATGATTGTTATCATGGGTACCATGGTTGGTTTAATCGCAGCCAGCGTCATGTTACCAATTGCCGGATTAGCTCAAACTATTAAATAGTTGTTCATATACCATTTTGCTCATGCTATAATAATAACCAGAATTCACTAGTGGGCAACAATGAATAAATTATTTTTTACAGATAAACAACTAGTCGGTCTTGATATCAGTAGTACTGGTATTAAAATCATGGCTATCGACACTAAACGATGGCTTGTTTTAGGCTATGGCTCACTTGATTTGGAGCCCGCAAAAGTCAAAGAATCACTCGAAGGCACTAGTACTTATCTAGCTGATAATATTCAGTTACTAATAAAAGAAAAAATCGTTGGTGTATTACCTAGCAACCATGTAGTAATTGGTATCCCGACAACCCGCACGTTTTCCCGAACCTTCAGTCTGCCCGTTGATGTCGAAAAAAAGCTAAAAGATGCAGTTGAATTAGAGGTAGACCAATATATCCCAGTCCCAGCTTCGACCCTTTATGTTGATTACCGAATCATTGAACGAACCAAAAAACAAATTACCGTACTGATGAGCGCCGTCCCACGAACCGTTGTCGATAAATGCGTCGCTAGCGCCGAAAGCGCTGGGATGAATGTTGTCTTGGTTGAACCTGGTATGAGCGCCGTCGCTCGACTACTTACTAAACTTGAGGATGGTATTTTACCTAGCGTCATCGTTGATATCGGCCCCGCAACGACTGACATTGCCGTCCTTGATAGCGGTGAAGTTCGCGTGACTGGTGGTTTAACAATTGGCGGTAATACATTTACGCTTGATATTGCCCGTCGATTGGAAGTCCCTTTGGAAAATGCTCACCAATTAAAAGTACTAAACGGTCTTAATGCTGGTCCACGCCAAGAGAAAATCAAAGGCGCAGTCGAACCAAGCTTGAAGCAAATTATCGCAGAAACACAAAAAGTTATGCGTTATTATAACGAACGTATTAGCGACGACCGCAAACTTGAACAATTATTGGTTGTCGGTATAGGCAGTAATATGCCAGGAATTGGTGAATATTTTACAAACGAACTTGTTATGCCAGCTCGTGTCGCCAACCCATGGCAAAAACTAGACTTTGGTAAATTGCCAGAACCTACCAGACAATTCCGTTCACGATACATAACCGCTGCTGGTCTTGCCAGTATAGATACGGGGAATATTTGGAAATGATTAATCTATTACCCGAAGAAACAAAAAAACAGCTTCACGCTGCCCATACGAATGTCCTGCTTGTTAAATATTTAGGATTTTTAGGAATTGCTGTTGCCTTTTTGGTTATTACTTGTGGATTATCATATCTGTTATTATCAAATAATAAATCAAAACTTGAACAACTTGAAGAGAATAGCCAATCAACAGTATCACTATTTTCTATTGCCCAAAAACAATTAGATACAATTCACACAAATATATCTAACGCTAAAAATATAATGGATCAACAGGTTACTTATAGCGATATAATCACAAGTGTTGCAGCCGCATTGCCAACAGGAATAATAATAGACAAACTTACCGTCAATAACGCCTCGATTGGAAAATCAATGGTTATTACAGCTCATGCAAAAACAGCTGACCTTGCATCACAACTAAAGGATAACTTTGCAAAATCACCACTGTTTTCTAACTTCGTCCTTCAGTCAGTCACAAATACAAACAGTAGCCAATCAGCCTATCCTGTTGTGGTCAGTATTAGCGTAACTATTATAAAAGGTAATTCATAATGACTAAAATTAAGACCGGACTACTTGCCACTAGTTTACGAAAAATGTTAGTATCTGCTGTATTTATTGTCATCATACTTGCAGCTGTTGGATTTTACTTTGCCCAAGATTGGCTAGGTAATTATGCAGCCCAAGCCGACACTACAACAACTGGGTCATCAGCTAGCGGTAGTAGCCCTCAGGCGCTAACTAAACTTAATGAAGAAATAACCAAGAACCAAGTTTCTGGCATTAAAGCTAATAGTCTAGTTGCTTCAAGTCAAAATTATCAAACTCAAATCATCAAAGATATAAATAAATATGCTGCGATGACTAATATTACAATTGAGGATTTCAACTTATCACAACCAGCTAATACCAGCGGTGGAGCTACAACAACAATAGCTGGATTAAAATCGAATTTTATAACAATCACCCCAAGTAACCCAATCCCAATAAAAAATCTATTACAATTTTTCAAATTGATTGAAACAAGTTTACCTAAAATGTTAATAACAGGCATCAGTATTTCGCCATCTGACGGATCTAATGAGAATGTTACGATTGATCCACTAACTATAGAGGTATACACAAAGTAATATTATGAATAATTCAGCAAACATATTTCAACCGATAATAAATATATTTAAAAGATTTAATCTAATACTATTTATCGTTACTATTGTTGGCGGTTTAATATTTGCAGTAATCACGCTCAATAGCGCCCTGCAACGTACTTCTACAGATACCACTAGCAAACAAAATACAAGCAATGTTTTTGACCAATCCACCGTTGTCCGTCTGGAAAAACTAAAAACAAGTAGTGAAAATTCAGTTATACCAACTCTGCCATCAGGTAGAGTCAATCCATTCGCTGAATAGTTGGCTATAATCACTAAAAACCCTTATACTAATAACATGTTATTACCTGGAACTCGTCTAATAGGCATCCCAATCATGGGGCTTCAAACTGGCACACAGCTTGCAGTCACAAAAAGTCCTATTATCGACCCTAGCAATCTCAAAATTATCGCTTACGAAGTCGAAGGCCCTCTACTAGCTGAAAGACCGTCATTTATCCGTATTGCAGACGTCCGCGAACTTAGTGATGTAGGTATGATTATCGACAGTAACGACGAGTTTGTTGGCATTGACGATATCATCGCCCTAAAAAAGATTCATGACTTAAACTTTAAACTGATTGATCTAAACGTTATTGACGAAACAAAACGCAAACTAGGTAAAGTCAACAGCTACAACCTTGATACATTTAGCTTTGTCATCCAACAGTTAAACGTCAAGCGAGGGATAATCAAAAGTCTGTCCGATACCGAACTATTAATCCATCGTTCTCAGATTGTCGAAATAAACGATCAATTCATTATCGTCAGAACAGCCGCTAAAAGACTTGAACCAATCATCAAAACTGGCCAGGTAACCTATTTAAACCCGTTTCACAGTAATAAACCCCAGACAAACAGCCGAAAAATATAATTATTCTTCGTCTGAATTATTATTTAACGCGTTTTTAATTTCATCGTAATCAAATCCCTGACGCGCTAAATAAGCCATCAGTTTCATATCGTCAGGATAATGACTGCGTTTTTTTGCAATAATCTTTTGTATTTCCGACGTATCATCGCGGTCAGTTTCCGACAGCGCCTGTTCTATTAGTGTGCCATCAACGCCTTTTAAGCGCAGTTCAGCCACTAATTTTCTATGACTAGCGCCTTTTATTACTGACCTGTTTTCAACCCAATAACGTGCAAATTTTTCGTCATCAATATAACCTTTTTCAACCAATCGATTAAATACTCGATTAGTTATTTCTGGCGCTACACCAGGACGCATCTCGCCGGTTTTAGTGCGAGTTGGCCTGGTCTTGCGATACAAATAATCGCGCATCTCACGCCCGCTGTGTGGCCTCATCAAGCAATATTCAAGCGCACGGCCATACAACTTACCAAATTGGCTTTCAGTTTCAAGCGCTAATAATTCGGATTCATCGTATTCTTTGCCGGTCCGCAGGCCCATTTCGCCAACCTGGAACACATCCAAGCTAAACCGATATTTACCATCAACCGAAACATTAACGCGATTTTTGTCACGTGTCTGCAACGTAATTGACGTAATTTTCATTTAATTACCAAAGCCTATTGTTGAGCTTCGGCATCACTAGCAACTTTAGCGCGAACCTTAGCTTCAATTTCAGCTAATACTTTTGGATTTTGCTTCAAATATTCTTTGCTGGCTTCACGACCCTGACCGATTTTAGCATCGGCATAGTCAAACCATGCACCAGATTTACCAACAATATTATGTAAGACCGCAAGATCTAGTACGTCACCAGTTTTGCTGATACCTTCGTTATACATAATATCGAATTCTGCAATCCTAAATGGTGGAGCAATTTTGTTTTTGACAACTTTAACTTTAGTACGACTACCAATAATCTCTTCACCATTTTTGATTTGTCCAGTTCGGCGAATATCCAATCGAACTGACGCGTAAAATTTTAACGCATTACCACCAGTTGTCGTTTCAGGGTTACCAAACATAACGCCAATCTTCATTCGAATTTGGTTAATAAAGATAACGGTCGTTTTGCTTTTACTGATGATTCCGGTAAGTTTACGCAAAGCCTGGCTCATTAATCGAGCCTGAAGACCCATGTGACTATCGCCCATATCACCATCAATTTCGGCCTGTGGCACTAGTGCTGCTACAGAGTCGACAACTACGATATCAACCGCATTAGATCGCACTAATGTTTCAGCAATATCCAACGCTTGTTCGCCGTTGTCTGGTTGTGAAACCAACAAATTGTCAGTATCAACACCTAATCTGCGTGCGTATGCAGGATCAAGCGCGTGTTCAGCATCGATAAACGCCGCTGTACCACCATTTCGTTGAATCTCGGCAATCGCATGCAGCGCCAACGTTGTCTTACCAGATGATTCAGGCCCAAATATTTCTAAAATTCGACCGCGTGGATAACCACCGCCTAATGCCAAATCCAGTGATAATGCACCGCTACTTACCAATTCGACATCGATAGTTTTTGTATCGCCAAGTCGACGAATTGCACCATCACCAAATTGCTTATTAATTTGTTCTTGTGCCAAACCCAAAGCCTTTAGCTTGCCCTCGGTCGCTGTAGGCTTTTCGCCCATTTCTGCTCGTTCTGCCTTTTTAGCTGCCATATACTCCCTCTCTTTAATCTATCTTTAATTATACGTTGATATCACATAATTTGCTACAAAATATGCAAGCGAGAGAAGTTAAAAATGAATTATTGTTTCCAAGTCTGCGTAATTTTATATAATGCAATGATATAATAATAGCAATGATGAAACATTCTAAAGGGTTTACAGTTATCGAATTAATATTTGTCACCGTAATTGTGGCCGTGGCAAGTGTCGTGTTCTTTATTCAAAAAAACAGCCTTGCCGTTGTAACTAGTGACAACACAAAAAAAACCGCCATCAATTCAATGTATTATGGCCTAGAAGAAGTCTTTTACCCTGCTAATAAATTCTACCCGCAAACAATCAGCAGCGACAACCTAAAATCAGTTGACCCAGCACTATTCACTGATCCTGATGGCGTAAAAATCGGCACTGCTGGCAGTAATTACAGCTACAAACCCATAAATTGCGTTGATAATAAATGCAAAAGTTACACTCTCGAAGCATCACTACAAAATGAAGCCGACTATATAAAAACTAGTCGTAATAACTAAGTTTTAGTTTATTGCTCGTCCGTTTTTGAAAGATTCGACAGCGTTCTTTAATGTCGCAATAACTTCTTTGGGATTGGCTACAAATTTAAATCGATAAACCGTTCCTTCACCTTCAGTACTAAGTCTAATCAAGCCAAAGTTGAACATTTGTTCAATAATTCCTCTTTGTGAATAACTTACATCTTCTATATCAATCAGGCTGACCATTTTTTCTTTCTTTGAAAAAACACCAGTTTGAACAATCTGGATAATACTTTCGTTTGTCAAAAATAGCTTATTGTTTGTATATACCAAATATGCCACATATGTACTAGCTATGACCAAACTGACAAATACCAAAACCGGTAAAACTATTATTGATGGGTCAACAGTCACATTAGTAAGATTTAGTGATTGCAATACCAAATCAAAATTAAACAATACAGTAAAAGCTAGAGCGACCAAGAAAAATCCCAACACTAATGGTAAAAATAAACCTATTGGATGGCGACTAATAACATGTATGATATATTCACCTTGGCATAAGTCACATTCCGGCCAGTCTTTTTTTGATTGATCGTGTTTTTGTTTTGTTGCTTCACTAATAACCTGTTTTTCAGGTTCACTAGGCCTAATTAGATGCACACCCTGAGTTGTTATGCTAGTTTTTTCCTGTTCAACAGCTGGATGTGCGTACAATGGTCGCCCATCAACGTCATATGCAACTGGTTGGTTATAATCTGGTTGCGATGGGTTTGTTGTACTCATGATTATATTATACCAATTTTTGCTGATTTTCAGTCTTTGATTGTGAGCGTCCCACATGTTTAAATGCTTTAGGTGTCACCCGACGACCACGTGGCGTACGTTCAATAAAACCAATTTGCAATAAGTACGGTTCATAAAAATCTTCGATTGTAGTTGCTTCATCACCAGTTAGCGCCGCGATAGTGTTTAAACCAACTGGATTATCACCGTAATTATCAATAATACTGGTTAATAAATTTCGGTCGCCTGGATCCAAACCTATAGCATCAATCTCTAATAATACCAAAGCCGCCTCGGCTGTCGGAATATCAATAATCCCATCACCATTAACATCGGCGTAATCACGAACGCGTTTTAACAATCGGTTGGCAATACGGGGCGTCAAACGAGCGCGAGTCGATAGTAATTGCGCCGCACTTGGATGTATTTTACTGCCTAAAATATTAGCAGCCCTAATAATAATGTCTGTAATTTCAGTTGGATTATAAAATTCTAAACGATGGATTAGACCAAACCGATCGCGAAGTGGTGCCGACAAAGCACCTGTTCTGGTGGTGGCACCAATGACCGTAAATTTTGGCAAATCCAAACGTACACTTCGGGCAGCTGGACCCTTGCCTATCATAATATCCAATTTGAAATCTTCCATAGCACTGTAAAGCACTTCTTCGACAGTTCGTCCTAAACGATGAATTTCATCGATAAATAATATGTCGCCATCACTTAGATTAGTTAAGATACTAGCTAAATCACCAGCCCGTTCAATCGCCGGACCACTGGTAACTCGAATATTTGTACCCATTTCATTAGCAATAACCGTTGCCATCGTTGTTTTACCAAGTCCCGGAGGACCATAAAGCAACACGTGATCAATCGGTTCGCTACGTTTTTTCGAAGCATCAATCGCTAACTTCAAATTATTTTTCAAACGATCTTGGCCAATATATTCATCAAAGGTTTTTGGACGAAGCGATACCTCAATCCGTTGCTCGTCAGCATCGTCATTATGAATACTAGCGTCAATTATTCGTTCAATCGCCATTAAACTTTACTCCTTAACGACTGTGTAACACGTTCTGCAGTCGTCAGTTCAGTCGAAACACCTTCCAATGCCCGTGTGGCGTCATTCAGATTGTACCCAAGCGCCATCAAGGCCTCCAAAGCTTCGTCGCTTTTTGGAATAATACTAGACAACCCAATACTGTTTACGTTGGTTCGGATTGCATGCCCAACCTTGTCAGATAAATCGACAATTACACGTTCGGCTGTCTTTTTACCAACGCCACTGGCCTTGGTTATAAAGATTGAATCACTGTTTGCAATCGCATTGCGGACAGTTTCAGTTTCACCTAGTGATAATATAGCCAGCGCAGCCTTAGGTCCAATACCCTGAACCGTGATTAACATTTCAAATAATTTCTTGGCAATTAAACTGACAAAACCAAATAACTCTTGGCTTTGCTCGCGGACATGATGGTATGTATAGAATTTAACATTTGACTCAAGTAGCGCCGCATCAAAATCACCAGCCGCCAATTGGACTTCGTAACCCACTCCATTAACATCGACAATAACTGACGATCCGAATTTTTCTACTACAGTCCCATATACATGCGCAATCATATAATTTATTATACTCGAGTCATCAGATAATGGGTAATCGCAGCGGCCAAAGCATCAGCACAGTCATCTGGTTTTGGAGTTTCAGATAAGCCCAACTGTATCCGAACCATTTCTTGAACCTGTTTTTTGCCAGCTTTACCGTACCCTGTTACAGTTTGCTTAATCTGTAGTGGTGTATATTCTGCAATCGGCAAACCACCCTTACGGCCTGCCAACATTGCCACTCCACGAGCGTGCGATACACTCATAGCTGTTGTAACGTTTTGCGCAAAAAATAGTTTTTCTATCGACATTGAATCCGGTTTCGTGGCGGCAATAATTTCAGTCAAGCTGTCAAAAATATCTTCTAGGCGAATATCTAATGCAGTATGGGTCGGCGTAGTTACCACCCCTGCATCAACTAACTTCATCTTGCCACCAATAATATCAATAACTCCAAAGCCTAAAATTCCAGTACCCGGGTCAATTCCGATAATTCTCATTTATATTAAGTATAATCTATTTGCCGAAATGTCGAAATGCACCTAATTTACGAATAATATTAATTATCTCTTGTCGCCATTCCCAAATGCCATAGACAATCGCTACCGCCCCAACTCCAATAAGTGACCACCAACCAATATAATTATTCGAACTTTCGGACGTTTGAATTGTTGCGTATGCTGCAACTGGTATCGAACTGATAACATTACGACAGCGATTAGTGTCTGGGTTACGTTCTTGACCGGCTTTACACGGCGCCAAGTCACTAGCACCCAAAACTGCTGTAACCGTTCGGCAGCGATTAGTTTCCGGATTGCGCTCTTGACCCTCAGCACACATAGTCAACGCCACAACGTTGCTTACAATATTGCGACAACGATTTGTTTCTTCACTACGATATTGGCCGTCTTTGCAAGGTGTAACAGTTGAACTAACCACAGGAATTAACCTACAGCGATTAGTTTCGGGATTGCGATATTGATTATCGGCGCATGGTTGCAAACTGCTACTGACCGGCGCTACTTTGTCGGCAATAGGTTCAATCAACATTGGTAAATTTACATTTCCAGGCGTTGGACGATTTGTATATTGCCACAAACCGTCTATCAAAGCCCAGGCCAGGCCATCACCCGGGTTACTATAACTAGCTTCATCAACAAAAGAATTGTCGATAGCTCGCAGTCGAACACTGCTAGCAGTATTTACAAGCGTAAATTTAATATCATTGTTTGTTAATGATAAATATTGATGCGGCATGATATGCGAACTGACTGGAAAACTATAAAAATGACTATCGTCTGGCCCAACATATAAAAGATAATACAGCAGACTGACATCGGTATCATTTGGATTATAGATTTCAATATACTCATTGCCAATATCACTGCCTGCTGCATTTGGCAGCAATTCACTCAGCTGTAATGGCAACAACCCAAGCAAACAACTATTATCAACTCCACGCGTAAACCCATTTGGTATGGCTGTTTGAATTTCTGGCAAGTTTGAACATTCATCGTGCTGGATACAGTTATTACTAACATCCAATTCCATCCCGTCAGGCATTTTTTCTTGTAAACCGTCCAGATTACTACAAACATCAATCGGTGGCGGTGGATAGCAATTCCCCAACCCATCAGCGCTATAACTATCAGGCAGCACCAGTTGCAAGTCGTCAATATTCAGACAAATATCCATTTGGCACTGATTATTTGAATCCAACATATAACCGGCTGGGATGATGATCTGCAGACCATCCAAATTAGCACACACATCAACCGGTACAGGCAAACAATCACCGGAATCTAGGTAATAGCCATCTGGTATTAAAACTTGAATGCCGACCATATTTTTACATATATCAATTACATCACTGATGGCGCCAGTGGTATACTTTTCACGAAAATTAGAACTAACAAAATCAAGCAGGTTATCATTTGTATCGGCGTATACACTCGGGCTTATCAACCGGCGTTCCAATATTTTATTAACATTATCAGGCTCAAAAATAACCGCTTGACCCTCTGGATTATTATCGACATTACCCCAACCCAAACTATCTTTTTCAACCCCTGAACCATCAACAATATATATTCGACCTCCAGCTGAAGTCCCCAACCCTTTCACGATTGTTAAATCACCCAGAACACCAAACTTATCCGAACCAATTAACGCATAAGATCTGGCCGCAAATATTATATGTAATGTTTTGTCTGTATCATCAAAACAAACCAATTTATCCTTGGTCTTGCCACTGGCGCTATTGTGATATAAGCACCAATTCGTAATATCAACAGGGGTATCGGTATTGTTATAGATTTCAATAAAACGACTCTGTGACGAGTCGCCAATCTGGGTCTGGCTAATAATAACATCACTACTTGGGAGGACAGCATAAACCGATTGAGCACTAAAGCCATAAATAATTATGACCAGTCCAACCAATATCAGCCAAACCAGCTTATGCATAACCACATAATATGCTAATTTTAAGCTAATTACAAGTTTTATTAATCAGGCAAATCGGCTGTAATGTCGGCGTTGCTATGAATGTTTACGACATCATCAATATCATCAATTGCATCCATAATCTTTAGGATTTTCTGAGCGACTTCGATATCACTAATTTCAACCATATTATTTGGCACGTATTGAAGTTCTGCTCCAACCACAGTCAGACCAGCAGCAATAATAGCCGTTCGAACCTTGGCTAAATCTTTTTGTTCGGTATAGACAACTAATTCCCCATCTTCCTCAACCGCATCCTCGGCGCCTGCATCTAGCACTGTTAGTAGTGCGTCTTCACCGGTTGCCGTAACGCGAATAACGCCTTTACGAGTAAACTGAAACATTACGCTGCCGGCATCAGCAATACGACCGCCATTTTTAGTTATAGCATTTTTTACTTCTGGGAATGTGCGATTTTTATTATCGGTTGCAGTTTCGATAATAATTCCAACGCCACCTGGCCCCATAGCTTCATAAGTCGCTTCTTCCATAACAGCCGCGTTCTTATCTGATACGCGATCGATAGCACGTTGAATATTAACCGCCGGCATATTGGCTTGTTTAGCTTTTTCAATCGCCATATAAAGTGTCGAGTTCATCTGCGGGTCAGTACCGCCACGAGCCGCGATTGCAATTAAATTACCAAGTCGCGTAAAAACTGCGCCACGTTTAGCGTCTTTTAGTCCTTTTTCGCGTTTAATTGTTGACCATTTACTGTGTCCAGACATAATGAAGCCTCGTTTATTTGACGTTATATTTAATAATATTATACCAGATAACAGATTACTCGACTAGATTTACCTCACGCAAGTTAAACTTAGTCACATGCCACATATAAAAACAAATACCAGAAATGGCAATATAACATAAGGCTACACCCCACCATTGTAGTTGTAAATTTGTCGTTACCCATGGCAAACCTGCCAGATATTCTGTTACTTTAACCATATATGTCAACAACCACTGGGCCGGCATTCCAATAACAACCGCTAGTGGTGCAGCAACCAAACTGCCAACCCCGGCAATAAATGTCAGCAACATCGCAATCGGTACTAACGGCAAAACTAATAGATTAGATATCAACGCTACATTGGATAATTGACTAAACCCCGCGATTAATATTGGTGCTGTAACAATCTGAGCGGCAACCGTTTCGATTAATATTTGACCTATTGTCCCTGGTTTTTTATCACCAAACAAATATCGGCTAGCAAGTGGCGCTAATATCATCACGCCAGCAAAAGCCGCAAATGACAATTGCCACCCCAAATCACCCCAGGCGTAACTTGGGTTTATAATCACCGTCACAGCAATTGCAATTGCCAGTAACACTATCGGATGAAATTTACGCCCATAATACCAAGCTATCAAACTTAACCCAGACACTAAACCTGCCCGCGACATACTGGGGCTAACACCCGTAATTGCCATAAATACAAATATCATTACGCTGGCCGTTAAAGCTGATAAATATTTTGATACCTTAGCAAATAAACGCCTAGCCAAACGCACTAAAATCGTTAAATTATATCCGCTAGCAACCACCACATGAGTCAAACCAGCCAATTGCAATGCAGTTGCCAAATCTGCCGGCAATGATCGTCTTTGACCAACCAAAAAGCCAATCCCTAAACTCGATTCAGGGTCTGGTATTGCCCGACGCACTGCATCGGCAAACCAATCGCGCACAACGCGTGCGATATCGCCAGGTTCAGGATGAATTATTTTATTTATATTAGCGCGGTACATAACGCCCGCAAAATTACCAAACCCCGGGGCAATCTGACCAGTAACATCCAATTTATCACCTCTTTTAATATCACTATTTGACGCCGTTATCCATAACACCCCGGGCAACATTTTGCTGCTCATTTTCAAACTATCCAATCGAATAACTATCTGCCCCGACGTCCCCGTATCCACATCGTCTTTGACCGATCCTTGAATCTGGATTGTACTGCCGTAAAGTGGTTTAAACTGAGCCAATTCATTCATTGATATTGAACCCCGCCAAAGACCGAACAATAAACTACCAACAACTAAAAACGATATTAGATAAATGTATTTTCGCCATAATGAAATTGAAATTATAATGACAGAAATAATTAGGACAAAGATTGAAGAATAATAATTTAGATATTGAGATGCAAAAACGCCAATAAATATAGACAGACATGTAACCGCGATTAGCCACGAGATGTGAAGTTTGCGTTTTAGGAGCCACCAGTTCATATGGATAGTATAGCTTAGATTTGGCTTAAAATACCAGAATTGAGGTCAATGAGACTATTGAGGCCAGTGAGACTTGGTCACGATAAAATTCGTTCCGAATTTTTCGCGACCCCGCCTCGCTCGGTGACGTTCGTCATCCGGGCTCCGGCCTTGCGGACCGCCGACGTGGCGGTCCTCACTCACTCCATCTTACAGATGTCGTGATTTCAAGCCCCACCGGGGCTTTCACCAAAATAAAATACACATCAGCCGATGTGTATTTTATTTTGGTGAGGCAGAAGATATATTTTTGAAACTCTTACGAGATGATTTATTCACCGATTTGAAGCTGCTTTATGCACGAATGATTGAGTTAGGCTTTGAATACCGCGACGGCGAGGTGTACCTGGAGGATTTAGATGGAAAATTCTAGACTTTATGATCAAACCATGTTTTACAAGCAGTTTGAGCGAGATTTACGACATGCCCGAACAGAAGTTATTATCGAAAGTCCATTTATCACGGCACGGCGCATGACAACCCTCCTACCGATATTCGCTAAATTACGACGACACGGTGTATCTATAATCATAAACACTCGCGACCCTATAGAACACGACGGCGATTATTACTATCAAGCGCTTGACGCGGTGGCTGTGATGCAAAAAATGGACATAACAGTACTATATACTGTAGGCCACCACCACAAGCTAGCTATTATTGATCGCGAAGTGTTTTACGAAGGTAGTCTGAATATTATGTCGTTTAGTAACAGTTGTGAGATAATGAGACGAGTAGTATCGACAGTGGAAGCAAATAAGCTATTAAAATTTATAGGTATAAATAAGTATGCTAGACATTAACAAAGATTTTGAAGATTTGAACCTAACCGAAAATGAAAAGGCTATTAAAGCCGCGCTGAAATATCTTCACTACAACGACCCAGCAAACGCTAATCGTGAATATGCGATTAAAATGTTGAAACGTATGCAGGAAGTAGCGAAAACTATTTCCGACAAATCCGAGCTTAGCTTTGAAAAGTTTGTCGAGAAATATAACAAGTCAAAAGACAGCTAAAACGGCAAAACATCTGCCGATTTTATTCCAAGTGCTTTTACAATCTTTTCGAGAGTTTTCAAAGATGGCACAACTTCCCCGCGCTCAATTTTAGCGTAGTGGTTTACGGTTGTGCTGGCACGCCTAGCAATATCAGCCTGAGTCATGTTTTGCTTATGGCGAACTTGCTGGAGATTCTTACCAATTTTTTTAACATCTAAAACCATTTGTAACATATTATACAATACCATCGGCTATTTGCCACGGCACAAAGCCGCACGCGACTAAACCGTGCGGCCATAACGTAACTCTTTGTCCTGCTGACGCATAGTCAGCCCAGACCGGTAACCTAGTCGGATATCAACGGCACGGATTTACCACAAAAATGGTAAATATCAGGCCACTTTTCGCTATCCCGGGAAACGCGGAAGCCAATGTTCGTGAGCGTGTTGCTCGGAGCGTTGTTCAAATTCAGGTTCAGAACCCCAGCGTTGCCACCATTGTTCCAATTGCCACCACGATGGAAGGCTCGCGTCCTACATATAGACCAAATAACCATAACTATTATACTAAATAAATGAGTTCACTTCAAAATTGTTTTACTGACACCATATCTCTAGATAATCTTACTAAGGCCCATAAAAAAGCTATGATCGGCAAGCGAAGCAATGCCAAAGCAGCCAACTCGAATTATCACTTTATGAGCCAGCTGCTGACTATTCAAGATGAACTTAAAAATGACAGCTACTATCCATCACCTTATCGTGACCGTATTATCAGAGAACCAAAAGTCCGCCACATTCAAGCGCCAGATTTTCGTGATCGTATCATTCATCATGCTATCCATAGTGTCCTTAACTCATTTTATGAACGTCACTTCATACCCGATTCCTACGCTTGCCGACCAGGTCGTGGTATTCATAGTGCAACTTACAAAATACAATCGTTTCTACAAACATCAACCGTACCGCTCTATGTTTGCAAATTAGATATTTCCAAATATTATGCCAGTATCAATCACGAACGACTAAAACAATTATTATCTACCAAAATATGTGATACTCAAATGTTACGGCTACTGAACGCTATTATCGATTCAATCGACAGCGGCACCGAACATGATAATCTGTTCCCTTTGGACTCATATTTTCATACCAAAGGTCCTCGCGGTATTCCAATTGGTAACCTGACTAGCCAGTTATTCGCTAACATCTATTTACATCACGCCGATATGTACGCCAAACAACAATTAAAAATTCGCCGTTACATCAGGTATATGGACGATATCCTAATATTCCATGAAAGCAAATCCCAACTACAAATCTGGCAACAAGCTATGACAGATTTTTTGTACAATGATTTGTGTTTGACAATCAATCCGCATAAAATTCGCATTTATCCCGCCCGCTTGGGTGTCGATTTTGTCGGCTATGTTATATTCCCGCATTCAATGAGGCTGCGTGGCAGCAGTGTCCGCCGTTTCAAAAAACGCTATCGTCGCCAACTAAAAGCTATGTTGACTGACAAAGTCAGCCTGGACACTATTCAAACATCCTTCGACGCCTGGTCAGCCCACGCTAGGCATGCTAACACAAAACAGCTGGTCAATCATCTGCGTGACTGGCAAGATGAATATATATTTGTTCATGCCGTACAAAAATACGCTCGCAAACACAATATCAAAAAACCGCCAATTCAATTATCTTTATTTGACAAAGAATAATGTTTAGCCCAACCGCCACGCATCCGACCAATCTCATCAATCTGCTTGATTATATAGCCCAATGATTCGGCTTTCATGAATTTTAATTCGTAAGCCACCCTCAATAACCCGCGCAGGACCTCTAGTTCGACGTTCAGTTTATCCAACTTTTTAAGGGCGCCCCCCC
>JBBQTT010000009.1:0-20511 GCA_038213035.1 Saccharimonadales bacterium (SeqCode) | reverse complement strand
TATGGATTATTGGTGTAATAGTTGCGGTTATTTTAGGTGTGGCAGCTGGTGGATTTGTGTGGTATAACATTCAACTGGCGCCAGTCAGTAATGATACTAGTGTGTTAAAACAGATTACGATAGTTGCCGGCAGTACACCAGGGCAAATAGGCAAGGAACTAAAAAACGAATTAATTATTCGTTCAGCGACTGCGTTTGATTATTATATACGAATTTCTGGCAAAACTAACAACCTTAAGGCTGGAACTTACAGGTTATCACCGGCTGAAACTATCCCCCAAATCGTAGAGCATTTAGTTAAAGGATCGGTCGATCAATTTAGCTTAACGTTTTATCCTGGGGCGACATTAGTTGACAATGTTAGTAAAACGAAAAAATATGATGTCACCACGGTGCTAAAAAATGCCGGATATTCAAATATAGAAATAGCTACTGGTTTAGCAGCTACTTATGATTCGCCACTTTTTATTTCTAAACCAGCTGTTGCTGATTTAGAGGGTTATGTTTATGGCGAAACGTACAATTATAACACCGGTGCAACTGTACAAGATGTTCTACAGCGAACGTTTGATGAATTTTATAAAGTGGTTCAGGATAATAATTTAGTCAAAGCCTTTGCGGGTCATGGTTTAACTTTGTATCAGGGGATAACTTTGGCCTCGGTTATCCAACGAGAAGCCAGCACCCCGTCGGATCAAAAACAGGTTGCTCAGGTGTTTTTATCGCGCCTAGCTGAAGGCATGCCATTAGGGTCGGATGTTACATATCAATATATCGCCGACAAAACTGGTGTAGCGCGTGACCCAAATCTAGATTCACCGTATAACACCCGCCGTTTTGCTGGTTTGCCATCAGGACCAATTTCTAATCCTGGACTATCAGCATTACTAGCCTTAGCGCAACCAGCGCCAGGTGATTACCTTTACTTTTTAAGCGATAGTAAGGGTTTGTTGTATTTTGCCCACACATTGGCTGAACATGAGGCAAATATAGTCAATCATTGTAAAGAAAACTGTATTGCGCCATAAATTGACACAAAATGCAATGGTTGGTATAATTATTACTAGCGCATTTGTAATTCCATCAAAATATACATTTTAGTAATAACAAGCGCAGGAGATTGATTTATTCGTAACGAAAACCCGACGGGTGTAGCGCAAGGTCCGGCAGTTGCTGTTAAACAGCAAATACCACGCAAACAACGTCGTTCAGTTCTATCTAAAATCAAGCCATCAGTAGCTGCGGTCTACTTTAGTGTTTTTGCACTTATAGTAGCGATGGTTTCGATTGGTTATCACAAACCACAAAGTTCTACGCCTGTCGTTAATGCAGCCAATGTTAATACGGTTAGCCAAAATGACCAAACATCTGTCGATAACGTGGTTGCTACTGGCGTTGCAGCTAATGTCGCCCAAGCAGTTAATCTACCGATTGCAACATCTGTTGCTAACTTGGCCGTGTCTGCTCAAATTAAGAGCGAATTTGTACAATCGGATGTTTCAAGTACTTCAAAACCTCAAATTATTGAATCTAGTGTCGTAAATAGAAAAGTGGCTAGTTATACAGTTAAAGCAGAAGACACCATAGACACAGTATCAGCGAAATATCACATAACAGCTCAGACTATTAAATGGGCAAATAATATGACTTCCGATACATTAACAACTGATTCAGTGTTGCGTATTTTGCCATTTGACGGTGTTCTTTATACCGTTAAAGATGGTGATACGATTGATTCGATTGCTAAAAAATATAGCGTTGATAAAACGCGTTTAATTACAAATAATGACCTTGAGGTAAGCGGTCTAAAATCTAATACAAGTATAATTTTACCAAGTGGTGTATTACCTGAAACAGAACGTCCTGGTTATGTTGCACCCGCTCCGGTTATTACATACAATTACTATTCTGGTTCTGGTGGTGGAAATGGTTATACCTTCGGGAATTGCACTTATTATGCGTATAACCGTCGTATCCAGCTTGGGCTGCCTATGTCTAGTTCTTGGGGTCATGCCTATACCTGGGGTGATGCCGCACGATCAACGCAGGGTTTTGTAGTTAGTCAAACCCCAACAAAAGGTGCAATTACTCAGTGGAACCCATATCAGGGTGGTTCAGGTTGGGCTGGTCATGTAGGTGTTGTTGAATCTGTCAATGAGTCTAACGGTAGTATTACTATTAGTGAGATGAATAACGGTTCCTATGGTGGTTATAATGTAGTTGACAATAGAGTTATTTATCGTGGTGATTCGAACTGGCCATCAAACTTTATTAAATAATTGATTACTAAAATCGCCCCTGTCAAAGTAGGGGCGATTTTGCTATAATAGCCATATATGTTTGTCGATACCGCCAAAGTATTCATTAACGCAGGAAAAGGCGGCGACGGAGCTGTCAGTTTTAGGCATGAGATTTATATTACCAAAGGCGGACCTGATGGTGGCGTCGGTGGCGATGGTGGTAGTGTTATTTTTGTCGGAACCGAAGGCTTAAATACTTTAATTGATTTTCGTTACAAACCAGAACTTAAAGCCAAATCTGGCGATAATGGTTCTAAGGCTGATCGCACAGGCAAAAGCGGTGAGTCTCTTTATGTCAGGGTTCCAGTTGGAACAATTGTTCGTCGCGACGGTATGGTGATTGCTGACATTACTCATAATGGCCAAGAAGTTGTTATTGCTAAGGGTGGTGAAGGCGGCAAGGGTAACGCTGGGTTTAAGAGCTCTGTTCGTCAAACTCCCAGAGTTGCCGAAAAAGGCATGCCAGGTGAAATATTTGAGGCGGCGCTTGAATTAAAATTATTAGCCGATGTTGGTCTTTTGGGTTTCCCAAATGCCGGTAAGTCAACTTTCTTATCTGTTGTCAGTAATGCTCGTCCTGAAATAGCCGATTACGCATTTACGACACTTACGCCAAATTTGGGTGTAGCCGATATTGATGATGGCAGTTTGTTGATTGCCGATATTCCAGGGTTAATCGAAGGCGCCAGCGAAGGTAAGGGTTTGGGCGTTGGTTTCTTGCGACACGTTGAACGTACGGCAGTTTTGCTGCATTTAATCGATGCCTATACGGACGATGTGGCCGATGCTTATAGAATTATTAGGTCTGAACTTTCTAATTACAGTCTTGATCTGACTGATCGTCCCGAAGTTATTGCCATTACTAAAATTGATGGTTTGGATGATGATATTGTTCAAATGCAAATTGATGCTGTTAAAGCCGTTGCCGGTAAAACACCTGTCTTTGCTATTTCATCCAGTTCTCACCAGGGTTTAACGGAAGTTTTACGTGCATTACGCGAAAAAGTTATCGCAGCTCGTCAAGTTACAGAACTAATTGATAACGACGAAGAGGACATTGAAACGATATCTCTTAGCAAGGCTAAAGTTGCTGATACATGGAAAGTTGAACGAATTGAAAGCGCAGAAGAAGGCATTTACTTTGTTGTCACTGGTGAAAAGATTGAAAAATTTGCTATACAAACCAACTTTGCAAATTATGAAGGCGCTAATCGTCTGCGTGACATTATGAAAAAACTTGGCATATCACATGAACTCAGACGCCGCGGTGTCGAGGGTGATAGTATTATCCAAATCGGTGATAACAAGTTTACCTTCTTAGAACAATAAAATTAGTAGATAGTAGGGCACCTAACAAATAATGTATAATTAAGGTAATGGCAAAAACTTTCTTTTTTTACGATTTGGAAACCAGTGGTTTAAATGCTCGTGATGCGCGAATTATGCAATTTGCAGGTATTCGGACTGATATGGATTTAAATCAGGTTGGCGAGCCTGTAAATGTGCTTGTTAGGTTGAATGATGATACTTTGCCTAGCCCCGAAGCAATAATGGTGACTGGTATTACGCCACAACAAACAGTTGAGGGTGGTTTTTCTGAAGCTGAGTTTTCGGCAATGCTAATTAATGATATATTTACACCCGATACAATCGCAGTCGGGTTTAATAATATTCGCTTTGATGATGAGTTTGTACGTCATTTATTTTGGCGTAATTTTTATGATGCATATGAATGGTCTTGGAAAGACGGCCGCTCGCGCTGGGATTTACTGGACGTAGTTCGTATGACTAGGGCGCTGCGACCTGATGGTATTAAATGGCCAGTTGATGAAAAAGGTGTTGCAACTAACCGGTTGGAATTAATTGCCAGTGTAAACGGAATTAATCATATCAAAGCTCATGATGCGCTTTCGGACGTCGAGGCTTTGATTGCTGTGACAAAAATGATTCGCGAAAAACAACCCCAGCTTTACGAATTTATGTTGAAAATGCGCGATAAAAATGAAGTCAAAAAACTGGTTAATTTGGATTATAAACAACCTTTTGTTTATGTTAGTGGGCGACTGGACGGTGAGTTTAACAAGGCGACGGTCGCGTTTCCGTTGACCGCTGGTAAAAACGGCAATGTTATAGTCTATGATTTGCGTTATGATCCAACACCGTTTATAAATATGAGCTCCAAGGAACTTGGGTCTAAATTGTATGCTACTTGGGATGAACGTCAGGCTGATGATTTTGTAAAATTACCAATCAAAGAATTGCAATATAATCACACGCCGGCAGTTGCTCCAGTTGGGGTTTTAGCACAAGGTGATGGTTGGAAACGAATCAAGTTGGACGAAGAAACTATCACAAAAAACAAAACAATATTGTTGTCGGCCCCTGGTTTTGCCGAAAATATTCGTTCATTATTTGAAAATCGTGAAGAATTCAAAAAGTCGCCTGATCCAGAAGCTCAATTATATGATGGATTTGTGCCTGATATTGATAAAATGCGGATTGAAACAGTCCGAAAAGCCAATGAACTTGGCCTGGTAGATTTTCACCCAAATTTTACAGATGAACGGCTTGAACCTCTACTTTTGCATTATAAAGCTCGTAATTTTCCAAAAAGTTTAGCCAAAGACGAAGTTGATACATGGGAACAATGGCGATCTAATCGACTTAATGCTAGTTTGCCAGCATTTGCGGAATCTTTAAAGAAATTAGCGACGACAATTACTGATGAAAATAAATTATTTGTATTGCAAGAATTACAATTGTGGGCAGAAAGTATAATGCCCGAATATCAGGATAATTAAGCACGTTTTAATGGTCGAGCGGCCAAATTTGTCTTTGCGCTCAGTTTACGCATAATAGGCAAAACTCCGACACGAACGATAACTAGGCATGATAGGGTGGACATCAAAGCTAGCATTTGTTCTGGGGTAAGTGCGTTGTTTGTGCCAGGTATAATTCCGACAAAAAGGAACATCATTATCATATGCCAAGCCCCGATTGAATCAAGGATGATGGCTAGGCTTGCAATAGTGCAAGATATGATAATAAATTTCTTCATAATTACCTAAACTATACATCAAAAAAACTAATCTATGCAACTATAAGCGTTATGTGTCAAATATCATTGACAGTTACATCCCGCGTCGCCTAGCAAACGCCGCTTGTATGAGGTCTGTTATATTTTGTGGGTCTGGAAAAAAGTGTCAAAATAGCGTATAATACTTGGGTTATGTCAGAGGTAATTAAAGTTGTTGGTGCGCGTGAGCACAACCTGAAAAATATTAACGTGGAAATACCACGAGATAAATTAGTTGTGATTACAGGTCTATCTGGGTCGGGTAAATCTAGCCTTGCTTTTGATACTATTTACGCCGAAGGCCAACGACGTTATGTCGAGAGTTTGTCCAGTTATGCCCGTCAGTTTTTGGGAATGATGGAAAAGCCAGATGTTGATTACATTGAAGGTCTTAGCCCGGCTATCAGTATTGACCAAAAATCTACCAGCCGAAACCCACGCAGTACAGTTGCTACGGTGACTGAAATTTATGATTATTTACGTTTGTTATTTGCACGTATTGGTGTGCCACATTGTCCGATTTGTGGTAAACCGGTAACTCGTCGAACATCAGAAACTATTATTGATGAAATTATGAAATTGCCCGAAAGTGCAAAATTAATGATTTTAGCGCCGATTGTTAAGGCTAAAAAGGGCGAGTTTGCGCACGTTAATGAACAATATAGCCGTTTGGGTTTTGCTAGGGCCCGAGTTGATGGCGTGGTTTACGCGCTGGACGAGTTCCCAGAACTTGATAAAAAATATAAACACGATATCGAAATCGTGGTGGACCGTATTGCTATGGCGCCTGACATGTTGGGGCGCGTAACTCAATCAGTTGAACAAGCACTTGAAATCGCTAATGGAATAGTCGAAGTATTTAACACGGATGACAACACATTGGTGGCTTATAGCCAACGTTATGCGTGTTTGGATCACCCTAACGAAGATATTCCCGAACTTGAACCACGTTTATTTAGTTTTAACGCTCCACAGGGCGCTTGCCCGGTTTGTACTGGACTTGGTAATCGATTAGAAGTTGATCCTGATTTAGTTTTCAATCCAAATTTGACTATTTCTGAAGGCGCAATCCGTCCATATAATCGTGTGAACAGCGACGCTTGGTATATGAAACGCTTGGCCAAAGTTGCCGAGGCTCATGGTTTCAGTATCCATACACCAGTCGGTAAATTAACTGCTGATGATTTGAATAAAATTTTGTACGGTACGGGCGATCAAAAATATACAGTTGAACTGGGCAGTGGTCGAGATTACGAATCAACATTTGAAGGTGTTATTCCTAACCTTGAACGTCGTCACAAAGAAACTGATAGTGAATTTATGCGTAAAGATATCGAGCGTTTTATGCGTGAACGCCAATGTTACACCTGCAAAGGCGCGCGCCTAAAACCAGTTGTTCTTGCCGTTACTATCCATGGTTTGAATATTATGGACATTTGTAATCTAGACATTAATAATGCTCTAGATTTGTTCCAAAATAGTTTGAAACTAGACGACAAAGAACAATTTATTGTAACGCAAATTATCAAAGAAATCTTGGCGCGACTTGGATTTATGAATAATGTTGGTCTTAGTTATATAGAACTAGGACGTGCGGCAAATACGCTTTCGGGTGGCGAAGCTCAACGTATTCGTTTGGCAACTCAAATTGGGTCAGGGCTTCAAGGTGTTTTATACGTTTTGGACGAACCGTCAATCGGCCTTCATCAACGCGACAATGGTCGTTTGATTGAGACCTTAAAACATCTGCGTGATTTAGGAAATACTGTCATAGTCGTTGAACATGATGAAGACACAATTCGACACGCTGATTACTTATTGGATATTGGTCCTGGTGCTGGGCTACTTGGTGGCAACGTTGTGGCGTCAGGAACACCCGAAGAAGTTTCTAGAAACCCCGATAGTATAACTGGCCGTTATCTAAGCGGTACTGAAAAAATTGATGTTCCTAAAAAACGACGAAAACTAACTAGTGGTCGCGAAATTATTGTTCGTGGTGCTCGCGAAAATAATCTCAAAAATATTGACGTCTCATTTCCGCTTGGTGTTTTGACGGTTGTTAGTGGTGTCAGTGGCAGCGGTAAATCTACACTTGTTAATGATATTTTAGCCAAAGAATTATCAGCCCGTTTACACCATTCACACGTTGTTCCTGGTGCGCATGATAATATCGAAAATATTAATCTGCTCGACAAAGTAATTGTAATTGACCAATCGGCGATTGGTCGTACTCCACGATCAAACCCAGCAACTTATACTGGCGTATTTACAGCAATCCGTGATTTGTTTGCGTCAACTCCAGAATCAAATATTCGCGGTTACAAATCTGGACGATTTAGTTTTAACGTCAAGGGTGGACGCTGTGAAAATTGCCATGGTGATGGTGTAATTCAAATTGAAATGCACTTTTTGCCAGACGTTTATGTTACTTGCGATGTTTGTAAAGGTAAACGATATAATCGCGAGGCTTTGGAAATTAAATACAAAGGCTCAACAATTAGTGACATTTTAGATATGACCGTTGAAGAAGCGGCAAAGTTTTTTGAGAATATCCCAACAATTTCTCGTAAACTTAATACGTTAGTCGAAGTTGGTTTGGGTTATATTCGCCTGGGCCAGCCAGCCACGACATTTAGCGGTGGTGAAGCCCAGCGTATTAAGCTAGCCAGTGAATTATCACGACGTGCAACTGGAAAAACCTTATATATATTGGACGAACCAACGACTGGTCTTCATAGCGCAGATGTCAAAAAACTTTTATTGATTTTACAAAAACTTGTTGAAAGTGGTAATAGTATGATCATTATCGAACATAATTTGGATGTGATTAAAACAGCCGATCATTTGATTGATATGGGTCCCGAAGGTGGTATGGGCGGTGGCGTAGTTGTTGCTAGCGGCACACCTGAACAAGTTGCAAAATCAAAAGATTCATTTACGGGTCAATATCTGTCCAAAATGATTTAACGTTTGAAATATTTGTCGGTTATTAAATCGGCAGTAATAACTAAGGCTAAAATTATTAAACCCAAGCCCACTGAAGCAATAACATCAGTTAACCAATGATACCCCAGATATAAACGGCTAGTTGCGACTAATGCTGTGCCTAGCACAGTTGCAAAAACCCATCCAAAAATACGTCCAAAACTTGAACGTCGTGAATATAACAAATAGCCCAGAGTTAGCAATGATACGATAACGCCAATCGTGTGTCCTGATGGAAATGAATAATCAATTTCCAGTGGTGCAATCATATCAGTAGTTAGGGGGCGACTATTCGCAGTAACTATTTTTAATAATGTCGATAAGCCAGCGACGAAACCAACAGAACCTACTAATAAAATTGGTCGCCAAATTTCACGTTTAATGATAACCCAAAGTCCAGCGATAGTACCAACAATAGCAACAAACATTATTGGATTTGCAGAATCAGTGATTATTTTCATAATGTTGGTTATTGACGAACTGCGATGCGAAATCATCCAATCAAGCACGGGCTGATTAAATGCACCAATGCCATAATTTTGAGTCATACCGATAAAGGCTAGTATAAAAATAGTTGCACCAACCAATAAACAAATAATGGCGATATTGACTTGGGTTTTTATTGACCAAACTGTGTTATTTTTTGTTGATTCTATTATTTCTAGTGCCACTGAAACCACCTGTTTTAACGTCTGATAATTTTTTTAAGCTCTAATTTTGTTGCTTCCCAAATTGCTGTCCGTTGTTTTTTGTCTTTTAAGAAGTGATAAATTGCTGGTGCGACTGAAACAAATAATATTAGGCCAACAATAGGTAACAAGATTGTATCAATATCAATGCCCATTCCGTGTAGGATTGCACCTAGGAAATATCCCAGGTAAGTTATGCCTGCAGTCCAAACTAAACCGCCAATAATGTTGAATATCATGAAGGTTTTGTATTCCATTTTTGCAACACCAGCGATTAACGGAACGAAAGTTCGAACTACTGGTATGAAACGGGCGATAATAATTGTTTTTCCACCGTACATATCATAAAACTCTTGAGCCTTTTGGACATTTTCTTGACGGAATAATAGAGAATTAGGTCGTTTGAAAAGACGAGGTCCAAACTTGCGACCAAACATATATCCAACACTAGAACCTAGTACGGATGCTATGAATAATGCTAAAACAACCAAATGTATATTTAGATCAAGTTTGAAACTGCTGGTGCCTTGAACTAAAAATCCGAGGGTAAATAGGATGCTATCGCCTGGGAAAAAGAAACCAATAAGTAAACCGTTTTCAGCAAAAATAATACCAACTACAATTAAAAGCGCAGCTAATGGTCCGGCAGTTTGTGCAAATTGTACAAGGTCAAATCCAGGTATCATACTGCTATTATTTTAGCATGATAAGCCAGCTAATGTTATACTATATACAGACAGTTTATTTAAACGACTGGGAGAAGGAAGAAAAAAGTGAACGATATTCTATTACAATTAGATAAAAGAACCGCAGAAGGCAAAAAAGTTGCCAAATTACGAGAAAGTGGTTTTGTGCCGAGTGTTGTATATGGCGGACATGCCGAACCAACGATGACACAGTCAAAACTATCTGACACTAACAAAATAGTAAAAGCAGCTGGAAAACATACGCCAGTACATTTGGTAATTAACGGTAGCAAAAAGCTTGCCATTATCAAAGATATTGACATGGATCCAGTACGACACGAACTACGACACATTGCGTTTCATACGATTCGTCAAAACGATATCATTACAACCGAAGTGCCAATTATACTTATTGGTAAAGGTGAAAGTATCGCTGAACGAGCTGGGTTGGTTGTCTTACAAGCAATTGATTCAATTGAAATTAAAGCGAAACCAGCAAATCTGCCGGAATCATTTGAGCTTTCAATTGTTAACCTTGCAACCGACGATGACAGTTTGAAAATTAGTGACATTAAATTGCCAGAAGGCGTAACATTTGCCGATGTCGATCAAGACATGGAATTAGTGGTCGCCAATGTATACGAGCCAAGTGCACTCCAAGCTGCTAATGAATCAGCTGGTGGTGAAGCCGAAGCTGACACCGAAGTTGTTGCTGAAAACGGCGAAGGAGTTGCTACTTCAACAACTGAACCAACAGCCGAAACAAGTAAATAATAATAGATTTACTACAAAAAACTCCGCGACAAAAAGTCGCGGAGTTTTAATTTTATTCTTTAATGAAATTGCCGGATTGATGTGACCAAAGTTTATCGTAAACTCCGTGTTTTTCTAATAATTCGGCGTGTGTTCCTTGTTCGATAATTTTTCCATTATCCAAAACGATAATTCGATCAAGTTTTGCGATTGTCGAAAGTCGGTGAGCAATTACAATACTGGTACGACTTTTCATTAGTTTAGTAATGGCATCTTGAATCAATCTTTCGTTTTTGCTATCGAGTGCTGATGTTGCTTCATCTAGAACTAGTATTGGGGCGTCTTTTAATATTGCCCGGGCGATGGCAATACGTTGACGTTGTCCGCCGGAAAGTTTGACGCCACGCTCGCCGACAGTAGTGTCAAAACCTTTTGGCAGTTTTTCGATAAAGTCTAACGCGTTGGCTTTTTTTGCGACATCGCGAATCTCGGTATCGCTGGCGTCTGTTTTGCCGTAAGCGATATTTTCGCGCAAAGTTCGGTGAAACAACATTGGTTCTTGTGGAACGTATGCAATTGCTTGACGTAAATCATTTTGAGTAATGCTGGTAATATCTTGGCCGTCAATTAATATTTGGCCGTTATCGACATCACTAAAACGTAATAACAGTCGAGTTAAGCTGGTTTTTCCCGAACCAGACGCTCCAATAACTCCGACTCGTTCGCCGGATTTAATCGTCAATGAAAATTCGTTAAATAGCGCCTGATTGTTTTCGGCGTGCATGAAATTAATATTTTTAAATTCGATTTTGCCTTTGTTGACTGTAAATTTTGCAGGTTTTATTGGGTCTTTTAGTTCTACGGTTTCGTCCATCGTTCCAATCATTGGACTGGCATCACCAACGATACGCAGGTATGATCTGGTAGCATTTGATACCGACCCTAATTCCTCAACGACGTTTATTGTATAGCTAACAACCAAGTAAATTGCGGCTATGTTGGCTATGTGATATTGCGTCGCCAGGACTGCGGCGACAAAAGCAGACATGTTCATAATCGTCATCAAAACACCAAAAGAACCGCTAATCAAAATAACGCTTTTCATTTCGCTGTACATGGTTTTATTCCAGACATCGATATGTTTTTGGTATTGTTTTAATTCGGATTTTTCTTTTGCAAAAGCTTTGACAGCTGTAATGTTGCCAATAATGTCTGCAAAGTGAGACGTCATTATACTTGATGTTTCAGCAACTTGGCGGCTGACGGGTGCAATTGCGAATTGTGATCTGATGATAATCGCAATTACGATGATAGACAAAATGGCTAATGCGATTGCGTATTGCCATAATATAAAACTAAGCGCTATACAAACAGATACTATGACGGTTGCGATTGGTACTGCGTTGAATACTAATGTATCCCAAAAACGTTCAATCGAACCATTTAATTTATTGGCATCTGAAACAATACCGCCAGTCATTCGATTGGCGTGATAACTGAGGCTTTTTGAACTTAGGTTTTCGAAAATATTTTTGGCAATTGTCGTTTGCATCCTAATTTCAGTTACATAAATCATCGCAATTGTCGCGCGGTATGCAATAACATCGCCAATTATCAGAACAACCGCGTAGCCAACTAATAACCAGATACTATTATCGATTGTGGCGCTGCCATTTGCGACATGTGTTAATAATTGTGATACAAAAATAGGCGCAATTGTTGAGGTAAGAATTGCAAATAGTATTTGAGTCGCGATCATAACCCAAGTTAGGACTGGAGAAATTCTCCATAAGCCAAATAAAAATTTAATTATACGTTTTGGTGAATTTTGGTTGGTCATATATTACTTCCGGCGGCTTTTTGTTATCAATGTTCATTGCCGCGCTGAATGACATTCCCGTTTGTATTTTTATGTAAACGAGGGGACCTGATTGGTCACAATATAAAAATTATACTATATAATAGAGATAATGCAAAGAGATAAGCTTAAGAATCTACCAAATAGTCCAGGCGTTTACTTCCATAAAGACAAAAGTGGTCAGATTATTTATATTGGCAAAGCTGCGGTTTTAAAAAACCGTGTCAAGCAATATTTTCAAAATACTAAGGATATGGATATTAAAACCAAAGCATTAGTGGCGGAAATTACTGATACTGACTGGATTGAAACTGAAAGTGAAATTGATGCTTTATTTCTAGAGGCCGAGATGGTTAAACGTTATATGCCCCGATATAATATTTTGCTTCGCGACGATAAATCGTTGATATTTGTCAGGATTGATATGAAAAGTAACTTCCCGTATGTTGGGTTGACTCGTAACCCAGCTGATGACGGCGCAGAATATTTTGGTCCGTACTATAATGCTTTTGCCGTCAAAAAAGCTCTTCGATATTTACGTCGAGTATTCCCGTATTATACAAAAACACCAACTGTCGGAAAGTCTGATTTGGATGAGCATTTGGGTTTGTCACCAGTTGGCATGACCAGTGAAGAGTATAAGGTTAATTTGCGAAAATTGATTAGTTATATTAATGGTAATCGAAAAACTTTGATTAATGATTTAGACAAGGATATGAAAACAGCCGCCAAAACGCAAAATTTTGAAATGGCTGCCGAATTGCGAAATAAATTACGTAATCTGCGTGAACTTCAACAACGAATTATGTTTGGCGACAAAGAATTCTTGGATATCAGCAAAGACCAGGCGCTTCGTGATATAACTGATTTATTTGGTCTAGATAAGATACCAGCCAGGATTGAAGGTTACGATATTTCACATATGAGTGGCAGTAATGTTGTTGCTAGCATGGTTGTTTTTAGTAATGGGGCTAGTGACAGGGCACAATATCGTAAATTCAAGATGCGGGTTGATAGGAACGACGACTTTTATAATATGAACGAAACAATAACCAGGCGATTAAGCGAAAAAAATCTCAAAAGTTGGGGTAAGCCTGATTTAGTATTAATTGATGGTGGAAAAGGGCAGCTGGATGCTGCGATTCAAGCTCGTGATAATGCTGGACAGTCAAACATTCCATTTATCGGCCTAGCAAAACGTGAGGAGCAAATCGTTATTAAAAATTCAAAAAAAGATATTACACCACAAAATCATACTTTCCGAGGTTTATCCTTGGAAAGTATGATTAACAGGCAAAAACTAGATGAACTTGATGGTTTTATGGAATTAACGGATGATTTTACGCTAATAAATTTACCGAATTCGACGCATATAATAAAGCTTCTTCAACGGATTCGTGACGAATCTCACCGTTTTGCAGTTAGTTATCACACAGTTTTGAAGCGCACTAAACAGACGGTTAGTGTTTTGGACGGTATTGCCGGTATTGGGCCTAAAACTCGTTCAAAATTAATACGCAAATTTGGTAGTTTGCGTGGATTAAAAAATGCTACATTAACAGAGATTGAACTAGTCGTCGGAATCGACAAGGCAAAGAAAATAATTTCCAATTTGTGACGATATAATGCTTGTGTTATAATTGCGTCAAGTATTAAAATAACAAAGGCTTTTAAGTAGTATTATGTTATCTCGCAGACAATTCATAAGTCAAAATGGCTTCACAATCATCGAACTATTAGTAGCTATTGTTATCATTGGTATCTTGGCCACGATTGGTACGCTTAATTATGGTAATTATCAAAAATCATTAACCGTTTCTCAGGTAAAAAGTGATCTTAATGGTGTTAATGCTGCGATGGAGAATGCTCGAACATTCAAGGATGCCTATCCTACCTATGTCGCCGATTTAGCCGCTACGACTCCTCCAACATTTACCTCCAGCCCGACCGTTACATTATCTGGTGGTAGTTATGACGGTGGAAAAACATATTGTGTTGACGCTGTCAGTTCGCGCGATCCAAGCGTTAAATATTATATTGATTCAAACAATGGGCTTCAGGGTGCTCAGATTGGCAGCTGCGCCTTTGCACACCCAGTACCCACTAACTTGCTAGCTACAAAAGCTTCGAACACATTGCTAAATTTATCTTGGGATGCAGTCCCAGGTGCAACTAACTATACTTTGCAACGCGATACTGCTGCGACTTTCACATCTGGGGCTTTAACGATTATTTCTGGGGCCAGTACGACAACTCCATCAACTGTCGTTCAGGGTGTTAATTATTATTACCGTGTCAACGCTACTTTGCCAGATATGACGAGTGGCTGGTCAGATGCGATTAGTGCTAACACTAATATTAATCCACCAACTGTACCTGTTGTGGCGGTGGCATTAAATGCCGGCAACGCACTGGCTTCAATCAGTAATACCCCAACTTGTTCAACTGGTACGGTTCAATATGCGTTCAGAAGCCGAACCAATAATGGTACATGGGGAGGTTATTCTACATGGGGGGCTACATCAACTGCATCTCAGGTTGCTGTCCAAGGTGTAAAATTTGATTATGATGCTCAAGCTCGTTGTTATGTCGATGCAACATTATTTGGCTCGTCATCAACCAGCCTAGTAGCCACCTATGTCCATCCAATTACAACAGTACCTGCAACGCCTGCGGTTGGTGCGTCTGTACCCAACTGGGCGACTACGACATATACATGGAACGCAACTTCTTGTGTGGCTGGATCGACTGCACGCTATCAATACTATTTCAGTACAAGTTATGGATATAATTCGGGTTGGGTGGCGATTGCCGGTACTTCAATTAACTTAACTACATCAAGTTCTGGTTATACCTACACTTTACAAGTCCAATCTCAATGTTACAGTACTTTTTACCCAGTAGGAGGGCCATGGAGTGCTTCAGGTTCAGCTAGCTACTATAGGCCATACACAGTCACGGTATTAGTTGTTGCTGGCGGCGCCGGTGGTGGCGCAGGTGATTCATATGGCAATGGTGGCGGTGGTGGAGCCGGCGGTTACATTTATCAAACTGACTTTGCGGTTGCTAAACAAAGCTATGGCGTGACTGTCGGTGGCTACGGCGGTGGCGGCGGTACTGGTGGCGGTGGAAATGGAGCCAACTCTATATTTAGCTCTTTGACAGCAATTGGTGGTGGCGGCGGTGGTGGCGGATCTAGCAATAAAAGCGGATTTTCTGGCGGTAGTGGCGGCGGTGCTAGCGCATCATCAAGTAGCAACACCAATGGCTCAGCTGGTACTTCAGGACAAGGAAACAGCGGTGGTAATTCGTGTGCAAACGGAAATAGAACGGCTGGCGGCGGCGGTGGTGCTACTGGGGGTAATTACTACTTTAATGGTGGTTGTATAAGCAGCAGCAGGGCTGGCGATGGAGGTACAGGAATAGTTTTTAGTATTACCGGATCAAGTGTTTGCTATTCTGGCGGTGGCGGTGGCGGTATAGGCAGTGGTACTGAAGGTAATGGTGGAACTAGCATATCGAATGGTGGCGGCATTACCTGTGGTGCTGGTAGGGCACATCAAACCGGAAGTGGCGAGAGTGCTCTGGCTAATACTGGTAGTGGTGGAGGCGGCGGAAAAGGTAGTGGCGGTAATGGTGGATCGGGGATTGTCATCGTTCGCTACAATAATGCCACTATGAATGCTGATGGTGGTTCAAAATATGCAAATGGATCAGATTATGTGCATGTCTTTACTGGTAGCGGAACGTTAACAGTATATTAATATGAAAAATCGTGTTAAAAAGGTGAATAAAAACAGTTTATTTATTTTAAACCCGAATCTGCGCAAACAATATTGATTGAAGCACGCCAAAAATATCAGCAAATAAATGATACGAATAATATGATTGATGTTGATGCGCAGTTATATCTAATATCTCACTCAAAACCCCAAAAATAATATTTAGTAGTCTATAATACGGATGTGATAGATGCTAATTTTCATATTGCCAATCGACGTCGAATTACTGATCTATTACCCGATAGCTTAATTATTTTGACAGCCTATAGCCAAATGCAACGCAGTAATGACGAAGCCTTTTCGTTTAAACAAGAAGCTAATTTTTGGTGGCTAACTGGCATAGTAGACCGTGATTGGCGGGTAATTATTGATGGGCATCAAAACAAAAGTTGGTTAGTTTCACCTGATGTTTCGGCGGTTCATAAAACTTTTGATGGTAGTTTGTCATTTGATGATGCGATAAATTTAAGTGGTGTTGATGGTGTATTGACGCAAGACGAAGCCAAGCAAATGCTAGATGAACTGGCTAAAACTAACAATACTGTATATATGGTCCAAGAATTCGCCGACGCTGACCGTTTTAGTTTTGTAATGAATCCGGCTATGAAAAAACTGCAAACAGAATTAGAAGTTATTTTTAATGATGTTAGGGATTGCAGAATGGAATTATCAAAACTTCGATCAATCAAACAGCCAGCAGAAATCGAAGAAATAAAAAAAGCAATCAAGCTTACAATCGATGCATTTATTTTAGTAAAAGAAAAATTACCATCAATTAATTACGAATATCAAGCCGAGGCCGAGTTTGCATATTATTTTCGAAAGAATGGGGCTGACCATGCTTTTACTCCAATTGTAGCTGGTGGTAAAAATGCTTGCACCTTGCATTATATTGCGAATAATTCATCAATCAATAAAGGTAATCTATTATTGTTTGATATTGGGGCTCAAATTGGTGGATATTCGTCTGATATTAGTCGAACTTATGCTGTCGGCAATCTAACAGAGCGTCAGTCTGTAGTTCATAGTGCCGTTCGTCATGCCCACCAACAGATAATCAGCCTATTAAAGCCAGGCTTAAAGATATCCGATTACCAGCGTGAAGTTGATGTTATTATGCAAGACGCCTTAAAACAACTAGGATTATTGTCATCGCCCGATGATTATCGTCGTTACTTTCCACATTCAATTAGTCATGGTTTAGGTGTTGATACGCACGATTCACTTGGAAAGCCTGATGAATTTTTGCCCGGTATGGTGATAACAGTAGAACCTGGGATTTATATAGCCGAAGAAAATATTGGCGTACGTATAGAGGATGATATCTTAATAACTGAAACCGGCTATGATAATCTGAGCGCCGAACTGTCGACAGATATGTGATATAATTACATAAGTTATATGAATAGGCGATTTATGATTTTTATTGTTAGGTGGTTGTTTAACTCACTTGGTTTATGGGTGGCTGTTCAGTTGTTGGGTAGCGGCTATAATAACATCGAACTACATGTTGGCGTAGCTGGATTCTTGCTGGCTGGTTTGATATTTTCGCTTGTGAATACTGTACTGAAACCATTTATTGTCGTACTATCTTTACCGGCTATTTTATTGACACTTGGTTTATTTATGATTATTGTTAACGGCTTGATGGTTTATGTATCATTACGTTTAGCACCTGGACTTGATATGTCATTTATTAACTCAATATTTACCGGAATGTTGCTCAGTCTGATAAACTATATAATAAGTGCTACATTGGTGGTGCGATCAAGCAATACAAGAGGGAATATATAATGAATTACGATAGTATTTTACAATTTGTCACAATTGGATCGGCCGTACTTATGATTTTGGCGATATTATTACAGCAACGTGGCGCATCACTGGGTGCTGGCTTTGGTAGTTCAGGCGAGTTATATACAACACGTCGTGGAATCGATAAAAGTCTTTATGAGGTAACTATTGTCCTTGCGGTAATTTTCGTGCTATCAATACTCGCTGGGCTTATCTTGCCCGCGTTTAAATAGGACACTTATTTATGGCAGATGATAACCGTGACAAATGGTATCGGTTGCCAAAGGTAAGCTTTAATAAGCGAAACCTGACGAACCGTATGCGTAAAGCTGAAGGCGCAACTATTCGTCATGCTCATAAATTTATCATTAAACGTTGGAGCAGTGTTCGCGAAGTTCAATGGCACATTACGATGTGGATTTTAGCTATGGGTTTTTTGATTGCTGCAACTGGACTGCAATTAATGTGGTATCAGCAAAGTTACAAAACCACAGCACCTGCTCGCGACGGTACTTACGCCGAGGCTGTTTTAGGTCCAATAGACACTCTGAACCCATTATTTGCCAGTACAAGCGCCGAAAGATCGGCCAGTTATTTGATGTTTTCAAGTTTATTGCGCTACGACACGTCTGGCCATTTGAATAATGATCTGGCAACTAAGATTGTAATTAATAATGATGCCAAGACAGTTTATACGGTAACTATTCGATCGGATGCCAAGTGGGATGATGGCGAAAAACTGACCGCCAGTGACGTTGCGTTTACTGTGGGCCTTATGAAAAATCCGAATACTAGAACCGCAATATCGGGCTGGAAAGACATATTAGTCAAGGTGACAAACGACACGACGATTACATTTACTTTGCCGTCAACTTATGCGGCTTTTGAACACGCCTTGACCTTTCCGATTGTTCCGCAACATATTCTAGGCAAGATTGCGCCCAGTAGTATACGAGAAAACGGGTTCAGTAAAAACCCAATCGGTAGTGGTCCATTTAAATTGAGTTTCGTTCAGAATGTTATTACTAACTCAAACCGTAAGGTTGTGTACATGGATAGAAATGATAGTTATTATGGTGGTACTGCCGGAGTCGCTAGGTTTCAATTACACACTTATAATTCTAGTGATGAAATTATTCAGGCTTTAAATTTGAGTGAAGTTAACGCCGCAGCCGATTTATCACCAGCCGATATTTCCAAAATTGATTCAAAACGATATGTAATATCATCACAATCTATTCAAAGTGGTGTTTATGCAATTATGAATGTAAAAAGCGCTATATTAACAGATGTTAATGTCAGGCGGGCTTTAGAATTGGGGACAAATACGTCAGCTATTCGTGGCAAATTACCAGTCGCCACAAAACCGCTTGATTTACCGTTTGTGGGCGGTCAATTAACAGGCGATGTCCCTAGTGTAATGGGTTATAATTTCGACTCTGCAAAAAAAATATTAGATCAAAACGGTTGGAAGTTGAACGCCAATGGTGTGCGCGAAAAAGCTGGTAAACAATTGAAATTATCAGTTGTAACTATGAAGGATAGCGAATTTGAGAGTGTCCTTGAAGTTATTTCTTCTCAGTGGCGAACGCTTGGCGTAAATATTGAATCACACGTTTTAGACCCAAATGATGTTACGCAAAACGTAGTACAAAATATTTTACAACCACGTAGCTATGATGTCTTGTTGTATCAGTTGAATATTGGCGCCGATCCAGATGTTTATGCGTATTGGCACTCATCACAAGCAACACAACAGGGTTCTAATTTTTCAAATTATTCAAACATGATAAGTGACGATGCACTTTCGTCAGCTAGGTCGCGTATTGAACCAGCCCTTAGGAATGCAAAATATATTACCTTTGCTCGGCAATGGCTGGCTGACGTCCCAGCTATTGGCTTGTACCAATCGACTGCGCAATACGTAAACAGTCGTAATGTTAAATCATTTGATAGCTCGGATGTTTTGATTGCCCCAATTGATCGTTACAGCGATGTACTTAATTGGTCAGCTGGTAATCGAAGTGTTTACAAGACACCATAGTAGGGTATATTTAAATTCGCTAAAGCGAATTTCGTGGAAGTTCGAGTCCTGCACTACAAAAAAGAAAAGACGACCATTGGTCATCTTTTTTTTGGTGCGCGCGAGAAGACTTGGTCACCTTCGGCATCACCCATATTTGCCTGTTGGCAAATTGGTCGACCCCGCCTCAGCGCCGTCGCGCTTCCGGCCTTGCGAATTGCCGCCATGGCAATTCTCACCCCGAAACTTTCAAACTATTGACATAGTCAATAATCTGAAAGGTTTCCTTGCGGACTGCCGCCACGGCAGTCCTCACCTCCACGTCCAGGCGTGAAATTTCAAGCCCATCGTCAGCATATACCAAAACTTAAGGACGGTCTTTCAACCGTCCTTAGGTTTTGGTGCGCGCGAGAGGACTTGAACCTCCACGTCCTTGCGAACACTAGCACCTCAAGCTAGCCTGGCTACCATTACAGCACGCGCGCATTCTGGTATATTATAACATCATCATTTTGATTGATAAAACCTTTTGGACTGTTCTCTTGCAAAACAATCTTTGTATCTG
>JBBQTT010000008.1:0-20662 GCA_038213035.1 Saccharimonadales bacterium (SeqCode) | reverse complement strand
ATTCGTTTTATTATCCAACCGTCAGGCTGCATCGAAAGGATTCTTTTTATCTTTGCATAATGGTTAAATGCCATATGTTAATTATAAACAAGAATACGTACTTTTTATAATTACGTTTAAAATCCATTTTTTTTAATTTATTGTTTAATGCTATTGATATGTACTGGGATATTATCGGTCATAGCCGTATGTCTGGCGACTATTTTTCCGGTCCAGTCTGAATTTTTACCGGTAGGTCGTTTGTAAAACTGCATGCCACAATCTATACATTCGTAATTTGGGTCGTTATTAGTTACACAACAGCCACCAATTACCACAGTTCCACGTTCCAGTTGTTTTTCCAATTTTTCACTATACATCTGCATGCCGTAAATAATACGAGCTATTTTTTCTGAATCGCATTTAGAGCATTTTGCTTTTGGCTTGTTTGATTTGGCTGTTTTGCGCCAGTTTTTAAAATCTACAAGTTCATTATCGGTAAGTAACTGTTTTAATTCCCAAATCAAAGCAGGTCGATAAGTATATGATTTCATAATATCGATTGCGATGTCTTTTGCTTGTTTTTCGTTCCCGCTAGATATAAGAGATTTGAGTTCTTTTCGTATATCCGAATAGAAGAAATGGCCACCACCAGCTTCGGCGATTTCAAATAGTTTTTTGCGAACTATTTCAATAGCATCGGGTGTTGGCAAAGATTGCTGTTTCATGTTTTTATTATACCTCTGAAATTAGCGATATTTTTATTTTAGTAATGAATTATGAAATAATTTTAATCATACAGTTGTAATATACTTGTGACAGTGAATGCTGAAAATGAATTGACTGATTTTTTGATTATCAAGCGTATTATCGAGGGTGATAATGACGCGTATTCTTGGATTGTTGAAAAGTATGAATCTAAACTTTTGCGATATGCAACCTATATATTAAAAGATCATGACGTTGCATCCGATGCGGTCCAGGAGTCTTTTATTAAAGCATATGTAAATTTGCGTAATTTTAACCTAGAAAAACAGTTTTCACCGTGGATATATCGGATATTACACAATGAGGCAATGAATATAATCAAACGCAGTAAAAAAACGATTGCGCTTGGTGGTGCGGATGATTTTACAGACGATTTAATTACGCATTTTTCGACTGCAAAATTAATTGATAAAAATTCTTTAAATGCTGACGTTCGTAAATGTTTAAATCAGATGGATGTTAAATATCAAGAAGTGCTGGCTTTAACTTATTTTGACAATTTAAAGTATGATGAAATTAGTGATATATTGCATATTCCAACTTCAACAGTTGGAGTTAGAATCAGGCGAGCCAAGGCAATACTGAAAAAAATATGTCAAAAAAACGGAGTAATTAATGAGTAAAAATATTAAAAATTCGGTCAGCAATATCGAGAATCAAGTTATGGCCAAAATAAAAAGTGGTCAAATAAAAATGCGACCAAAGTCGTATTATTTGGTGTTGGGATTGTTAGGAATTGTGGCAATTATATTATTATGTGTTGCTGCTGTTTATTTGATTAGTATTACATCACTGTGGGTTAGGGTGTTGATTGCCGATGGTCCGGCATACGGAGCGAAGCGTAATTTATCAACGATATTAGGTAGTTTCCCTTGGTGGGTATTAATTATGGGTTTTATGACTGTATCGGGGATAATTTATTTAGTAAGAAAATTTGGTCATATATACAAAGTTCGTAAATCATATTTAATTGCCGCAATAATTACCTTTTTGGTGGTTTTAGGCTTTGCGTTATCTTACGTAAATTTGCCTGGGTTAAACAATAATCATAAGTCGGATTTATCATGCAGTATTGATCGCATAGATTGTAATTATGGCCGTGGTTTATATGGTCGCTGATATTAAATGAAATAATTTATACCATTCATTTGTAATACATATGTCTGAAAGGAGACATAAAACAAATGAACAAAAGAACAATGTATAGTATCGGAATAGTAACTGCAGCAGTTGCTGGGTTGGCTATTGTGCCAAGTTTAGCGAGTGCACAAACAATGAACAATGCGTCACATGGAAATGGTGGCGGAATTGGTTATCAACAAGTAATGCAGACCAAAGCTGAATTGTTGGGAATGACAAAAGATGAATTATCTGTTGAGCTACAGTCAAAAACCTTATTGCAAATTGCAGAAGAAAAAGGGGTAAGTATTGACAAGCTTCACGAAACTATGGGATTAGCTGCGCGTCAACGCTGGGCTGATCGTGGGTTAAACCAGACTGAAATCGATAGTCGATTAAAGGCTATGGCAGAGCGCCAAGCAGGTGACCATGAAACAAATAGTGCAAATCGTGGCTATGGCATGGGACAGGGCCAACATCGTTTTAACCAATAGTTAAAATAACAAAAGAGGCCTTAACGGGCCTCTTTTGTTGTCTGCTGAGTATATTATTTTTTATTCCTTTTCTTATTTATTATCTTCTGCTATAGCTGATTCAATTTTTTGACGATCAAATCCTAAAACCTTCATCATTTTATTTTCGCCGTATTCAACAATACTAAACGGCACACTGGTCTGACCACTGAGTTTTACCATGCTGGCTGCGGCTGCGGAGTTTTGGTTTATATCATAATCTATGTACGAAATAGATTTATCATTCAACCATTTTTTTAATGAGTTGCAGTATGCGCATGATTTTGTGCTGAATATAGTTATCTTCATTTACCCTCCACTAAAGTATTATTAGTATGTATTAATAATAGCGTTATTATTGATTAATGTAAACCATTTACATTAAGTATCCTAGAGGACAGACCTATGACCTATATAGGTGATATTTCGTGTTACTTTATTCACCGAAGGGCAACGGAAGACCATCCTATGGAACCCTGGTATAATTAATTGTATATAATTATGACAAAACAATATGATCTGATAGTTGTTGGTGGCGGTGCATCAGGAATGATGGCGGCTGGACGGGCTGGTGAGCGCGGACTTAGCGTTTTATTGGTTGAGAAAAATGAACGGCTGGGTGAAAAGGTGCGCATATCTGGCAATGGCCGTTGCAATATAATGAACGCCGAAGAAAACGAACACGTACTTTTGAAAAGATATGGCAATTCAGAACAGTTCCTGTATTCATTGTTTGCACAATTTGGCGTAAAAGACACATTTGATTTTTTTGAGTCACACGGGTTGCCTCTGGTAACCGAGGCGCATAATCGTGTATTCCCAAAATCACAAAGTGCGATTGATGTTGTACAAGTGCTGACAGATTATATGCGTCAGGGTAATGTTGAAATACTAACAGGTTATGCTGTTTCGAAAGTGCAAATAAATGATGGTAAAATCGAATCTATTGTTTGTAATGACGAAGTATTATCTGCCCATGAATATATATTTGCTACTGGGGGTACGTCACATCCCGAGACTGGATCAACGGGCGATGGCTATAAATGGCTGGAACAATTAGGGCACACAATCGTAAAACCAACACCAAGCGTAGTGCCACTGGCAGTTTCAGAACAATGGGTCAAGGAATTATCGGGTGTGTCGCTGGATACGATGAGAATAACTTTTTTTGTTGATGATAAAAAAGAATTCAAATTAGATGGCAGATTATTGTTTACTCATTTTGGAATTTCGGGTCCACTGATTCTTAATAGTGCCTCTAAGGTGGCAAAAATGCTACCAACGGGAACTGTCACAGCATTGATTGATATGTTTCCAAAAATGGATTCTGGAGCATTAGAACGCCAAATAATTAGTATTTTTGATGCAAATAAAAATAAAACTTTAAAAAATATTATAAGCGAACTGGTACCAGCCGGGATGAATAAAGGGATATTGATGTTGCTTTCTGAAAATGTTGACGTCGAAACGAAAGTTCATTCAGTCACGAAAGATGATCGAAAAAAGATAGTGTATTTGTTCAAGTCGTTGCCAATAACGATTACGGGGCTGATGGGACTGGACCGAGCCGTAGTCGCCGATGGAGGATTGCCACTGACAGAAATAGATATGAAAACTATGCGATCAAGAAAAATAAACAACTTGTTTGTTACTGGTGATTTGTTGCATATCAATAGGCCATCTGGCGGGTTTTCGCTGCAATTATGTTGGTCTGCTGGTTATGTAGCCGGATCGCATGCTGGTCAGAAATAGATGGTGTATAATTTAATCAATGATTGAGGTTATATGTTTGTAAAAATTAAAACTTTCATACTTGCACATGTATTATTGAGTGCCGTAATGACTTTTGTTGTTATTGGAGGTGTCAGTTACTACGCGATTCAAAGTGGTAATTCGTCGGATAATACAAAAGAAAGTACGTCTGAGGGTAATACAAAACTATGCTCTGAACTGGTTAAAATTGGTACAACTGCAGTAGAAAAAGACCCTGCTGGAGATTTAGGGGCGTGGTTGCGATTTGACTATACGACAACATCTAACCAGGCGCTTAATTGTAAATACACAATTACTTTCTATGATGCTCAAGAAAATGTTGTTCGAACGATACCAAACGTTGAAGACATCTTTCAGACCCCAAGTGGCCAAATCCATAATGGATACAGCAGCACGCCTTATCAAGCAGGCATGACCGCACGAGTTAGTATTCAATAAATTTTATAGACTTAAGAGAATAAATTAAATAGGGGCGGTCGAAGATTCGACGCGCCCCGTGTGTTACCCATGTCTTGAATTTCATCCTGATACCGTCATACAACGTTGTTGTGCGTTGGCATGGCCAATGTTGCGGAGTTCGAACACATACATGCCTAGAATAACTTCTGCTAAGCGTGTGTGGGTGTTGCGAAGATGGTCATGTACATGACGTTTGATGAGTCCTGGCATAATTTTGCTGTGGTCTTCGACAGCAAGCATACTGTCAAAGGACCTGTAGCGCGCAATGCGAACTACCTCGTAATCGTCTGTCTCGTGACATTCAAAGGACACCCAGTCGCCAGTTTTTATGCGTTTGATTTTGCTAAAGCCTGCTCGGACTTCTAATGTTTTGCAACCGAACCACAACAGTTTGTACGTCTCGAAATTAACTGGGCTAATGATATGCTTTGTCATTTTTGCCTCCTGAACCTGGTTTTTAAGGTGAAACTACATGGGATAGTCGTATGATAACATATTTTCAAGATAATACTGTTGACAGCCGTTGCATTTTGAGTTAAATTAACCATGATATGACTAAGCAAACCATAACAGCATCGTATTTTTGGCTCATTGCTGTACTCTTTATGAAAAGAGATCGGTTTGTCTTTGTCCAGAATTAAACAATAAATTTCTAGATAAACATAAACCGATCTCGCAGCGAGGTCGGTTTTTTAAATTAAGGTAACAGGTAACAAAATTATGCAACAAATCATTACAACATCATATCTATGGCTCGCCTTTATGCTCTTTATAAAGAGAGATCGGTTTATTTGTGCCCAGAATTAGCGAAAAAAATTCTAGATAGACATAAACCGATCTCTCCCAGGGGATCGGTTTTTAAGTACATTAACAAAAAGGTTAGTTTTTCAAGCATTTTGTCTATCTTGTCTGTTGATTAAAACAGGTTGGGATATGGAACTCACGGCAGTCAAACAAAAGGAGAATGGACATGACTGAATTAAGGAGTATTTTTGTTGGACAGAAATGGGAAGTTAGGATATCTGGACAAGTTATCCAGTTGCCTGAGTGGATTGCCGAAGCCGGCAAAAAAGCTCTTGTTAAATGGCAACAGGTGTTTCCCCGCGAGAAAAGTTGGATTCAAAAGGAACTCGGTATACCCTCATTAATCGTAAGGGTCGAAGGTGTTCCAGTTGGAAATCGTTTCCATTTCTTCGAAATCGAAGAAAGACCGGCTGGTGTTGGTGTAACTGCAAAGTTTTCACCGTCGTTTACCGACAATCTTGGAAAACTAACAAAGGTTTGGCCAGAATTTAAGGTTCTTATATCGGATGCCCGTCAGGGTGCCGGTGATGATTACCTTTGGCGAGAAGTCGTTACCCCCGAACAGGTGAAAGACTCTGATTTGCTCATCATTCGGGCAGAACCCGAAGAATCAGAGTTTCACCGATTTATTAATCGCTCTGTATCGTCGTTGACTGAAAAAGGCAACAAAGTGTACGGAGAAAAGTTTGGCTGGTGGAACACGGTTACAGGCGCTGATGATTTGCCGTGGCATACCCCGTTTGTTATTAAACCTTGCCAAGGAAGTAAGGCGAGAGGATTGGAAATCTGGGATCCAATCAAAAAACGAAACGGGTGTTCAACGAAGTCTCGAATTATTCGAACTTTGCAAAAAGCCGGCAAGATGTATTGTCAGCCACTGGTTGACCCAATCGAACACAAGGGCGGGATGATGTTCTATAGAATCTTCTATGGATTTGATTCCCGAACTGGCGAATGGGTCTGCATGGGCGGATGCTACAATGTACGGCCAAATCTGCGGATTCATGGGGCATCTGACGCTTTTTTTGGCGCCTTGACCTATTGAATTCGACGACCGTATGATGGCGGTTATAACAGTGGGTGGAATCTATTACGATTCCACCCACTAACTCAACTCTGTTAAAATATGAATATAATTATGTTAGAAGAATATTTGAAAAAATTAATTAAGTTCAAAACTATCTCCAAAGATTTTGCAGAAAATGGGGATGCTTTGAAGTGGATTGAAAATGAAGTTAAAGATTTACCAGTTTATATCAAAAAATATGACAAAAATGGTTTTAAGTCATTAGTTATTACTACTAGAAAAACCAAAACACCAAAAATTATGTTGGCTGCTCATTTGGATGTAGTAAAAGGTAGTGACAGAGTTTTTGAACCGGTGATTAAAGATGGGAAATTATTTGGACGTGGTGTTTTTGATATGAAATACGCCATTGCTTGCTATCTGAAATTACTAAAAGAGCTAAAAGAATATATTCCAAGGTCGGACCTTGGAATAATGATAACGACCGACGAGGAAATCGGTGGCGCAAACGGTGTTAATTATTTGTTGAATGAAGAAAAATACAGCGCACAGGTATGTGTTTTGCCAGACGGTGGCGTTAATTGGCAGTTGATAACCGAGTCGAAGGGGATATTGCAGGTAAAAGTAAAATCGGAGGGAAAATCTGCTCACGGTTCTAAACCTTGGTTGGGTGAAAGTGCGATTGATAATTTAATAGATTTTCTACGAAAACTAAAAGCCGAGAAACTCTTTGGTGAAAATTATTATCTGCGACAGCAGGAACATTACTACAATACAATAAATGTAGGTAAAATATCTGGTGGCGAAGTGGCGAATCAAGTGGCTGATTATGCTGAAGCTGTTTTGGATATCAGATTTGTGTCCAAAGAAAATGAAGATGATATATTAAATTTGTTGAAAAATGTAGCGAAGGAATCTGGAAAAATTGAAATAGAAAAAAATATTTCTGGCTATCCTTTGAACACTGATGAAAACAACGATTATGTACGTGAATTTATAAAAATTGCTCATCATAACGGCATCGATATCAAACCTACTTTTACGCACGGCAGCTCTGACGCTAGATTCTTTTCTGAAAACAAGATTCCAGTTATCGTCATCAGGCCCGATGGTGGTGGCCATCACAGTGAAGAAGAATGGATTGATTTAGAAAGTTTGAACGATTTTTATATGGTTTTGAAAGCTTTTGTTACAAGCGTTGCCTGAACCTAGGGCGCGTCATCTAAAATTAATATTTGTTTTGGAGTAAAATAGTAATAGGGGTATACAGAATTTCTATACAAACCCCAATGTTTAAAGGAGTTATGTAAATATGAATAAAACGGATAATAAGCTATCGTCGGAAAAGGTCAAAGAATTACTTTTAATACTGAAAAATCGTTTCGATAAAAATACGGACCGACATCAAGGTTTACAGTGGGTTAAGGTGCAAGCTAAATTAGAGTCTAGCCCAGACAAATTATGGTCAGTTAGTGAAATGGAAAGAACTGGTGGTGAGCCGGATGTTGTTAGTTATGATGAAGCAACAGATGAGTATGTGTTTTATGATTGTTCGGCTGAAACTCCAAAAGGTCGCGTGAATGTTTGTTACGACCAAGAAGCGCTTGATGCAAGGAAAAAATTTAAACCCAAAGACAGCGCTGTTAATATGGCAACTGAAATGGGAATTGAGATTTTAACAGAAGAACAATATGGGGGGTTGCAGGAACTGGGAAGTTTTGATGCAAAAACTTCAAGCTGGTTAAAAACACCAGAAAACATTAGAAAACATGGCGGTGCTATATTTGCCGATCGTCGTTATGACCACGTTTTTATATTTCATAATGGTGCAGACTCTTATTATAGCGTCAGAGGGTTTCGTGGGTTGTTAAGAGTCTAGAATATATAATTTAAATGATATATCACATCATTACTTGTAAACGTAACCTTATTAGTGGATACTGGTAGCAAAAGGGATGGGTTGTGAAGACTAAAGTTAAACCTAAGTCAAAAAAGAAAGTTGTTAAAAAGCAGCAGTCTGTTTCTGACTTGGATATATCTGCGGTTAATATTGAAGTTCCACAGAAAATGTCTGGGCCTAAGTCACACAAGAAAATATACTTGATTACAGGCCTAATAATAATTGTCCTAGCTGGTCTTATTTGGTTTTTATCGCAAACATGGTTTGTTAGAACTTATTTTTCTGGAGCTGTAACGTATCCAGGGGTGACTGTACTAGGAATAAATGTCGGTAGTTTGAATGCCGGCCAATTGGATAGTCAGCTGGTTTCAATGAAAACTAATTTTGAAGCTAAAAAGGTGACATTAAAAAATGATAAAAAACAGTGGGTTTTTGATGCTAAAAAACTAGGTGTTAATTTTGATGCCGAGGCTACTAGTAAGGCTGTTTGGCAATTAAATAACTTTAATTTAGTAGATAAATATCGTTTAGTGACCGGCGGTACTAGTTCGGTGGTGCCTAAGATTACAGTTGATAATGCGACGTGTGTTAAATCGCTTTCTGTTATACCAGCAGTTCAAATAGAACCAACAGATTCATACGTCTATTTTGATAATAGTATACAAATAAAACCAGACCAGCCGGGTAATAAATTTAGTGCCGTAAAAACTTGTCAAGAATTACCAAAGATAATTGGCAACAATACATTTATAACCAATGTATCGCTGGATGTTACTTCGGCTAATATGACCAAAGCTAATCTGGAATCTAAAATATCCAGTATTCAGGCAATGGTTAGTAAACCAGTAACTGTAAAAAATGGTAATTATCAGCAAATATTAGATCAAAAACAATTATTAGCATTACTGGATATCACTAAAAAGGGAAATGAAGTTCAAGCTAGTTGGTCGTCGTCCAGATTGGACGATTTGGTTAATGGCATCGCTGGCAACGTTAATACTTATAATGGCAGCCCGGCAATTGGTGGCTGTCAATATTTGATTAGTTCGGGTGGTAATTGGCTAGACAAGGAAGCTACTAAAAAAATATTCACTGATTTAGGGGCCGACAGTTCTAGGGTTTATAATTTGCCAGTTAATTATTATGCGCCGTCTATCAAAACTATTAAGCCTGTAGCTTGGGGCAATAGTGGAACTATATTTTTAACTTTTGATGATGGCATGACATATGCCGATCAGATTATGAATTATGCATCTTGTTATGGTGTTAAAGTTACTTTCTTTGAAATTGGCGGCAGGGCTGCTTCTGATGCAGCTCAATTGAAAAGGGCGATAGCTGAAGGCCACGCTGTTCAGTCGCATGGTCATTATCACGCTATGTATGATTATGGTGATAGAACGTATGACTGGCAATTTAATGATATGAATCAATCGATTACGGAAATTATGAGCATAACTGGCGTAAGACCAACATATTTCCGCCCACCTGGTGGTAATCGCAGCGATAACACCTATAAAGCCGCGGTTGCTAATGGATTGAATTTGATATTATGGGGTATAGCTTCGTCTGATGCGACAGTTGGAGGACTTAGCTCGGACCAGACTTGTGCTAACGTTTTGGCGAGGGCATATTCAGGTGGAATTGTTTTGATGCATTCGACACATCAATCAACCGCCAACGCTGTACCATGTATTATCGAAGGGTTAGCGGCCAGAGGGTACAATATGCAGGCGTTGCGTTAGAGTTTATTCCTTATTACTTTTGGTCTTATAATTGCTCACTCAACACCCTCATGCTATAATTAATTCAACGAAAATCATGAAAATTGGGGGAGAATTATGGACGAGAATACATCAGCTCGAACGAGTGTCGTTAATCCTGTAGGACGACCAGGTGCGCCAGTAAATGGACGTCAAGGCAGACTGCAAAAGATTAAAGCTAAACACGTTGGTATATCATCAGGTATTGCAATAGTTATTGCGATATTGATATTTGGAGCATTATTCTTGTTCAAATCGACCACTGTATCAACTATTGATAGCGGTAAATACCAAGCTTTGTTCCTTTCAAATGGCCAGGTTTACTTTGGTAAACTATCGACACTAAATAGCGAATATATGAAATTAACAGATATATTTTATTTACAAACCAAAGCGGCAGATGCAACGGGTAATCCACAAAAAACTGATAGTTCTTCGGATGTTCAATTAATAAAGCTAGGTAGTGAAGTTCACGGCCCAGACGATCAAATGATTGTCAGCAAGACTCAAGTACTATTCTTTGAAAACTTGAAGGCAGATGGCACAGTCGCTAAATCAATCGACAAGTACAAAAAACAATAATTTGTTGTTGAGGTGAAAAGATGAAACGGCGTTTTCCAACAATACTACGTAATATATTGATTAGTACAGTGGTTCTGTTGGTGTTATTTGTAAGTGCAGGGATAGGTTATACGTGGTATATGGGACAAAACAATACTGTTGATGCCACGGTATTACCAGAAACGACCAAAAATACGACAGAGACTACTTTGGTCCACACTTTACCGTCAGCCGACATAGCGGAAAGCGCGTCTGTTCAGTCAATAGTTTCTCCTATTTTACCTGGATCTAATTCATCAATTACGGTCAGGACGAAGCCATTTTCAACCTGCACTATTTCGGTAACCTATAATAAAATTCCCAGCACAGACTCTGGATTGATTAATAAAGATGCTGATGATTATGGAATGGTTACTTGGTCGTGGACAGTCGAAAATTCAGTGCCGCTTGGCAAATGGCCTGTCAAAGTTACCTGTGCTAGTGGTGAAAAATCAGCTGTTGTTGTAGGTGATTTAGAAGTAGTCGCAATAATCAAGCAATAAATTTATTGTAAAGAATTAATATATTTAATCCACTGATCACTGGCGATTGGTGCATTTGACTTAATAAGAATCAATAGACCATTTTCAGTGAAAATAACTGATTGTTGGCCTTTGGCTGATGTACCGATATGTACGATGATATTACCAACGGCGATTTTCTCTAGGGCATTTGTCCCCTGTGAAAGATTCTCAATCTGTTGTTCAGTATTAATTTTAAAAGTTTCTGGCAATGGTTGTTGGCTAACGTTTATTGTAACATCACCAATCTTGTCGGCATAGGCATAAACTGGGTCTGTGTTATTTGGGCTTATACGCGTCCACCCACCCAGATCATTAATTTTTTTATTAGTGGGCGACACGGTTTGATATTCGGGCGTACCTTGTTTTAGTACTTGAGTGATATCTGTTTTTTCATTATCTGTATTATTTGCAACTTGAGTAGGGCGTGAAATATAAATGTAATAACCACCCAAAGCTAGAGCAATAACAATAATTAAAGTTGTGATTATTTTGAATCGTTTAGGAATAATTGCTAATTTTAATTTAATCGCATTTAGCAGGTTATATTTGGGTAATTTTGGTAACGAAAGTTTGAATTTAGATTTTTTTGGGGCTGGGGTATCAATAATAATTGGTTTTACCGGTGCTTTAGCCGGCATAACATCTTGCCAGACTACCCGTCGTTTGCCATTTGGTTTTTGCATGCCCATACTATCCTTAGTATACCAGGTGTAATCACTCTAATACGAATAGTAAGGAGTGTCGTCGGGCATTTGTATGCCACCAATAAATGTTCGGCCGTGCATCAAACGTTTGCTTGGGTCTGCTGTAAATTGCAAAGTAAGGTCGGTGATAGTCGGGCCACGCGAAACGTCATCGGGATATCCAAATGCTTGCGAACTGTCGACGGTAACATTGAAATAATAGAATCTTGCGCAATTTGTGCTAGTGCCGCTACTGTCTTTTGGTGTATAAATACCAGGTAGACCAAGAGTCACATCTCCAAAGTTTGTCTCGGATCCCCATGTGGTCATTGGTGTAACAATACAGCTGGTTGTGGTATTTGTCATTGACCTATATTTTAGTTGCCATTTAGCACCGATTGAATTATCAACACCGTTCAATAGCCATTGGTTAGGGAATACGTCCGAGTCGGCATCAATCATAATGGAATATTTGGCAACTTGTGGTTGTGACAGTAAGGTAGTTTGTTGAGTAACTGGGCTGGCATAGGTGAGTGTAGCACCGCATCCTCCTCCTAGAATATACGCTTTACCATCATTATAAACCGCCGAGTTACCATATCTGGCACCTATATATCGTTGATTAGTTTCATACCAAGCACCAATACCAGTTGGGTTATTTCCGGATGCGATAGTAGTGTTGGCACTGACTGGAGCAACAAGTGTAACTGGGTCGCAAGTTGTGGCGGATGACCTACCACCAACTAGGTATATATATCCGTTAGCTGCGAAGGCGTCTGATTGAGATAATGGACCCGGTAAGCTTTCGGAATACGTCCAACTATCAACTGTACCGTCGGTTGCATCTTGGGCTGATATTATATGAGCGTATTGGCTATCGCTCAAGTAGTTTGTACCGTCATAGCCACCAAAAATATATAAGTTATTGGCATAGGCGACGGCAGCTAGACCGCTTCGAGCAATATTAAGTGAAGTGCTGGTTGTTAACCAAGCTGAAGTAATATTGCCACCAGTATTTAATTTAGGACTGACATATACGGTTGAGGTTGCGGCGGCGTTAGTGTCTAGGCCGCCAACAACATAGATTCGGTTATTCCAAACAGCTGCGGCAAACTTTGTTCGGGCTGCAGGTAATCCATTGGTTGCGGCCGTCCATGTCGCGACATTTCCCGACGCTGGCGTACCATAATACACTTCCGCTCTTTCGTCGGTGGCTGTACTGCTTTGGCCGCCAATATAATATAATGTTCCTCCAGCTGCTACTAATTTGCCCCAAGTTCTAACTGCTGCGGATGGAAATACACCAGTTGTGTTCGACCATGTACCAATCGCACCGTTAACGTCAATTGGTGCATAAGATACGGTGTTTATGGCGGTTGTACAATCGGTTGCACTAGTACAACCACCGGCTACGTAAATATATCCGTTTAATATAGCACTGCTGGCACCGATACGATTTGGGCTGGTACCGTAGGTATTGGTTGATGTAGTATACCCGGAAGGTGCACCACTATCGTTATTGTATATCTGGAATGTTTGGATAATATCAGTCCTGGCGGTACAGCCGCTTGGGCTGGCACCAGTCGTACAGCCGCCAATGACATAAGCAAATGAGTTAGATATTGGCACACTAAGTCCCCAACGCTGATTGATTTGTACTGATGAAACATGCCAACCGTCGCTAGCACTACCAAGACTGCCATCGCTGATGTTAATTTTAATAAATTCAATATCTGCCAAGACTCCTGTTGATGCTTCGTACCCACCAATTGCATAAATATATCCATTATATCCAAATGATGCCGAACGGCGACGACCGACAGCCATTTGATTTGGCGACTCAATCCAGGCATTATCGCTAACTGCAACTACGTTATTATTGTTATCAATTTTTGCATAACGCATTGTTTTTAAGTCAACTAGATTAGGTGATACGCCACCAATCAAATAGACATAGTTTGCATAAACTGTTCCGCTCATGATACCTAAACCAGTTGCTGAATCGCCAGGTACTATACCAATTTGTTGTTGGTTATTAGTTGAACAACCAGCGATTGCGCCAGTAGTGATTTGTATATTACATTTATATACAGCTTGGCTGTATGCTGTACAGCCGGCATTCGTACTATTAGAACAGCCGCCAAAGATAAATAAGTTACCGGGGTTAGTGCTAGCGGATGATGGGTTAGCTCGGGCGTAAGCGTATAAGTATGACTGGGATGTTGCACCGACACCGGTCATAGTTTGTGATGTCCAGGCACCAATGCTACCATCATTATTAATAGTAGTTCTAACGATAGTATTAGTATTACCAGTACCATCAAGTCCGCCGACTAGATACATTTGTGCACCGAATATGACCGGGCTGGCAGCTGCGATACCACCCGTTACTGTGTGGGTTGTATCAACGCACCAAATATTTCCCCTATATGTTCCTGATGGGCAAGTGGCGGGTTTGGTCATAGTTCCCGAAGAGGAAATAGCAACGTAGGCTACGTTACCAAGTGTTGTTGAACAGGCATTATCAGTACATCCGCCGATGACATAAAGATAGCCGTTGGTGATAATTGTTGGTGCCAGCATATTACCGATGTATGTTGTTCCTGGCAGGTTACATTGACTTGGGGTCGCATCACTACAGGGTGAAGTAGATGTGTTGACTGACTGGTCAACGGTTGAAGCATCACCGTCTTGGTTAATAACCCCATAATTAATTGTGTCTAAAGTAGAGCTATTACAATCACCAGTCGAAGTATTTTGTTCCGAACATCCACCGACAGCGTAAACTTTATTGCGCCACGCTACCATTCCGAAGCTCATGCGTTGGTCGGTTGCACCACCGATGTTGTTCCAATTGTCAATGCTGCCATCAGCATTAATACTTGATACTTGTGTGTCAGATTGCACGGTCGTACAATAATCACTACCATTGACTGCACTACACCCCCCAGAGATATAAATGAATGCACCCCATACAACTGAAAAATTACCACCATTTGTCATACGCCCAGTCGAGAAACTAGAAGTTTGTATCCAGTTGTTAAGTGAGCCGTCACTATTAAGTTTAATGTAATAGACTGAATTTGTTGGCGCACCACCGACCGTCACTGAGCCACCTAATATATATAAACGGTCGTTGTAAACCTGAGCACTAAATCCATACAGATTAGATGGAAGAACAGTTGAAGTTGTCCAGCTACCCAATGTGCCAGTAGGTGTGATATCTGTGTATTGTACAGTGTTAACTGGCGTTCCGCCGGTTGATATACCGCCCATCAAATACATGCGGTTATTATAAGCAACCGCTGCCATATCAGAGCGGATTGAACTTAAATTAGCATCTTGATACCAATATACCCAGTTGGCTTTGTTGGTATCGGTCGGATGCCATAATTGAGGTTCACCATTTGCACCTAATTTAGCGATGTAAACAGTTTTCTGGTTTGTTCCACTACCATCTATTCCTCCCATAGCGTATAGGAAGCCATTGTAGGTAACTAATGAAAAGTTAGAGCGTGCAGAAGGTAAGTTATATGCGGCAGATGTACACCAGCCACTACATGTACCATTGCCGGGGTTAGCACTATCGACAGTACCAGTTGATGTATTAAATTTAGCCCAGTTAACTGATTGGTTGGCTGACCCGCCGCCGCCATAAGTAATAACAATTAGACCACCGCTACCATTACTACCGTTGCCTGTGGTTGCACCAGCTGCACCGCCATCGCCAGCTCCGTTTCGGAACGAGTCACCAGGGTTTCCTGGGTTTGTGCCACTACCGACTGAGTTGGTGACTGATGTTGCGCCCGAGTAGGTATAACTGGATCCACCACCACCACCGGCTCCACCTCTGGTGGTACCAGAGTTACCTGATCCACCACCACCACCGTAATAGCCTGATCCACCACCACCACCGGCAGCACGTGACGTAGTGGTAACGTTACCACCAGCTCCACCACCAGTTAGTCCACCAGCTCCACCACCACCTGTTCCAGAGCCGCTATTTCTTCCTTGTCCACCAGCTCCACCAAATAGGAATGATCCAGCAGCACCTGACACACCGCCAGTACCAGCAGCACCACCAGCACTTGGTGTTCCGCCGCCACCGCCGTTAACGGCCGTGCTTGTTCCAGCACCTGGGCTACCGGCAACTCCAGTGGTACCACCACCAGCTCCACCAGCTCCACCAATATGGGTCGATGTGCTGCGTCCGCCGCCACCACCACCACCACCAGCTACAAGAGTTAGTAAAGTAGAATCCGAATGGCGATAGATATCTGAGCTACCACCGCCGCCACCACCACGACCAGATGTGTTCCTGGTTCCACCTGATCCACCACCACCTATGTATAAGTCTAATTGTTCACCTGGAGTAACGGTATATGTTGCAGTAACGTAGCCTGACCCGCCACCACCACCACCCGGAGCAGCCGAACCGCCACCGCCACCACCACCACCACTCCATATTTTGGCTGTAACACTAGTGATGCCACTTGGTACAGTAAAGGCGTCAGGTCCCTGAGCTGTGTATACTTTTCCGTTAAATGATTTACCGCCCAATGTATAAATATACCCACCAGCAGCCACTGTGCCTCCAGCCCATGCTGCGTTTGGCGTACTAGTTGTGGTGTTCCATGTATCAAATCGAGCTCCGGTTGTGGGGCTTTTTTTAATCAATTTATTATCAACGTCAAAATCGATATTAGTTTCATTATTACCAGCCATAAATTGTTGAGCAGTTACGACATAAATACTTGGGTCGATAGATAATGGGTAGTTAGCTTTTGCTAATCCGGTTACATTAATTTGTAGATCACTGCCTTTTAGAGAATAGGTTGCTTTGGCTGACGATATTTTTTTGGTCGTGTCAGCAATAAATGGCTTTGGAATATTAAATAGAAGCGTATTTTTTTGGGCATTTTCTCGGGCTTTTTGTAGTAATGCTGCGTCATTTTCAGTCGATGCTGTAATATTACCACTTAAAAGAGTGTTGCCATAAACGCCGATGCTGCCGTCTACTTCTAATCGTGCTTCTAGCCCGTCACCTAAAGTCAATTGGTAATCAAACGAAATTGAATCGCCACCTGCATGGGTTAAAATTATATCCTCTTTGACACCAGTGCCTTGCATTGTATATACTGCCCACCCATTACTACTAGATAATGGGTAAACGATGCGGTTACCATCCTGTTGACCGGATTTTAGTCCGTATTTAGGTGTTAATCCAAAGCTAACTTTGTTTGTCGAATCTGTAACCGTGACTCCTTTATATGCATCTTGGTGTAGTTCGACAGTAACTTGAGTCGAATTAGTTTGAGCAATTAACGGGCTTGGGGTAGTTTGACTACTGGTAAAGTTAAATGTTTGTTTCGCGGAATCAAACATTAAATTATTAGCCATCGTTTGATTAATAGGTGTCAAAAGGGCGCTAGAAGCTCCCAGATTATAACTGTAATGTATAAAGAATGGTTGTAAAATCGTAACAATGATTAATAACGAAAAGATTGTTGTACTGGCGAATAAACCAAAACGGACGGGGTGTTTTTTAATAAAACGGGATATTATCTTTAGTCTGTTGGTAAGATACTTTTTTATTTTAATAAAAGATATTTTTGATAATTCAAAATGAACACTAGTCATACATTTTTTGACATGTCGTGTATTTTTTTTAATCATATTATTTATCATTTTATTCATTTAAACGATCCTACTTATTAGTGAATATGAAGTTAAGGTTGCCGACGTATGCGTTTGCGTTTTTATTTGTAATCAAATCAATTTTGAATACAACACTGTCGCCAGCAGAGAATCCACAGGCTGATGGGTCTGATGCGCCATTCCCGCCTGTTGTAGCGCTTGTGTTCCATGAAGATGATGTTCCGGTTGAAGCTGTAACGATAGATCCGCACAATGCTAGAGGGTTATTGACTGTATTTCTGAAGATAGAGTATTTAACAGTACCAGTTCCGCTAGACGAACCGTTGTCGGTTCGCGCCATTAATGATGTTGACCCTGACGCGAATGCTTTGAATGTTGAAGGTAATTGGTATGTTACGTAAATACTATAAGTCTGTGCAGTCGTCTGTGGAGATGTCCATTTATAGAAATTGTAAGTTTCGTCGGTACCGCAAATAGCTGGTCCATTTGTTGGGTCGTTAATGTCTAGAAAATCTGAACAGAAATCTGATGTCATTGTACCGACACCGGTTCCGTGCAATACGGCGTTGGTATATTCTGGCGAGATTGTGATAACGTTATCTGGACTTGAACCACAAGCTCCCCAGCCGTCAGATTCGTAACATTGTAATTTTCCAAGTGTAGTGTCGTAGTACATTGATCCCAATAGCGCATCGTTATTGGCGGCAATCGGTGCCGATGCGCCTCGGTCGACTGTAAATAGTGTTAGTGGGCTACCGGCTAGACCACCACCAATTTGAACATTCGGTACCGTGCTGCTGGATAGGTTCATAGATAATGTATCAACATACCAAGTTCTTGCAGCACCTGCAGCAGCTGTTTGCGTGAAATAAATATAAGGGGTTGTAACTGCAGTATTATCGGTTGTTATATAACATGTAATCATAGCGAATTCGCTTACTGATGTACTAACAGTTTGCGTGCTGTAATCTTTGCAAGCTATAAAGCTTGTTCCAGCATTTGGTGAATAGCGAATTGTAAAATCGCTAAATGGCGTTGTCCCAGCTGAAATGTATGTATAGGCTGTAATACGATACAGTGTACTGTTACCAAATGGTGTAATGGATAATTTATTTTTAACTCCATTACCAGCTGTCGTGCCTGCAACAACTTTAGCGCTGGTGTTTCTGTCGTTGCCAACGGTTGTGTCTGGTGATACGGTCGATGTACCAACAGCAGTCCAGTTTGTTGCAAATGAACCTGGATCGTCAACACCACCATCAGTTGCATAATTGACATTCGCTGCCAATGAAACACTTAGGTTATCGATATAGAATGTATGGACTACGGCGCTATTTTGAACGATAATTATCGAGTTAGTTGCTGTGGCGCCAGACGGTACCGTAAAGGTACAGTTGATTTTAGACCATGCGCTAAGTTGAACAGTTTGAGTACTATAATTAGTACAAGCTGTAGTTCGGGTAGAGCCATTAACTGAATAATAAACAGTTAGATCCTGGAAGGAGTTGCTAGTAGATAATAGTTTAGCAGCGAACGAAACGTTATAATTCATATTTTGGGTTAAGGTTGTTGATAGGCGATCGATAACACCTTGATTAGCAACTCCGCTTGTTACTACAGATACAGCTGCCATACCAGTTGAGATTTGAGCGTTGGCATTTATGGTTGTAGTTGTACGGGTGACTGCGGTAGTGCTGCCTGTTGTGGCTGACCAGGTTGTAGCTGGGAATGTTGTATCGGTAGCGTCGCTGGTACCACCACCAGTTTCACCACCACCATCTTTGGCATACTCTATCGTATTGTTATTGACCGAGAATAATCCGCCAGCCGTTGATGTTTGGACTTCAAATAGGGCGCCATTAATTGGTGTTGTTGGGTTGTCGCGAATTGTCAAACCGTTAGCATTAGCGGTGTTAGAAAGTACTAACTCGGCACCACCAGCGGTGGTCAATGTGTTATCATATGCAGATTGTAAGGTTGTCGAACTGGATGCACCAGCTGCTGTCCAGTCTGTGCCGTTCCAGATCATAGTTGCTGTTGTGTTTTGGCGCATAGCAATTGTATTACCAACTCCACCACCGTTAACAGATAGAATAAAGTCTTTTGAGTTATTTGCAGCGGTAATATAAATTACGCGTCCAGCTGTCAGCAGTGTTGGATCGGGCAAGATTGAAGTTTGACTAGTTGTGCTAAAACCAACAATAATTGCGGCTGAATTATTGACAGATGACACTGCAATTGTACAGTCGGCTGCGACCAATGCACCGCCAGTGTAACAGTTAGCGTCATTAGCGGTTGTCGAGAAGGTAGGTGTATTGATGACTACTATGCCATTAACTCCTGTTCCAATGCCCGTACCACCGCTAAGTGTTAAATTACCACCGTTTGCGTTACCAACTGTGGCATTTCCACCTTGAATTGTAACTGTGCCACCAGCTACGGCTGTTGTGCTGCTGCCTGTGCCACTGACTGTAAAGTTGTTTGGCGCACCAGCAGTTACGCCGTTACCTAGGTATAAATTACCAGTTGCGCTGTCAAATGTTGCACGAGTTGAACCAGCGTTGCTGATTGTAATATTTCCCTTGGCTTGGATGGCGGTTGTGCCGGCAGTTGATGAGTTGCTTGAACCAATTGTAATATTTGTCGTACCAGTAGTTGTGCTGCCACCTATGTTAATTGTCTGAGTAGCAGTTGGGGCAGTGTTACCAATCTGAATCGTGTTGGTATTTAGATTGCCAATGTTGATATTACCATCAGCACCACCACCAAATTTTATACCAGCGTTAAGTGATAAATCGCCACCATTAGATACACCAGCAGTAGCATTTCCACCTTGAACAGAAACTGCACCACCGGCACCAATAGTTGAACCACCAGCACCACCTTGTAGGTTTAATGCGCCACCGACAGAACTTGATCCGCCGATACCGCCTTTTACGGTTAGTGCGCTACCAGCAACTCCGGCAGTACCGTTAGTTGAACTAATGGTAAATGGATTCAAAGCGCCAGTTATACCAGCGCCAAGATATAATCCATAAGATGCAGAATCAAAAGTTCCACGAACAGCACCGTTTGTAGTAAAGGTTGTAGCGCCGT
>JBBQTT010000007.1:0-21369 GCA_038213035.1 Saccharimonadales bacterium (SeqCode) | reverse complement strand
ATAAATGGAGCGTTCACACTCCAACACGTAAAACCGAGTTATTGGAAGCCGAAAGAGCAAAAGACGAGGTACGGGATATTCTAACTCGTATGATAGGCTCCGAAATTCGATACACACAAATCGGCTATTGGTCTCGAAGTGCCCGATATGGTTACCAGACAACAAAAATGGAAACAGTAAATGGTAAACGTGTAATTTTAGTCGAAAAGCCAGAAGAGGCCCCAATTATTCGTAAGATGTACGAAATGAGAGCTACTGGGTTACAGAGTGACGACCAAATTGCGTCAGAGATGAATCGCATAGGTTTTCGCACACCTATAAAAGTAGTTCGCGATAAAAAAGATCGCACAAGGATTATAAAACGCATTGGCGGTAAACAAATGACCGGTAAATTACTTCGTGCATATATTTCAAAAACCATTTATGCCGGCATAAATACCGAGAAATGGACTGGAGATAGTCCAGTTAAATGTAAGTTTAACGGTCTAATATCCGTAGAACTGTTCAACAAAGCTAATCGCGGTAAGATTTACATAACACTAGATCCAGATGATCCGGAACACCCGACTGTTGGATGTGCTCCAAAACAAGAAAAGCTCGCAAAAAAGAATATTTACAACGAAGAGTTTCCATACCGTAAAGTCGTAACTTGTCCGCACTGCAATAACCCGCTATTAGGGAGCGCTTCTCGTGGCCGGATGGGTAAATACTATCCTGCATATCACTGTAGTCATCATGGACATTATTTCCGCGTGCCTAAAGATAAATTTGATGCAACGATTGAATCATTTGTTAATAGAGTCATGATTAGTCCTGAACGCTTCGACGAAGTAGCTCAGGCTGTTATGAAGGTGTGGGAACAACGTAACGCTAAAGTTCAAGATCATGCTAAATTGCGCGATAACAGGCACATAGAACTTGATTCACAAATACGTGTAATCGTAGATAAAATAAAGTTAATAAGCTCGCCGACGGCAATTAAATATATGGAGGAGGAATTAGTCGAATTAGAGCAACAAATTAATAATTTAGAAACAAGAAAGGATGAACAAATGATTAAGGAAAGCGTCGATATGCCAACCATCTTGAAATATATCAAATACTTTGTCGAACACATGAAAGATCTGCTTATTGACCACAGTAATCCGATACTACGTGCACGCTATTTTGGCGTTATATTTGATGAAATGCCAAACTTTTCAGAAGTAGCTTGTGGAACCACGGAAATAGAAAAAATCCCAGGGGTGAACGAGCTTTTTAAGCTCTCTCATTCTGGGACTGTTTCATTGGTACGCGAGAAAGGACTTGAACCTTCACGCCCGGAGGCACCAGCTCCTAAAGCTGGCGTGTCTACCATTCCACCACTCGCGCATACCGATATATTACCATAAAAGAACCATTGTCGTAGAGCTGGTGGCCTTGCACCAGGTCACGATAAATTTATTTCATAAATTTTCGCGACCCCGCCTCAGTCGGTGACGTTCGTCATCCGGCTTCCGGCCTTGCGGACGTCCACTGGACATCCTCACCTAAAGCTGGCGTGTCTACCATTCCACCACTCGCGCGTATATGTAATCTTTTGGTAACTTGTGTATTATAACAAATTATCCACCTCTTACACAAGCTTTAATATATTCCATTTTACTACATTCCATCTACTATCTACTATTTACTACCTACTAACTACCATCCAGCTTGTGCTATCATTAATACAGTAAATGATGGATGGGGATAAATACGGTAATGAGTAAAATCACACAATATTTAAATGAACACATTTTAGGTGAAGTCACCAGTGCTGAATCTGTACGTCAACGCTATTCACGCGATGGCAGTGTTTTAACTGTCACACCAGAACTAATCGTCAGCCCTCGGGTGACAAATGATATACGCAAAGTCGCCAGATTCTCTTGGCAATTAGCCGAAAAAGGCCACGTCTTACCCCTGACGGTTCGTGGTGGCGGATCTGATAAAACCGGCGCATCCATCGGCAAAGGTATTGTCATAAACATGCTTGCTCATTTGAATAATATTATCTATATCAATCTGAAAAGCAAAGATCAATTTGTACATACCCAGCCAGGTGTCAAATTTAGTGCATTAAACGACGCCCTAAAAACTCACGGCATGATTGTCCCTACATACCCATACTCATCAGCCTACAGCACGATAGGTGGCGCAGTTGCCAATAATACTGGTGGCATGTTATCTGGGCAATATGGAAAAACCGGCGATTTAGTTAAACGTTTAGAGGTAGTTTTAGCAAATGGCGATTTGATTGAAACAACTCGTATCAGCCGACGCGAACTGGACAAGAAAAAAGGTTTGCAGTCGTTTGAGGGCGAGCTTTACCGAAAAATCGACGGCATCATCGAGGATAATCAATCACTAATCTCTGACAGAATCCCACTAACTAGCCGTGAAATCGCCGGTTATCCTGGCATAGCCAAAGTTAAAGGACGCGACGGTTCATTCGATTTAACCCCACTTATCGTCGGCAGTCAGGGAACGCTAGCTATAATATCTGAAATCGTTTTACGAACAGATTACTACAGTGCTGATGAATCAATCATCGTAGCATCTTTTGAGGATTCAGAAATTGCCAGGGATGCGGCTGATATAATTGCAAAAACTCAACCAACATCAATTGAGTTAATTGACGGCGAATTGTTTAAAATGGCTGCAGAACATGGCAAGAAATATCCTTTCATCGAGGCTGACAAAATTGTAGGAACAGTTATGTTTGTAGTCTATAACGATTTTAGTGACGGTCACCGTAATCGCAAGATGAAAAACGCTTTGAAAAAGTTATCAAAGTTTAATGCGACAATTTTAACCAGCAAGGACCATTCGACCGACGAGCTGCATGCTATACGTGAAGTCGGCGCGGTAGTTTTACAGTCTGAAACAAGTGGCGAATCGATGCCATCGTTGATTGACGGCGCATCAATCCCAGCCGAGCGACGTGAAGAGTTTATATCTGCGGTCGCGGAACTGGCCAAAAAACACCATATCAGCCTACCTTTAAGTATTAGTTGGCTTGATGGTGTCGTTCATACTCGTCCCGCATTGCAATTACATAGCGTTGGTGACAAACAAAAGACATTTAAATTGATTGGTGATTATGCCGAAATAGTAGCCAAGTTTGACGGTGATTTTTGTGCTGAATCTGGTGAAGGACGTCTGAAATCGACTGCAGCCTATGACCAAATGGGGCCAGATTTAGAGGATTTGTACACTCAAATTCGATTAGCTTTTGACCCGTTTGGCACAATGAACCCTGGTGTAAAGCAAAAATCAGACTTGAAAACCTTGATTTCTCAATTGAATCCGGATTATGATTTAGCTGATTTTGCAAAGTATTCACCACTTAATTAGATAAAACATTGAAAAACCGCCCCAGTACCGTTATGCTGGGGTAGTAGGATTATAAGGCGAGTGGCCAATGGTAGTTGCCACTCATCAAGCTATGCTATTTATGCGCGAGTGGTGGAATGGTAGACACGCCAGCTTCAGGTGAGAACTGCCCAGAATGGCAGTTCGCAAGGCTGGAAGCCGGATGACGAATGTCACCGACTGAGGCGGGGTCGAGAAAATTTCTGAAAGAAATTTATCGTGACCTGGTGCCAGGCCACCAGCACCAAAGCATGTACTTTAGTAAATATTCATTTATGCGCGAGTGGTGGAATGGTAGACACGCCAGCTTCAGGTGCTGGTGCCCGCAAGGGTATGGAGGTTCAAATCCTCTCTCGCGTACCAAATTAGAATTACGGCCAAATGGTCGTAATTTTAATTTGGTAATTATCTGCTACTTAAATAACTTCTCAGTACGTGCCTTTTCGATGCCAAACAGATAAATAATCTCTAATATGCCCACAGTATTTAAAATCGCGAATAATACGAACCATTTTAGCTGTTTATTTCGTGCAGCGTGCCACAAAGCCGCCATCTTCCAATAAAGTGACCAAATAACAAGTACAAGTAACACCGGCCAAAACCAGTCCGGCAATTGTTCTAAAGTTTGCGTGTTCATATATGAACTCCTGTTTATATTTAAATTATACTACTTTGGCTGTAAATTATTTAGTTAGACAGTTGATAAGGGTACCAAATGAATAATCACCACTAATAATATCTGTTAGTCGATTTAAATTTTTAATGTCAAAAACAAAGATAGGTATATTTGACTTTTCACACATCGCAAATGCCGTTCTGTCCATTACTTCCAGGCGTCTGTCTAGTGCTTCCTGATGAGTTAATTCCAGTAATTTTTTTGCTTTAGGATTTTTACGAGGGTCGCTGTCGTAAACCCCATCTGTTGTACTGGCTTTAAATATGATTTCACATTGTAATTCGCTGGCATACTGAGCAACGGCGGAATCTGTTGAGAAATTAGGCATCCCAAGGCCTCCGGCAATAATAACCATGCGATTATTGTTCAAATGATGTCGTCCTTTGGTTCGGATATATGGTTCGGCAATTTGAGGAATACTGATTGAAGTCATCAACCTGGTATCAGCAGCACCATTTCGTGCCATAGCTTCACGTAATCCAATGCCATTGATAATCGTTGACATCATGCCCATTGAGTCGGCTTCATTCGGATCGACATATCCAGCCGCCTGACGGCCACGAAAAATATTACCACCGCCAACCACAATTGCCAGCTGCACGCCGGTATCTTTTTGGACTTCTATAAGATGTTTTGCTACATCGTCGTATCTTTTAAAGTTAATATTTTCGTCAGCGTCTTGAAATAATTCGCCACTTAGCTTTAATATCGCACGTTTAATAGTAGTCATTATACAAAATTATATTACAATTTTGATTATTAACAAAGAAATCGGTGTCAGACCTAACCTAAAACCATAGTCCAAAGGCCTGCAATATAACTCGCCTCATTTATTTATATGATTTCACGAATTACTTCTGAAAAGCTTGAAGTTTTATCAAATGAAACGTCAAAATAGCGTGTCCGCAGTATCTGATTACTGTAACTAGGATGGTCCGCTAACCATTAAACAAGATCAGATAGGCATATTAAAATTATCGTGCTATTGCTTATAGCCGTAAATGGTCTTACAATAATAAATGTAATAAATGTAATAAAAATAATAAAGGATATATTTATGCCTCCAATATCTAGTAAAATATATGGAACTACGACTATGAATGAAAAAGGACAGGTTGTTATCCCTGCTGAAGCACGCAACGAACTCAATCTTGAGCCGGGCGCTCGCTTTACTATTATACGTGCACCTTTTAACGATGCCGTAATCATTGTTAAAACAGAAGTGTTAGAAAAACAAATACAAACCTGGAGTATGTCACTTTCTCAACCCGATCAGGACACCAAATGAGTCAACCGACTATTATTTCTACAGAAAAGTTAAGCAAGAGTTATGGGAAAAATCAGAGCTTATTTAAGGCATTGCAAAATATTGATTTAAATATAAAATCTGGTGAAAGTATCGCTATTGTTGGAAAGAGTGGCTCAGGAAAGAGTACATTAATGCATCTTTTGGCATTAATGGACAAGCCAACCAGTGGGTCTGTTCATATCGACAATAAGGACATTAGTGAGTTATCGAAACACGAACAAGACCTTTTGCGTAATCGGACGTTTGGGTTCGTATTTCAACAGTTTTTCCTAAATGGTAATGCAACAGTTCTTGAAAACGTAATTTTACCACTTAAAATAGCTGGTGTAAGTAGTAAAGAACGTAAAAACCGCGGTATTGAAGTACTTAAAGCGGTTGATTTAGGTGAAAAGATATACAATAAAGCCAATAATCTTAGCGGTGGTGAAAAACAGCGTGTAGTGATTGCTCGCGCTCTAGTCAATAATCCAAGAATAATTTTTGCCGATGAACCAACCGGTAATTTAGATAGTACAACCGGTAAAAGGATTGAAAAGATTTTGTTTGATAATAACAAGAACAACGGGATTACATTGATTATTGTCACTCATGATTCTGATCTTGCGTTAATGTGCGATCGACAAATATATATTAAAGACGGCAATTTGCGGGGAGAACAAATATGAAAGTTAAAGATCTTTTCTTGACAGCAAATGCAAATATGTTTCGCAGCAAATTGCGAACAGGCCTTACGGTACTGGCTATTTTTATCGGTGCGTTTACTTTAACTTTGACTAGTGGCATTGGTTTGGGTATCTCAAACTATATTGAAAAACAAGTTGGTACGATCGGTCAAAAAGATGTTATGAGGATAACGATAAAAAGTTCTGATGCAAATCTTGTTACCGATAATGGTTTGGAAGAGTATGTACCAGGCAAAACGACAAGTTCAAATGCTATGTCCAGTTTTGTTAGCGGGGGTGTTTTAACCGAGAACGATATCAATGCACTCAAAGCGATTGATGACTTAACTGACGTAAGACCGGTATATATGGTGAGTCCAGATTATATCGAAGGCTCAAGTGGTGTTAAATATAAACTGACTAGTTCGCCGGTAGGTGGTATTGCAAAACTGGATCTTGCAGCAGGATCGCAACTCGACAGTAGTACTACGAATCAAATTGTTTTGCCGGGTCAATATGTGTTGCCGCTGGGGTATTCGAATAATGAAGATATTTTAAATAAACAAGTGACAATTGCCATTAGTGATGCCTTCGGCAAACAACACACCGTTCAAGCAACAGTTGTCGGTATTCAGCAAGCTGGTCTTGTCAGTACAAGTGGAGCTGCATTCAACCGAGCATTTACAGATGAACTATATAATATTCAATCTGATGGTTTGCCAGAAGCTGCTTCTAACAAATATATTATGGCATCTGTAAAAATTAAAGAAAATTTAACAGATACCCACATTCAGGACGTTAAAGATAAACTCGATAAACTGGGTTATAAAGCGCAAACATCTGATGATACGTTAGGTTTATTTGAATCAGTAATTAATGCTATTACTTGGGTACTTAATAGCTTCGCAATCATTGCATTACTGGCTGCAAGTTTTGGTATCGTAAATACATTACTAATGTCCGTTCAGGAGCGTACTAAAGAGATTGGTTTAATGAAGGCTATGGGAATGAGTAGTAGTCGTATATTTTCTCTGTTCAGTATCGAAGCTGTTTTAATCGGATTCTGGGGTAGTGCGTTTGGTGTTACGCTTGCAATAGGACTTGGGGAATTTATAAATTATCGATTATCTGTCGGAATCTTAAAAGATTTACCAGGTTTTGATTTATTAGCATTTTCAACAATGTCCGTCATTGAAATAATTTTGCTTATTATGGCAATTGCATTTATTGCAGGTACGTTGCCAGCTCGAAAGGCTGCCAAGCAAAATCCTATTGATGCTTTGAGGTATGAATAAAATTATATAATAAAATAGAGCCCGTGATTGGGCTCTATTTTATTTTGCATGATTCTAGGTTTAAATATTAGTGTAAGGCATAGTCTATTTTAGATTAATAATTTACGTTTGCTATAATTAGTTCATGCAAGAATCACAAATCGGCGTTCCACCACATTCAAAACCGTGGCCAATCGACGCTAAATATGACATTGAATTGTTAGAACATGGCGACAAACGCAATGTTTTGGACAAGTATCGCTATTGGACTGTTGCAGCCATCAAAGCCGACCTGGACACTTCCAGGGCATCATTACACGTTGCTATTGAAAACTGGCAACACGACCTAAATATCGGCACAATAGTTCGCGCCGCCAATGCCTTTAATGTGCAGACGGTTCATATTATTGGCAAAAAACATTGGAATCGACGGGGTGCAATGGTAACGGACAGATATTTGAATATTGTCCATCATGATACCGTAAATGAGTTTGTTTATGCAATGAAAAATGAAAGTCGCCATATTATCGCGATTGATATATTAGCGGGTGCTGTACCTCTGTCGCAAACAGATTTACCTGAAAAGTCAGTCTTGGTTTTTGGTGGTGAGGGACCTGGTCTAAGCGCAGAAATGCAATCGGCTGCAGAAAAGACTGTATATATCGAACAATTTGGTTCTACCAGGTCGGTTAATGTTGGCGTGGCAGCTGGAATAGCAATGTATGCCTGGATGCAACAGAATATACTGTAATAACTAAAGGTTTTTATAGTCAATCACGTATAGTTTGCATATACACGAAAACTATTGTACAATATTCAAATTGACAAAATATCTTAAAATATACAGTCAGCTCATTAAAAAATCAAATTGTTACAGTGCGTATGTACTGTCTAATTATTAATTTGACATTTTGTAGGTGTAAAACCTCGATGTCACAACAACATTATGTATAACATGATGAATTACTACCATTTATCTGGTGGTGTGCTCTTCGTCCCATTGCTAGTCGCAATTTGGACATTGTTTTGGACAGGAATTGGTCTTTGGCATTCTGCTAAAGATAGGCGCGGTTGGTGGTTTGTGGCGATACTGTTGCTTAATTATTTAGGCATTGTGTCACTTATATATTTATTTTTGATTGCAAAGGTCAAAATGAACGAGTTGTTCAAATAGTATATTTACGCCAACAAAAGGAGTCCGCCCTAAAAAAGCGGACTCCCATGCCTATCTATAGATACATGCGCACTTTTGTAACAATTTGATTTTTATGAATCCAAATATTTTCTTATAGCGCTTGATATTGTTTCAAGCGTTTTTTGGTACTTTTCGTCATCGACTTCTAATAGTGTCATTCTAAATCCTGGCAAATCAGAATTAAATCCAGACAATGGCACAACGCAAACTCCAGTTGATGCCAGCAGATAATAGACAAAACGCTTATCGGGTGCGATACCTGCAACTAACGGCTCGATATATGCTTTTACGCTACTACTAACCAGTGGTAAGGTTTGTGTGGGTTTCAATAAACCTTCATTAAATACAACAGTCGCATAAAGCGCACCACGTGGTTGTACGCACATAATCCCAGGTACAACAGAGAGGGTTTTATAAAATAATTCAGCGCGGTGGTTGTATAGCTCATTATTTTCAGCCAGATAAGTAGGGTAGCGTGAATCAGATAAAATCACAGGTAAGGCCTTTTGAGGCAAAGTTGTGGCACAGACCTCTAACATCTTTGCATCAACCAATGATTTAACATAACGCGCAAAGATTGGGTCTTTGTCAGTGTTATAAAATTCAATCCAGCCACAGCGCGATCCAGGCCAAGGCACTTCTTTGGATAACCCCTTTAGTGCCATCCCAGGAACGTCGCCGATAACTTCTGACAAAGTAGTCATAACCGACCCGCCATAAACGATATTTTCGTAAACTTCATCAGCTACTATAAACAAATCATAATCGCGCGCAATTGCTACGATTTCCAATAAAACTTCTTTGGAATAGACAATCCCAGTTGGATTATCGGGGTTAATTATCATTATTCCACCGATTGATGGATTATATTTTACCTGATTGCGCAAATCTTCGATATCTGGTGTCCAATTACGCTTTGGGTCTAGGCGGTATGTAATATGTGGTGCGCTGGCGTGTGAAGCCTCGGCCGATGAATGAGTTGAATATGCTGGATTAGGACCAATAACGCGTACATGTTCGTTTACGCTGCTATAAACATGAGATATGGCATCACCCAGACCGTTGAAAAACAAAATATCTTCGGCGGTTATCTTGGCGCCATTCTTTTTATTGCCATTGGTGGCAATATATTCACGGGTTTCCAGTAGCCCCTTAGTGGGGGAATACCCATAAACTGAATCGTCATTTAAAACGATATCACCAACGATTTGCTTTATCCAATCAGGTACACGGTGGCCCTTTTGAATGGGGTCGCCAATGTTTTCCCAGGTTATATTTACGCCCATATTTTCAATACGTTTCGCAACGGCAACAATCTCACGGATTTCATAAGATAATTCATCTGCACCACTGTAAACAATGTTATTTCGCATAGATTAATAATACACCAAAAATGGCAGTTAACCATAACAGTGTTGACAATTATGCATAATTATGCTAAACTACTGGCAATGGTTGCTTTGGGAGACAAAACAACTATGGATCATTTAAATCAAATCATTAAAGTGCGCGTCTGAGAAGATGTGTGCTTTAAAAAACGGGTGAATTAATTAATTAATTCAACTCTAGTTCTTACACTAGCATCGTCTAGGGTAAAAAGTAGAAACAACACTATGACTTTTCCAAAACTTGGAAACTCATTGATGTATGTTAGCGTTATCGCGTCTATCCTTGGAGTACTTTTCTTCAAGCAGACGACCATCCTTGCAGAGACAATTGTAATCATCGTAGCATTTTTGCTACCGCTTACAATCGTTTATGTAATGACAAAGTTGGAACAGATTAAATCAATCTGTTTTGTACTTGGTCTTATCGAGGCTGGATTGGTATTCGCTTTCATCGTTGGTAATCGCCTTTGGTAATTGCCACACCCTCCAGGGAACTTATTTTATGCAACGCATATTTATAGGTTCCCTGTGAGTCAATTTTATTGACTCGACTCGCACATTTTAATGATTTGATTTTTCTGTCAAATATAAATTTATAAATATCACAAGGTTTACTATAATCTGGATTTATTACTATGCCATCAAATTGCAACACAATAAAATATTCCGAATCATTTGCCGATAGGCACGAATCAAAAACAGGCGAAAAGGCCTCTGTTTTAGGTGTCGCAATGGCAAATATCGCCCTGGCATCGGTTATTTTAGGATCGATGTATTTTGTATCTGATTTGCAAAAAAAGCATACAGCTCAAGCCGATAGCGGTGAAGCAGTTGTACAAAGCACGATCGCCCCTGATTCACTGGCAAATCGTGCTGTAAATAAAGTGAAAGCCTTGACTGAAATTCGTCAAATAACAATCAAAAACGAAGCCCCAATGGACGTTGTTTTACCCGAAGGTGTTACACCGCAGACACAAACTATCGAAATAGAGACAGAAATTGCACCAGAATTGGAAAAGACGTCCGAAATTGATATAAAACCGCTAAAATCAAGCGAAGCCGAGGCAAAAGCATATATTTTCCGTCGCGAAAGTAGCAACAGATTAGAAGCTGAAAATAAGTATGGCTGTAAAGGTCTGGGCCAAGATTGTAATGGTCGACTAGTTGTCGAATGCCCAAACTGGAAGACTGATCGTAAATGCCAAGAAGAGTTCTTTGGCAAATATGTAACCAGGCGCTATGGTGATTGGGAAACTGCCAAGATATTCTGGGATGCTCGTGTGCCAATAAAGGGCCGCGACGTTGGAAACTGGTATTAAATACCGCTCAAACATTGACAAAACATCACGTTTATGCTATTATGTAGAGTGTTAGTTTCTCTGGTAACAACCGGGGGACGGAAGGTCATTAACAAGTTAGATCGTTACAAAGTACATGTAAATGTACTGAGGGTGATTAATTAATATATTTTTTGTTGACTGGTTTTACCAGACTGTCAAAAGATAAAAAAATATGGTAAACAAGACAAAAGAGATTAACAAACACGGCTTCGTGCAAACGCTTGCTGTAATCGTAGCTGTAATATTAGGTATAATTGCTATCGTGTGGTTTTCAATAATCACTACGTCGCTAGCTATATACCTGGCAGCCATCGGTTTTGTTATGTTCTTGGTATATTTGGCTTATAGCTTAATCGTACCTGTCGTAGGTAAGGTTATAGCTATAATCGTCATTTTAGCTATTGCTTTCATGATTCTTTAATCAAAACCTAATAAATTCAAGGAACCTGATCCCGCTTTGCGGTTGATTAGGTTCCTTGGATATAGCTTTTACGAATTTACGTGCACTTTATAACGATCTGATTTATTATAATGACACACGCTCATTAACAACTTGAAAAATCATCTCATTTCGACACACGTTTGAGTGGCCGCTTATTCGGTGTCTAATTTATTCATTAAAATTAAAAACAAAAGTATGAAAAAAATTTCAACAGAATGCTACGCAGGAACAAAAACCAATATTCAACTACTCGACAAAAACGTTGACTTTAAAGTCAACGGAGCCATAAGGGAGTTAGCAGTAATTCCTTGGATGGTCGAGTACGATCCAAAAATTGAAGCCCAAGCATATAATTGCTTAATAAAGAAATATAGCAAGAAGATAGCAAGATCATACGCATATTTTTGCGCAATGGTTTTGGGTTATACACTTTATGACGGCATGACTCTTAATTGGGCAATGCAACAGGCTGAAAGCCGGATACGAGTTTAGGCTCGGCAGAAGTTAATGACTTCAAACTCCAAGGGTTTTACTCTATTTAACGCTTAACCGTGTTAATCGGCCTAGAGTAGACCCTTGTGAATCAATTTTGGTTCAACGTGTGTCTCGAAATGATATGATTTGACAACTGGTTAATAATATGATAAGTTATTGTATGGTTAAACGGGGTTGGAACCCTGGGAAAACGAACTTTAACAAATCAGATTATTACAGTGCACGTCTGACGGGCGTGACAATAATTTCTAAATTAAATTTGTTTACAAGGCATAAAGTCGTGTAGCCAAAGAATACCAACACAAAATACGGGTGACAATTTAATGAACGATAGCAAAGCGCTATAAATGGGCTATGCAGACATCGTCAAGGCGCCATGTAAATTGGTGCGGTTTTAGTTTAATTTATTATTATTTCTTGGACGTTTGAGCAGAAGTGCTTGCGTGCCAAGAAGCAAACAACGGTATGGAAAAGAAGAAATTCGAAGTTGAAGTTGAAGAGATAAAAACTCAAGTTGATAAGAACGCGAAAGCGAAGGAAGACCTTAAGTTTTTACTTGAAACCGAAACTGAATTGGCTGTGAAATTCAGCGAAGGTTTAAGGTTGCTGGGGAGATATGTTTATGATGACAGTGTTGCGAAAATGATTGCTGCGTACAAGAACTATCAGTCTGATGGCTATAGTGATGACGAGGCGGTTGCTGCTGTTATGTGGAAAGAGGTGAAATGGGCTTCCACTCCAAGCTCGAAGGTGGAAGCTGCTATTGAAAAATTGTTAGCTTATAATCCAAGTCGTAAAGCTTCCTGGATTAAATTCAAGAACGGCCATCGATTCTTGATGGTTGCCAGTTATCTGGTGTGGTGCGGATTAATGTTTATCGGTTTTCAATACTGGGTCAACCTTTTGTTTATGGACCAGTTCTTGAGGGTTTTTATTCTAACCGCGGTGTCTGGTTGCTACTTGTTATTCACATTTAGTTTCCTAGACAAGAAAAGCTACTAGCTATACGGGTTCACCGCCTGCAAGGCGCCTTTATTGGCGCCTTGCGGCTAGATTTAATCAATCAAGACGTGCACATTTGTAATAATCTGATTTTTATATATTACACGCCGAAATGGCGTGTTTTTATTTTGGGCTGAGAAGGGGGATATGTGCTATTTTGACATTGACGGTATAGCGTTAATGTGATAAACTATTCTAATTAGTTGTCAAGGCGAAATACCCACGGTAACCGAGAACATTAACAAATCGAATCATTACAGTGCATGTCTGAAAAGATGTGTCACTTATATTTTTAATTATTAACTTCTTTTTTGTACTGGTTGAACCAGGGCAATTTTAGAACAAAAACAAATGGCTATCAAAAAAGTTGAGTTGGTTTTATTAATTTAAATTTTTAGTTATAGGCAGAAATGCAAATAACGAAAAAACAATAAATATGAAAAAGCTGAACAAAGCCGACAAAGCAGTTATCTATAAGATAATTAGAGAGCTGCCTTTGGCTGATGACGACAAACCATGTTCTCGTTTTATACGAGCTCGTGATAAATATTTCGAAAGTTTGGCAAAGAATCTAGACATCACTTTACTATCAAAGATAGATGCCCGCAAATATGCACTTATTGATGCATGCCACGCGGCCGCGAAGGGTGATATGATGCTTTGTTTTAAAGTTATAGATGCCATAAAAGATTTACCTGAATACGAAGGTTTTTGATATTTAACTATTTTTGAACAAAGAATTGTTTGTTGAATTTGAATTATTAATAACTAATAAAAATATATGAATAAAAAATCAATTAGCAAGTTTAAGGGCAACAGGGCAATTAATCAGAACTTGAAAAGTGAAAGTGCCTACAAATTGGCGACTAGATTTAGGCACGCGATGTTTAAAATAGGGGTTATCAGTAAAACGGATCGTAACAGATGTAGTTTGACGATAACTCAATCACTGGTAAGGAAGTTTGAAGCATTGTATTCTGAAACTCGGCAATTCAAGAACTCATTTCGTACAGTTGTGCGTGAAATAGCGCTGGACAATGGGAAGGATGAAAGATGTGCTGTGTATGCGGCTAAATCTGCTCTGGAACTGCGGTTCTAGAAGCTTGTTGAATTGATGCAATTTTTCCGGACTTAATGTCGTAAGGCGCTTTAATTAGCGCCTTACGACAGAGTAAGGTTTGTGAGCGATAAAATGCTCGACGTGCACATTTGTAATGATTTGATTTGTTGAAAAATATTAGGCCTGATGGCCTATTTTTGTTACCAAACCAAACTGTTATTTGTCAATTTTTTACATTGACAATATAGCGTAATAGTGATATATTATTCAAATTAGTTGTTTGTGGCGTGATAGCCTAAAATGGCGGAGGATCGTTAATAAATCGGATCATTACAGTGCATGTTTGGATACATGTACCGATATTTAATTATCTTCTTCATTTTTACCGAGCGTTTAAGCTCGGGGTGATAGCAAGACAAAAACAAATATGAGAAAGTTCAAATTTAAAAACATTGAACATGATGAAGAAAAGTGTATCAAGATTGGCGTTAAAGCTATGAAGATAAATACATCTGAATCATTTGAATCACGGTTTTTTCGTGCTAAAAAAGAGTTTTCAAAGGTAAAAGGGCATTGCGAGGATTTGTATGATGCATTTAAACACGCAATGATTATAATTGCCTCGGGTAATCTGACGGCATACACTCGTACGATGGTAGTTGTGCGAAGAAAAGCCATTAAACATGGGCTTATTCGAGGTTAGACTTTAACTAACTAAGTAACAAGATAGGCTGATGACTTAATTAAATTAAATATTTATGCTAAATTGTATGAAAAAAAAGTTAATTCACAAAATTTCTTTTCTGAAGGCATTGCGCTTTTCGGGCCTACTTATGTTGTTGGATATATTGGTGATTGTTTTTGTTGCCTCAATAGTAACTGACCAATTGAAAGTTGCGTTTGTAATTTCGCTTTTAATCGTGTTTATTAATGCGACATCTTTGGTTGCCTATATTAGACACCATATAAAAGAATAGTGAATATTCCAAGGAATTCGTTGCCATTTGGTGACGGATTCCTTGTGAGTCATTTTTGACTCGACGTGCACATTGTAATGATCTGGTTTATAATTTGATTTCGTATGTTCATTAACAAATCGGATCATTACAGTGCATGTCTTTACAGGCTGTACTAATTCATAATATTCTTTTTCTATTTTTATGGGCAATTTAATGCCCGAATAGAACAAGAGCAAAACAAATATGAAAAAGCTTCCAAAGTATGTCGAAGTAATCATCGACAAGGGAGTATTAGGCATCAAGCCGGACCCTAAGGACCCTAAACCTAATCGAATTGTACGCGCTAAAAAAGCGTATATTGCGAGCAAGGCCAAAGGTTCAACTGGTGACTACCCGTTAAGAGACGCCATGTTGGCGGCTGCGAACGGGAATGTGCATTTGTATGCTGATGCTATGAGTATTGTGAATAGACTTTTATTTAGGCGAGATTTAACTATTGTTAGTCGCAATATGAAAAAGAATCGTCTAAAAAGCGTTTAATTATTAATACTGAACGTTGTAGTTGTTTTTTTAATTTAATTTAAAAATATCTGTTTTTAACTGAGTGTTAATCTTGGGTCAAGCAGATAATTATTGCTATGAAGAAAAAGCTGGATTTTAACGTTAATGTGCAAGAAAGCAAAGATGCTATAAATGATAAATTCTGGAATAGGAAATATCGTTACGCTGTTGCTGTATTGCTGAAGTTAAAGATTGATAATTCAAACAAGTATTTGTTTATGAATTATTATCTGGGTCAGGGTTTGTCGTATGAGAAATCACTGGAGGCTGCAATATGGATGGCTGCAGAAGCTAAGGGGATTGATAGCCCCGAAGTAGTTAAAAGTGCGGTCAGGAAAGCTTTGGCGTACGAAACTATCAAGAGTTTTAATGCCAAGAATGAGATATTGAAGTTGTCAGTTGTGTATACTTTGATAGCGACAGTAATTCTGGCGTTTATTGTAAAACCGGCAGAGGCATTCGTTTGGCCGGCAGTAGTAATAGTGCTTGTAGCTAATGTACTGAGTGCAAAACGACCACCAAGTTTGCTGTCTACAAAGATTGCATTAGCTGCCAACATAGCAATTATGATTGCTATGATAATTTCAAAATTTTGGATAGTTAATTAATTAACATTTTGCTTTCGCCCGACTAAACACCGGGTGGACAGCGAACTAAAACCCATGAGTATACTCACTTTTATAGTGGTATTTGTCATCGGCGTTCTGGTTGGTAAATATCTGTTTTAGTCACCCTGTAGGTTGGAGTCTGTTCCCGTTAATTCGGTAGAGCAGACTCCACCCGGAGTCTTTCGCTGGAAAGTGAAGACTCGACGTGCACATTGTAATGATTTGATTTGTTGTAGAGTCAAGGCTGAGCCTAGGCTCTATTTTTTTGTCGCAAAATTATGACAAGCTTGCAATAAACATGTAAAAATGTAAAAATTATAAGATATGAGCGCACTATCATCACAACCATACAAAGGAACACGCGATTATTATCCTGAGGACAAACGAGTCCAGAATTATATTTTTTCTGTATGGCATAAAGTGGCGCAATCTTTTGGCTACGAAGAATACGGTGCATCAATCCTGGAACCGTTGGATATTTATACTGCAAAAAGCGGTCAAGAATTGGCTAACGAGCAAACCTATACGTTTATCGATCGTGGCGGTCGAACGGTGGCGATTCGCCCTGAAATGACACCAACCATCAGCCGTATGGTGGCTGCTCGACGTCAAGAATTGTCATATCCTGCGCGTTTATATTCAATTGCTAATTTTATGTGTTACGAACGACCTCAACGTGGTCGCGAGCGTGAATTTTGGCAGATGAATGTCGATATTTTTGGTTCTGATGGAGTTATCGCTGAAGCTGAAATTATTACTATGGCTGATAGCGTTATGAAAGCTTTTGGGGCGGAATCGTCAGATTACGTTATCAAGATTAATAACCGTAAATTGATTAACTTTATGATGGCTCAATATTTAGGACTGGACGGCGTTCAGGCGCAGTTTATGGTCAAATTGTTTGATCGCAAAAACAAGATTAGCGAACAGGATTTTGTTGCTCAGGCGGCAGAAATTTTTGGCGATCAAGCAGAATCTGGTTTGGTAAAGATTGACGCATTATTGCAGGCAAAAAGCATGGCAGATTTGCCAGCTGAAATTCGTGAAAGCTCGGCAGTTTTAGAAGTACAAGAACTATTTACTTTATTGGAACGCGCCGACGTTACCAGCCTGGTATTTGACATTACATTGATGCGCGGTTTGGATTATTACACTGGAATGGTGTTTGAAGTTAATGATACTCACCCCGAAAACGCTCGTTCGCTATTTGGTGGTGGCCGATATGATGGTTTGGTTGGTTTATTTGGAGCCGAGGCTGTGTCTGCTGTTGGTATGGCGCCCGGTGGAACTATGATGGAGAATTTCCTTGATGTTCACAAATTGTTACCTGTCATGCATTCTTCGACCGACGTTTATATCGCTATTTTGGGTGATACTGCTCGTGAAGCAGGCCGTTTGGCGCGTGATTTACGTGCTATGGGTGTGAATGTAGAATTGGGTATGCCAGACCACAAACTAGATAAGCAGTTGAAAACTGTGATTAAAAAGACTATTCCTTACATGTTATTTATCGGTGAGGAAGAGGTCAACAGTGGCATTTATACTATTAAAAATATTGCAAAGTCACAGGAATACAAGCTGAATTTAGCTGGAATTGCTGAACTAATTAAGGAGTAATGATGAAGACATCTGTAAAAAACGTATCTGATACGAAAGTAATGTTAACGATAACTGTCGATGCCGAAGGTTTGGTAGTTGCACAGCAAGTTGCGATGACTAAACTAGCGCGTGGTGTTAAGGTTCCAGGCTTTCGCAAGGGCAAAACACCAATTGGTGTAGCCGCAAAAAATATCGATCCAGCAATGTTGCAGGAAGAAACTTTGAATAATGCTATCAGCAAAGCTGTTGCCGAAGCCTTTATTGAAAGTGAAATTCAAGCATTAGATCGCCCAATGGTTGAAGTTAAAAAGTTCGTACCTGGCGAAACGCTTGAATTTACCGCCGAGGCCGAAATATTGCCTAAAATTAAACTAGGTAATTATAAAAAGTTAAAAGCCAAAGCTGAAAAAGTGGTTGTCGCACAGTCCGAGATTGATGAAATTATTGAACGAATGCGCAAGGGATTTGCCGATAAAAAATCGGTTGATCGTGCTGCCAAAGATGGCGATGAAACTGTTATTGATTTTGTTGGCAAAAAAGAAGGTGTAGCATTTGATGGCGGAACAGGCAATGACTATGCATTAACATTGGGGTCTAACCAATTTGTTCCAGGTTTTGAATCTGGCGTTGTTGGTCATAAAACTGGCGAAACTTTTGATATTGATTTAACTTTCCCAGCTGACTACGGTTCAGCTGAATTAAAAGGCGCTAAAGTTACGTTTACGACTACTATTAAGGCTATCAAAGAAGTTGTATTGCCAGAACTTAACGATGAATTAGCTATCAAAGCTGGTCCATTTAAAACCGTTGCCGAATTGACTGCTGATATTAAACGCGAACTGACAGTTCAAAAAGAAAAAGAAGCCGGCGAGAAGTTGAAAGATGCGCTTGTGTCCGAACTTGTAGCTGCTAGCCACGTTCCGGTGCCAGAAATTTTGGTTGCTGACCAAGCTAAATCAATTGAACAAGATTTTGCTAATAATTTGATGTATCAGGGCGTAACGATTGAACAATATTTGGAAAATAAAGGTTTTGAATCAAAAGAGAAATGGTTGGAAACTGAAGTCAAAGACGTTGCGACAAAACGAGTCCAAGCAGGTTTGGTGTTGGCTGAACTAAGTAAGGTTGAAAAGATTGAAGCAACTGGCGAAGAATTGGAAGCTCATGTTGATACTTATCGCCAACAATATGCTAAAAACCCAGACGCCTTGAAACAATTCGAACAGCCCGAAGTTCGACGTGACATTGCTAATCGTTTGATTACCGAAAAAACCGTCGAACGGCTAGTTGAATTAAATAAATAGTAATTTATATTTGACATTTGTTATAGAATATTGACTATTTTTGTTTTAGTAGTATTATTTAGTTGTCGTGTATGTCGATACACGTTTAGCTAATATATTATTACACCATATCATTCGGCTAAGAATTTTTATAGCCGTATGATCGGTCACAAATGTATGGCAGATGAAGAAAACTTCGGTACGGGCGAGGTTGGAGGCGACGACCATTGGAGTGAGCCGGTATACGGCAACACCGATGACGGAAGAGATATTACGTTCTCTCAGGGTCAAGGCCCAAGGGAAGGTGAAACTTTAGTTGCTGAAGGCCACGTAAGTATGAGCGATTTCTACGGTCGTAGAGAAGATGGTAATAAGGGTCATGACCATCTAGACAAAGACGGAAACCTTATTGCGGATCGTGGACGCTGGTATTAGTGTGGTTGCTTTATACCGACATCCTGAGTAAGATGAAAAAAGGCTCAAAGTTTCTTATATGGAGAAAAAAATGAACTACATACAGAACATAGTTGAATTTGTAGATGAGTTTTATAACTCTGGTGATATTGAAGGTTTAAAAATAATTGATAATTTGGCAATTCATTGCTTGAAAAATACAATTAAAGATGCGAAGTCTGATTTTGTTGCACTATCGGAATATACTGAGTTTGCGCTAAAAGCGTTAGAGACCAAAGATGAAATTTATAATCAAAGTGCAAAGAAATCTCGACAAACAATCGAAGATGATTTGAAGCGTTAGACAGTAAGTTTTAATACATAACCGAATTAGCACTCATTTGAATAGAGTGCTAATTTTGTGTATAATTAATGTATGAAGAAATCAAAGAATTATCTGATTCCAACTGTTATTGAAAAGACTTTCGATGGCGAGCGAGCATTTGATATCTATTCTCGTTTACTTAATGAGCGCATTATATTTTTAGGAGAACAAGTTTACGAAAGCACGGCCAATGTAGTCGTAGCTCAATTATTGCACTTGGCTTATGCCGACCCAAAAAAGGACATAAAATTGTACATAAACAGCCCTGGCGGCAGTATTTATGATGGTTTGGCGATTTACGACACGATGCAATATATTGCGCCCGATGTGCAGACAATTGGCATTGGTTTACAAGCAAGTATGGGAGCTTTTCTGTTATCAAGTGGCGCGAAAGGAAAGCGATTTGCATTACCGCACAGTAAAATTATGATTCACCAACCAAGTCACAGTACGCAGGGCAAGGTGACTGATATGGAGATAGATTTGAAAGAATCTTTGGCTGTTAAAGAGATGTTAGCAGAGATGTTAGCAAAAAATACTGGTCAAAAATTAGCTAAAATAAAGACCGACAGTGAACGAGATTATTGGATGACGGCCGAGGAAGCAAAAGCTTACGGTTTGATTGACGAAGTTATCGAGAAAGCTTAGTTTTACCAATGTATACACCCAAGTTTGGCATAACTCATATATATCCGTCGGTTGAAAACGCCAAAGATATAGTTGATTTAAGGTATGGAGGCTTGGTTCGTTCAGGTATGCCTTATGAAAAAGCTGAACAGATGTCAAGCTCTGACAATGAAGAACATGTCGAAAAACAATTGAAACACCTAGAGGATTATCCCGAAAGATATTTGGGCGTGATTGCAGTCGGCAGTGGTGACTGGATTGGGTTCAGTAACGTTAGCGAGTGGACTATCGAGGATCATCTGCCATATTGTTCTGGTATCGAGCATTTTGCTTTAAAATCCTTAAAAAGGTTTGCTGATAATCAATTACTGGGCCGACCGCTTGGGATTCATGAACTGGTTGTCGTTGATGATGCCAAACAACGCCGTGACATATTAGATTCATTGTTATCCCGTGCGATTGAAATGGCTGAAACAAAAGAAGTATACACCGCTCAATATGATGACGCGGTAGTGTTGCGGTCGTTGTATGAAAATAGGTTTATGTCGGCATCAGAACGAAAAGTTGTTCCTGACGATTCAAAGCATTTATACAAGAGGCCATTCCCGGCGCCAGAACAAGATTATGGGTATAAAAAAGGTATAGCAAAAATATTCAGATAACTCTTGACTATTCGGTTGGTTTAATACACAATAGACGTAAGAAGTAGTGTAGC
>JBBQTT010000006.1:0-23164 GCA_038213035.1 Saccharimonadales bacterium (SeqCode) | reverse complement strand
TAGTGCATCAGTTCGAAATACAGTTCGTGATGTTGCCCTGGATGTATCGGTGCCAACACTATTAATTGCCGGCGATCTGGACGATATTACACCGCTACCAAAGCAACACGAACTAGCTAGATTATTTCCTCAAGCCGAATTAAAAGTCATCAAAGGTGTCGGGCATTTAACCCATTACGAAACGCCAGAACTAGTAGCCGCCGAGATTGAAAAATTTACGCGTTAATTAAATCTGTATAAATATCTTCGAATCGTTTCAATGTGTATTGCAAATCGTGAGTTGCAGCAATTGCGATACTTTCTTGACTCATTTTTTTACGTAGTGACGTGTCGGTAATAATTTTTAGCAAACTTTTTGCAATTTGATCATCATTATCCTGGTCGCACAAAAACCCATTACGTTCGTTTTGGCATAATTCCCATAATGCGCCGGCATTGACTGCTACGATTGGCTGCCCAGATGCCATAGCTTCAAGTGTTGCGATACTTTGTAATTCAGCGGGTGATGGCATGCAATATACTGTACCGACTTTATGCAAAGCAACGATTTCGTCGTCGCTTACACGTCCTGTGAATGTTATATGTTTTGAAAGTCCTGATTCATAAGCCAACAACTTTAAATTATCAGCATCTGTCCCAAAACCAACAATCAACAAATGAACCTTAGTCGTCTTTAAGACCTGTTCAAAAGCGTTTAGCAGTACATATAAATGTTTTTCAGCATCAAGTCGTCCAATATAAGAAATTATTGGAACGTCAGTTGGGATTTTGAACTTTTCCATGATTTCTGGTGATGGAGTACTGACTTTAAATCGACTCAAATCAATGCCGTTGCTGACCGCTTCGATAGGTGACGTGACCTTATTAACAGATGACCCGAACATTTCAATAGCCGCTTTGGTCGGCAAGGTTACATAATCAGCTTTGGAATGAAAACGTGCACCGTACAATTTCAACATGTAATTAATCGGCCGAGCAACTGGTGCCAAAAGCTTTAAATTATCCATCAAGTTTTCAGGCATAGCATGGTTAGTACTGACAATCGGAATGCCATTTTTGTTGCCAATTTTCATTGCAGCTTGACCAATCATCATCAACATTTGAATATGGATGACATCTGGTTGGAATTCGTTAATAATCTTTTTAACTTCACGGTAGGGCGAAAGTGAAATCATAAAGTTTTGATAAAAAGGAAAGGGGATTGCCGCCGTACGAACGATAGCGTAATTTCCATCAACTTCTTTGTATTTTTTACCAGTTTGACTAGGCGCAATCACTAAAACTTCATGTCCGTGAGCAGCCAATCCTTGGGCTAAATTACGGCTAAATGTTGCCACGCCATTAACAGCCGGCCAGTGTAAATCGGATGCGATGAGTATTTTCATATATCAACGATTATAACATGTCGAAAAATGTTATATTTTTGCCACTTTTTTGTAAATCGACAACAGTCGATCTTTGCATTTGTTTATTTCGTGAGATTTAGCGATTTCTAGTGAATATTTGCCGAATTGTTTTAGTTTTTTATCACTTTCCAGTAATTTAAGCATATTTTTCGCCATTCCATCGGCATCAAAGGGTTCAGATATATAGCCATTTTTACCATTTTTAACGACTTCTGGGACCGCTAACTTGTTTACGCCAACAACAGGTAACCCTGACGCCATAGCTTCCAAAATTACAATACCCTGAGTTTCAACCGTACTGGCCATCGCAAAAAAATCGTATTCACATAATACTTGCGAAACTTTGTTAATGTCATACATTCCCAAAAATTTAACTTTTTTGCCAATACCAAAACTTTTAACTAAACTTTGTAGCGTCAATCTAGCTGGACCATCACCATAAATATCCAGACGTAATTCTGGCCGACTAGCTTGCGCAATATTGAACGCTTTTATAACGACATCGACGTTTTTTTCATGCCCTAATCGGCCAAGATAAACGATTCGGTTGGTTATTTTGTAATCAATTTTTTTCTTGAAAAAGTCATATCTAACACCATTACTCATAACCTCAACTTTGGTTTTGATACCTTGCTGTTTTAATACTTTTTTCATAGCCAGCGATGGAGTCAAAACCAAATCAGCCCGATTATAAACAACCCTGGTATAGTCACGACCAAATCTTTCGTCCAACTTACTGCTGCTGTTTTTTACATCGGTGTCAGTAATTTCGTCGACAATTTTATTAAGTTTTGCCCTAAATTTAGCAATAGTTTTGTTATCTTCTAATATATCAATACTCGCCAAGGTTTTTGTCATTTTAGAGTCATTAATATAATTAGTTATTTTATTGAAACCAAACAATGTTTTGGGTTTTAAATACACCAAAAAATCAGGTATATAGGTGTGATAAGTCTGAATATTTGGCATTTTCAATATTTTTGTAGCCCAAATACCAATCCAACCAATGCCAAGTGGAGTTTGAATATGGACCACATCAGGATTGAACTCTTTTAAATCACGCACTGCCGTCCAAATAAAAGGCAGTGCCAGCTGCATATCTTTATAAGAAGGGGCCGTAATCGAAAGGTATCGTTTTATGGTGATATTTGGATATTTCTTATCTTTAAATCGGCCACCAAATGGGCAAAAAATCATAATTTGATGGCCATCGTCCGCCATCAATTTCGTAAAACTGTCGATACTCATAGAAACACCGTTTTTGTCCGGTAAATATGTGTCAGTAAAAATTGCTATTCTCATAATCTAATGTAGTTATTATATAATGAAATTAATATGAATAATAAAATCAGCGTCGTTATAGCGGCTTACAACGAAGAACCTCGCATCGCTAATGTTCTTAAAGTTGTCCAACACCACCCGTTAATTAATGAAGTTATTGTAGTTAATGACGGCTCGTCCGATAAAACATCAGATATAGTTCGGCAATTTGACGTTACTTTAATTGAAAATGAAAAAAATCTAGGCAAAACCTTATCAATCAAAAAGGGTATTGAGGCAGCTAAAAATGACCTAATAATGCTTTTAGATGCAGACTTAATCGGGCTAAGCCCAGAATCAATTAGTGAATTAGCTAAACCAGTCCTAGGCGGAAAAGTAGATTGGTCGTTAAGCCTTCGCAGTAACTCATTTGGCCGTATAAATCGTTATAAATTTGCAAAGGTTGACTGGCTTAGTGGCGAGAGAGTAGTACCGAAAGATTTACTTGCTGACCCTTTAATTTGGTCTAGGCCCAATGTTGGCTATGGCGTCGAAACATTAATGAATCGCTCGTTACTACACAAGCGTAAAACTTTTCAATCCGTCTATCTGCCAGGAGTCGTCAACCCGACAAAATCTGACAAAAACGGCGCTTGGGGTGGCTTTATAAAACAATCCAAGATGGTCTTGCAGATATTAAAAATAGTACCCCCATACGAAGCGATCGGACAATTAATCAGAATGTCATATTTGAACAACAAATACACTAAGCTATAATCTGTTACAATTATCTTGTTATGGCACAAAAAAAGAAGAAAAATATTAAACCCAAATCTATCGTTAATAAACGAGCTTCTTTTGATTATGCCTTGGATGAAGATTTAGTGGTCGGGATCGCCCTAACTGGCCCCGAAACCCGTGCCGCCCGTGATGGACACATCCAACTAAAGGGGTCATTCGTTACCGTTCGCGATGATGAATTATGGTTAAACAACGCCAGTTTCAGCCTGAAACTAAACGAAAAAGGCAAAGTCGGTGCCCGCAGTATCGATACCTCGCCCCGCAAACTGTTGGCAAAACGCAAACAAATTGATGATTTATATGCCCGCAAACAAACAGGAATGAGCATCGTGCCCATTAAACTACTTACCGCTGGCCGCTACATCAAAGTCGTCATCGCCCTTGGTAAAGGTAAAAAGAATTATGATAAACGCGAAACCCTCAAACGCCGCGACCAAGAACGTGAATCACAACGAGCAATAAAAAATCTTTAATTATAACTATTTCTAGACTCGCAAGAGCCGACTCGATAGGGTAATAATCAGTGTCCTTTTAATTTGCCGGAAGAATAAAGTTCAGGCGACCTAGCTAGTCGAGTATGTCTGAGCGGTAGCGAGTTACGCAGACTACTAAGTTGACTGAACTTTATTATTGACGAGCAAATTGAACCGGACATTGGTTATTATCCCTGAGAGATGGCGGTGGTGTTATAATTAAGATAATGAAACTTTATTCATGGAACGTCAACGGGATTCGTGCAGTCATCAAAAAAGGCGACTTCCAAACTTTTATTGCCAATCATCAACCCGACATTTTATGTCTACAAGAAACCAAGGCCAAACAAGGCCAAGCCGAAATCGATTTGCCCGATTACCACGAATACTGGAACAGTGCCGAAAAACCAGGCTACAGTGGCACGGCTATCTTTAGCAAAACTAAACCTATATCTGTTATCAACGGTTTTACCGACGCAATTGCCGAAAAATACAATCTGGCTGGCGACAGCTACGGTGACCCCGCCCGCGAGGGTAGAGTCATATCAGCCGAATTTGAAAAGTTTTGGGTTGTTACGGTTTATACACCCAACACCAAAGATGATTTATCGCGCCTGGATTTGCGCCAAAAACAATGGGACCCAGCCTTTTTAGAACATATAACTGAACTTGAAAAGTCAAAACCCGTTCTATTTTGCGGTGATTTAAACGTCGCACACACCGAATTAGATTTGGCTAACCCAAAACCAAATATCGGCAAACACGGCTTTACCGACCAAGAACGCGCTGGTTTTGACGCATTTGAATCAGCTGGTTTCGTCGATACATACAGAGCCAAAAACCCCGAAAAATCAGATGCATTCACTTGGTGGACCCACTGGGCCAACGCCAGGGCCCGTAATGTCGGATGGCGTATTGATTACTGGTTAGCTAGCAAATCTATCGCTAGTTCTGTTACAGATGCCCAAATTCACCCCGACATCATGGGTTCTGATCATTGTCCAGTTAGTATAAAGGTTAATTTATGAGCCGACCGTTCGCCGTATTTGACATCGACGGTACGATTTTCCGATCCGGCCTTTACCGCGAAGCTATCTATGAATTACTGTCAGCTGGCAAACTTCCCAAAAATATAACCGAGTTATTTGACCCATTCGAAATCAAATGGAAAAAACGACAATCAGACGCCGCTTTTAATGAATACGTCACAGCTATGGCTAATGCAATCGACAAATCATTACCACAAATCAAAATTATTGACTTTGAAGCCGCCGCCGACCGCGTTTACCAGCGACTGTCAGATTATGTTTACGTCTATACCCGAGGACTTGTCGAAGAGTTAAAAAAAGATGGCTACTTTTTAATCGCCATATCTGGGTCCCAAGACGAACTAGTTAAACCATTCGCCGAAAAATACGGCTTTGATTTATGGATCGGCCAACACTATGAACGAGGCAACGAATTCTACACTGGAAAAATCGTCAAAACCCACAAAGGCAAAGACGTCATCTTGAAAAAAATAGTCGCAGACCACAATCTAAGTTTTGATGGCAGCTTTGCGATAGGCGACACCCGTGGCGATATCGGTATGCTTTCGCTTGTCGATAACCCAATCGCATTCAATCCCGACCGCGAATTATTCACAGCCGCCAAAGAAAACGGCTGGAAAGTAGTAGTCGAACGAAAAAACATGATCTATGAATTGGAGCCAGATGGACAATCTTTCATATTGGCATAAACAAACAGCCGACAAACCGCTTTATCCAGGTATTGAATGGTCCAAACCAGTTCAAAAATCTGGGGCAGGGAAATTAGGGATTATTGGCGGCAATAGCCTAGGATTTGCTGGTGCGGCCGAAGCTTACCAGACGTCTCTTAAAACCGGAGCAGGCGAAGTAAGAGTTTTGTTGCCGTCAGCGTTGAAAAAAAATATACCAGCCAGCATGACTGATGTTATATTTGGCGCCACCAACCCATCTGGCAGCTTGTCGCGCGAAGCAATAACTGAACTTACAGCCATCGTCGACTGGTCAACTGGCGTTCTGTTAATAGGCGATGCCGGTCGTAACAGCGAAACCGCAATTGTTTACGAAGATTTTGTTCGCAACTACAAAGGACCACTTACAATTACGCGCGATGCAATTGATTTACTTAAAAACAGCAGCGCCGAACTGGTCGATAGACCAAATACTTTATTGGTTTTATCTCTGGCCCAACTACAAAAATTATTTCAAGCCGTCTATTACCCCAAAGTTATAACTTTTAGTATGCAGCTGACTAATTTGGTTGAAACCTTACACAAATTCACCATAACTTATCCAATTACAATTGCCACATTACACCGTGACACATTGCTAGTCGCCAGCGGCGGAGAAGTCACCAGCACTCCATGGACCGACCCAATGCAAATCTGGCGTGGCAACACCGCCACAAACGCCGCCGTTTATTGGCTATGGACCCCCAGCAAGCCGATGGAAAGTATCACGGCTAGTTTACTGCTGTGATAAGAATTATCATGATTGTATATATATTTGATACAATAGTTCTATGAAAGATGTAAACACAGCTGAACGTTTCGATAAGATTGATTCTCAACTTGAGCGAATTTCGGCGGCGTTAATTAATGGCTTTGACCGCATCGATAAAGCGCTGGAAACAAAAGCAAATGCTGCAGACCTCCGAAAGGCACTTGACCTTTTAGATACCCTAGCGAAACGTCAAGAAATATCTGATGACGAACGTATCGTAATGAGTCACCAACTTACACGTTTGCATGATTGGGTTGAAGAAGCCGCTAAGCGTATTGATTTAAAATTTGTTCATTAGTTTTTTTAAACTTTCCAAGGTCCGACCTTGGAAAACTCATATATCTTAGCTCATGAATATGGGCTATTTTTATTATAAAAATTACATATATTGGTGGGCAAAGGGGGACTTGGTCACGTTACGCAACCCCGCGATTTCGCGACTGCAAGCACAGCTTGCATCGGAAAGTCGCCTTGCGGATTGCCACAGGCAATCCTCACCCCCACATCTTCGTTCTTTTACATCTGGTACCGCGAACCGGACTTGAACCGGTACGACCTTTCGGACACCAGATTTTGAATCTGGCGTGTCTACCATTCCACCACCGCGGCACTAGATGTAAAACAACCGACCACCATTATGCCAACAAGTTAACCTTAGGCGTAATGGTGATAACTACTAATGTATTGTACAATAGAACGCATTAGGAATCTACAATAATGAAGCCAAATGAGCCTAAAAAAGACGAAATAGGGGCACCACTGTTACCGCAGAGGTCAATTATTAGCACCCCAGAACCACGTCCAACCCAGGACGCCGCGGCTAGAGTTATCCGTAATCAAATAAATAATCTATACGATACGCAGGCTACATTAGAACCAAAACCGACTGCCGAAGAAGCCCCAACTCAACTGGAAAATGTTAACCCATACCAAAGAACCCACACCGAACATATCGCTCCCCAAGCCGACCAATGGAAAAAATATCATACCGCCTGGCAAGATTATTATCAAAAATATTACGAAAGTTACTACACCCACCACCTAAGACTCGCTAAACAACAACAAGCAGTCGAAGCATCGGTCGGACCAATTCCGACAACCGATAATAAAGGGTTTTTTAGTAACAAATCGGATTCAAACGAACCGCCAACCAAAGAAGAAGCTTTATTTGATTTACACCAAAAACTTTTAGGAAAAGTAAAAGAATCGGCCAAAAATGTTAAAAAAAGCCGACATTTCATGCCAATTATATCTGGCGTTACTGTTGTTTTAATATTATTATTTTTGCAATATAACCGAGTTCTTATCGGTAACGTTTCGGCCTATATCAGCCCAGGCAATATTGATCCCCAAAATATAATAATTGACCCTAATCTAAACTCATCAGTCGGTCCTGAACCTAAATTAATCATTCCCAAGATTAACGTCGATGTACCAGTGTTATATGATGTCGGCAATGATTATGCATCACAAATGACAGCCATGACCAAAGGCGTTGCTCAATTTGCAATCCCCGGCGCCAGCAGCCACCCAGGACAAGTCGGCAACACAGTTCTAGCCGGACACAGCAGCAATGATTTGTTCGATACAGGTGATTATAAATTTATTTTCGCTCAGCTTGAAAAACTCGAAAAAGGCGACACAATATATGCCAATTACAACTCAAAACGCTACACATACACCGTCAGAGAAAAACAAGTAGTCGCGCCTAATGATGTCAGCAGTTTAGTTTACTCAACAACTAAACCAATACTGACATTATTGACCTGTACGCCAGTCGGAACATCACTTAACCGGTTACTTGTTATCGCAGACCAAGTCAGTCCTGACCCTAACCAATCGATCGCTGCACCGGCCGACACAACCAACAAACAAACAGCAATCCCTGGCAGTTCGCCAACATTCTTTGAACGACTATTCAGCTGGAACTGGAACTAAGAATTAATCATCAAAACACGCTGCAACTGATAACCAGCGTTTAATTTATTGATACTGTATATATATTTGCCATTATGAGTCATAGTTGCATCCTGACCGATTACAACAGCGTTAATGGTATGGCTATTAGCACCATCGAATTCACGTATTACTAAATTATCACCTCGATCTGACCATACATAATTGTCGTCCAACCATTCTAGTTTTACTGAACTACCAGTTCCTTCAATAGTTGATTGCGACAGGTTTTGATATTCCAAATCATAGCTGGCAAAATTCGTACCAGCCTGGGTTAATACATATTGACCGATTGGGCTGAAGGATATAATTTGAACATCCTGAACCATCATGTACGATGCTATGACCTTCATACTTGTACTATTATCGCTAATCGTATTTGGATAACTACCACTTAAAATATCAACCTTTTTGCCATCAGAGATAACTACATAGTCAGCGTTATAATAATGCGCCGTTGCAATATGTAAATTGGCACCCTTGACAGCCGTAGTCCGCAAAACATGTACCACATTATCACCATCACGATAGATGCCAGCCACTTGGGCACCAGCAACATCAGGATTATTACCGATATAAGTAACCACATTTGATTTTGATACGTCAAAACTTGTAACATTTAAAACTAACGGTTTAGATATAGTACTGCCCGACAAATCTAATTTGCGTATATCGGTTTGATTCAAAGCATAAAACTGATTTCCACCAGTCCCAGAAAAACCAATACTAGAAACTACAATATTAAACGTACGAGTAATGTTTTTTGTCAGATTCGCATCTTGGGTATCCATAACTAACCACTCTTGCTTGCCGTCGTAAGTATGGTCAATTAAAACATAACGTCCGCCGTAATCCCATTTAGTAATTTTGAAAACTGAGTTTGTGCCCGCACTATACGCGCTAGTCGGAATAGTTAAAACTCTAGATTTAACTGTATCCGAGCTCAGATCAGCCAAATCAAATACTGGATTGTCGGCTGTTTTTTGAACAATCATATAATGTCCCTCAGGTGAAGCTAGCGATAAATAAATAGATGTATAATTTGAAACCGCTTCAACTTTCAACTGTTTTGGCACTAATAGTGCATAATTTAACCAAGTTATAACACCTGGTTTCAAATAGACAGTCTTTTTCCAAGTTTCATATCCATCACGCGCCATAGTAAATTGATGTTGCCCAGGTTTAACGGTTGTTTTATTAGGTGTTTTTGCACCTATCTCGACACCATCAACATTAACGGTAGCCCCTGATGGACTAGTCCCAAATTGCAAAAAAGAATACTGTTCGATACGACCATCATCAGAATTAAATCGATAACCTAAAATAAAGAAAATAATAAAAGATACTGTCATAAAAACCGACAACGTCATAACAACATAAATCGTCGCTCGTTTGATTAAAATTTTATGCTTTTTAAACCATTGGTTCATATATCTAAACCATTATAGCAAGTTGCGTACATTTTTTAACGAGATGCTTGTAAATTTAGTAATTTGTACCTAAGATAGTGATAGTACTTATGTCGATATTGATGCGACATGTAAACTAAGGGGAGTCTGCGGGAAAAAAATGAAAAACGAAAAAATTGTTACAATAAATGGGCAAAAATTCGATAGCGTTTCCGGAATGCCGATAGGTAAACCACCCCTAATTTCAAAACCCTTAACGGCCCATAAACCCGCCAGCGCCTCAGGTATTCATACTGCAACCCAAAAATCCAGTACTCTATACCGTCGAGCTACTCAAAAACCAGCCGGTCACGCAGCCCCAGCTGTTCGCAAAGCTGGTCGCAGTATGGATATCGCCCGCAGCAACAGTGTCACACATTTTGGACCGCGGCCAGTTCTAAAAATCGAAAAACCTACAATTACCGCAAACCAACGGCCAGATATTGGACCATCAAGGCACCCACTAGCTGCCAAGGTTGATAGTATCCGCACAACCGCTGTTAGTCCTAAAACAAATCAACCAACCGCGACAAAACCAGCCAAAACCATCAAAGAAGAAGCAATTGCCGAAGCTTTTGCAAAACTTACTGCTAACCAAGAAATTGAAAAAACCACATTTAAACGTCACAAAAAACATTTAAATACAGTCTTAATAACCATCAGTTTAATACTTTTAATAACAATCGGATATTTTATATATATTAATATCCCAACCTTATCGATTCGTGTTGCTGGTGCCCAAGCAGGTATCAGTGCAACTTTCCCCGAATATCATCCTGACGGCTACAGCCTAAATGGCCCAGTATCTTACGGCGACGGTGAAGTCACCATAGCTTTTAAATCGAATACTGATAATACTCAGTTTTCAATCAAACAAGTTCGCAGTTCATGGGACTCAAGCGCCGTCAAAAACCAAGTCGATAAAGATGCTGGCAGTGCCGTCGTAAACACGACCACCGAACGAGGACTAACGCTTTATACATACAACAGTAGTGCCGCCTGGGTAAATGGCGGTATTTTATATTCCATCACAGGTGACGCTCATCTTTCCGTCGATCAGATACGACGTATCGCTACTAGTTTGTAGATGTTATAATTAAACTAATATGAACTCTGATCAACTACCAATACGCACTCGTTTTGCCCCTAGCCCAACCGGTTTTATGCACGTTGGAGGTGTTCGCACCGCTTTATTTGCGTGGTTAATCGCCCAAAAAAATAATGGGACTTTTATTCTTCGTATCGAAGATACCGATAAATCTCGTGAAGTAGAGGGCAGTATTGCTCAAATCGAAAAAAGCCTTAAATGGTTAGGAATTAATTGGACCGAAGGTATTAATATTGGCGGCCCATACACACCATATTTACAATCAGAAAGACTCGATATCTATAAAACTTGGGCTCAAAAACTAGTTGAAAGTGGCCGAGCTTATGCCGACCCATATACTCAAGCCGAATTAGAACAATTTAGAAATGATGCAATCGCCAACAAAAAAGCTTTCCTTTATCGCGACCATCGACCCGAAAACCCATCTGTTTGGGACGGCACAATGCCACTCCGTTTTAAATCAGACCCTAAATCCTATAAATGGACCGATGCTGTTATGGGTGAACTTTCAACTGGCCCCGAAGCGATTGACGACTTTGTTTTAATCAAAACCGACGGTTATCCAACTTATAATTTCTGTCACATCGTTGATGATATGTTGATGCAAATTACGCACGTTTTGCGTAGCCAAGAATTTATCAGTTCGACTCCAAAATTCCTAAATCTTTACGAAGCTATGGATATTCAGCGCCCAGTTCTTGCCACATTACCATTTGTTATGGCAATTGATGGTAAAAAGAAATTAGGCAAACGCGACGGCGCCAAAGACATCCTCGAGTACGCGGCCGAAGGTTATTTACCAGAAGCCATGATGAACTTTTTAGCCACTCTGGGTTGGAATGATGGTACCGAACAAGAATTATTTGCACCCAGCGAATTAATCGAAAAGTTCTCACTTGAACGTGTCCAAAAAAGCCCGGCCAGATTCGATGAAAAGCGCCTACTTTGGATGAACGGCCAATGGATTCGCAAACTATCACTTGATGACCTGTACGCTCGCAGTACCAACTTTTGGTCTGACGCTGCCAACACAGCAGGGGACGATGCCAAAAAACTCGTTCTATCACTTGTTCAAGACCGCCTTAAAACCCTGTCTGATATCCCACTTTTGACGTCATATTTCTTTGATGAACCAACCGCAGAATGGTCAATGATCGAAGACAATAAACAACTAAATAACATACCGCGCGACGAAATCACATCAATGCTGGAAGCTGCTAAAACAGCCTTATCAAACGCCAATTATGATGCCGATTCACTCCAGCAAACACTTAACACATTACTTGAAACAACCGGTCAAAAACCAGGAATTTTATTTAGCCTAGTCCGGCTAGCCGTATCGTGGGCGCCATTCAGCCCAGCACTAAATGAAACCCTGGCAACATTAGGCCACGACAAAGTTCAATCTCGATTACAAGTCGCGATTAATATATCCAAAGAATAATTTTAGCATTTCTTTAACGGCGATTTCAATTCGACTAATATTCGGTCGTTGTCCTTAAAAATATGGTTTAGTATTTTTCCAGTGTGTGTTTGTGTATTATTGTAATTCCATTGTTATGTAACACTTAAAAAATACCATTGCTTTTGTTTACCATGGTGCTAATATTATACATGCTGTTGCTCGTTAACACACATTTTTTCATTTTGACAACCCCTTTAGGAGGTACTGTTTTATGGAAAGATTCAAGGAAATCACAGAAAAATGTGATATCCTAACACGATATCATATGGAGAGAGTATCGGTGGTGGCGGTAAAAATTGGTAAACGAATGGGTTTATCGATTGACCAGATTGAAAACATCAAAACGATTGGCTTGCTACACGATGTGGGTAAGTCAAAGTTCTGTCTGTTTTTTCGACAAAAAACGACGTCCCTTAGCAAATCTGAGCTTCGAACAGTCTGGAAACATCCAAAAGCCAGCTACGATATACTTCGTAGCCTAGGATTCTCCGAAATCATTATTACGGCGGTGCTACAGCACCACGAACGTATTGATGGCTCGGGTTATCCGAACGGGCTTTGTAACGGCCAGATATTGATTGAAGCCAAGATAGTGGCGGTAGCGGACGTAATAGACGCCATGTCAAGTGATCGTCTGTACAATCCCAAGCTGGATGCTTGCGATGCACTCAAGGAGGTAATCGTTAACAGCGGCAAACGTTTTGACGCCGATGTGGTAGAAGCATGTATGCAAGTATTTTCTACATGCAAATATCCCGGTATCATTACGACAAGGCAGCGACAGCGCCAAAGTCGGCAACAAATTGGTTGCGTACGATGAAGGCAAAAACAAGGACGGCGAAAGAGTATTACTCTAGCCGTCCTTTTCATTTGGATATCACAGCCATATTTCTGTTATAATAACGCTTAAGTTATGAAATTATTTTTTGAACTTAAACAACCGTGGGCACGCTTTTTACAGTGGGTTGTTAGGCATCGTAAACCATTATTAATTATTGTTAGTATTATCGTTATCAGCACCACTGCAATTATTGCTTATGCGTTAATTTCACAAAAACCAACCCAAGTTGCAGTAAAAACAGTTCAAAAAATCATCGAAAAACCAAAGCCAATAATCCCACCAGTCATATATTATTCACCACTTACGGGTAAAATCGTAAAGACCGAAGCGGCCACCACTTTGCCAGTAACAGGTATCATGATCGAAAACAGCCCTGATGCCCGACCACAATCAGGCCTAAAAAACAGTGGTGTAGTGTTTGAAGCTATCGCCGAAGGTGGCATCACTAGGTTTATGGTGTTATACCAGACCGAAAAACCGCAAATGATTGGACCCGTTCGTAGCCTACGCCTTTACGACGTTGACTGGCTGGCGGCGTTTAATAGCAGCATCGGACACGTCGGTGGCAGTCTATATGCCTTAAACGAGATTAGAAACGGCAGTTATCGTGATCTAGACCAGTTCTTTAATCCAAATACTTACTGGCGTTCATCTGAACGTTATGCTCCACATAACGTATACACAAACTTTAAAAATCTGGACGCTTTAAATGCAGCCAAAGGCTATACTTCTTCAAAATTCACTGGCTTTACACGAATCGATGGCAAATCTGCCACTAAACCAACCGCAACCGACATCAACATTACTATCAGCAGCTTCCTGTATAACAGCCAGTATATTTATAACGCCAAAACTAACACTTATGCCAGGTACCAAGCCGGTGGACCCCACCTAGATCGCGAAGACGGTCAAATTACCCCAAGCGTAGTTATTGCTATGCGAGTTAACGAATCGACTGTTCTTCAAGACGGCTACCGCGAAAATATTGAAACAATAGGTAAAGGTAAAGCGACAATTTTCCAAAACGGCATCGCCATCAATGCAACCTGGCATAAAACCAGTCGAACCAGCCAAATTACATTCACCGATGTAGCAGGCAAAGATATCCCATTAGTTCGTGGTCAAACTTGGATTGCAGCAGTATCAAATGATGGAGGTGATGTATCGTGGAAATAAAAAAAATGCCTAAACAGGCGACTCAATATTGGGCATCTTTCCTTAGTAAAACTCTTTTCATAGTCCTAGGATCACAATTAGCCATTTCGGCAGCTGTTGGGCTGGCGCTAATATCATTCGGGGTACTAAACACTGATTCCATGACTTTCTGGATTATTGTCGGCGGACTTTTCGGCGTTAACTTGATTGTCAGTTCAATAATTTTCATATTTACCATCCGGCCAACCAGGGATTTACTGGCAGCCATAATCCATGTATCAGGCGAAAAACCCGAACTAAAACTACCAGATTTAAGTGCTAAAAAATACGAAAGTACCGGATTTTCTGATGCCTTGCAAACAATCTATTCACTAGCCAGCAAACAAGACGAAACGCAAACGATTACCTCACAATCAGCGGCTGGACCAACTTCATCGGCAATTACCAGCGCTTTGGACTCAACTGTTTGCGGTTTTGTAACCATGGATAGCAAAAGATTAATTACATATGCCAACAAACCGGCACCAGTCCATATTGACACAACTGGCGTACAAACACTTGATTTACTATTTAACGACAGCGACTCGTTAAACCTGTGGTTAGATAATTGCGAAGAACATTCGGTCCATGCCGAACATACCTGGACTCGCGTTCCAAATAGATTACCAGACCAAGAAGACCGTCGTTTCTTTGATGTTATCGCATCATACCAAAAGGGTGCAGCTGCCGAAACCGTTTTGACATTAATCGACCGAACAAGCGTGTATATTGTCGACGAAGAAAATCTGGACTTTATTGCTTTTGCAGCTCACGAACTTCGTGGCCCAATTACTGTTATCCGTGGCTATTTAGATGTTTTAAGCGACGAACTAGAACCGGTTTTCCAGGACGACCAGCAAGAACTATTCCACCGATTAGTCGTGTCATCTAACAGGTTATCAGGTTACATAAATAATATTTTAAACACATCACGTTATGATCGCCGTCATCTGAAAGTCCACCTTGCCGAAGATACAGTTGCCGGTGTATATGACATGATAAGTGACGACATGAAACTTCGCGCTGGTTCACAAAACCGTCTACTTTCAGTTAATTTTCCAGCCGATCTGCCAACAATTGCAGTTGATAGGACCAGTATGAGTGAAGTATTTGGCAACCTGATTGATAATGCTATTAAATACAGTAACGAAGGAGGCGTGATTAATGTTACTGCCGCAGCAAATGGTAATTCAGTTGATATTATGGTCGCCGACCACGGCATTGGTATGCCCGAAAGTGTCGTCAGTAATTTGTTCCAAAAATTCTATCGTTCCCACCGATCCCGCGAAACTGTTGCCGGTACCGGTATTGGACTTTATATCAGCAAAGCCATAGTCGAATCTCATGGTGGCACGATAAGCGTCCGCAGCCAAGATGGCATGGGTTCAACCTTTATTGTTTCGTTGCCAATCTATGCAACCGTTGCCGATAAGATAACAGCAGGCGACAGCAACAACGAAGGTATAATAAATGAAGGTAAGGGTTGGATAAAAAATCATTCAATGTATAGGGGTTAAAAATATGGCAATACACACAGTTTTATGTATCGAAGACGACCGTTTTATCGGCGAAATGTACGTCCGCAGTCTAAAAAAGGCAGGATATGACGTCGATTGGGTAGTTGATGGCAACGACGGCCTAATAACGGCCCGTAATAAGGATTACGACGTCATTTTGTTGGACGTTATGTTACCAGAAAGACGGGGGACCGAAATCCTCGAAGCACTAAGAGGCAAAGAAGATTTGATTCCTAAATCACGCGTTATTGTGCTGACTAATTTCGAACAGGACGATGAATCCCGAATGGCAATGCAACAACATGCCGATGCCTATTTAATCAAAGCTGAAATAACACCTAAAAAATTGATATCCGTCATCCAACAGCTAGACGGCATGACCGCAGAACCACAGGCCTAGACATCACCACTGTTATTTGCTAAAGTAGTGCGGTATAGCCGTGCAAGAGTTCACACTCAATATGCGAAAAATACGCTACAATAACCGCATGGTCTCATCGTCTAACGGTTAGGACACCAGGTTCTCATCCTGGCAATCCGAGTTCGATTCTCGGTGAGATCACCAAAAAAACTACCTCACCCTTTAGTTAATCGCTAAATATTTTACGATACGCACATTAAAAGTCATCTGTTTAATGTATATGTTTGATATACATCATTATAATTTATAAATAACAAATATATGAATAACAATCACACCAGACAATTCAAATTATGGCTGAACGTTTTTTATGTCCTATGGGGCATAGCGATATTTGCCATGCTGTATTTTTCTACAAATCTTGGCGACATACCATCAAACCCAGCGGATATCGTTGAGTATTTTATGGGAATCATCGTTGCGGCCGCAATGGTATTTTGCTATCTGCCATTCATTATCTTGACGAAATTCGAAGTAGACAGGCTAAATAAGTTGAAATAAATGATATTGTCCAATGGTTACTGGATTTGGCGCAAGTCAAACCCAGTAACCAATTGTGAGCTTACAACCAAAGCTCAACATATACTATTAAACAAGTGATTTTTACATGCCATTGACTTTTTAAACTATTTATGCTAATATATAAGTATTAGTTATTTCGTCAAGAAATAACAATAGCCATTTAACAAATCAGATCATTTATGCACATATCTGATAAGGATATGGCTAATAATTATATAACTTTCAAAGTCAGATAAGTAAATCTTGTCTAGCATTGAAAACATAAAATATATGCAAAAACTAATCGTAATATTTTGGGTGTTCGCTCTAATATTTTTAGTAGGCGTAGCTAATTATTCACACTTTACCGGACAAAATGCTCCTATCAAAAAAACAATAATCGCGCCAGCATCTACTGATGGCATACAGCCATCTGTAATGGAATTCGACAAAACCCAACACGAGCCTATAAAGTTCGTAGACGGGGTAGCTCATGCAACCATAAATGTTGATTCCATAATCACAGTAGATTGCCCTGACGGTGCTCACTGTATATCATACCTGAAAGCCGAAAATGGTCCTCATTACATGATTGGATCGTTGCTTGGACCAGGAAATTTTGGTATCAGCACAACCTATCATTGCTCGCTGTCTCATGATGAAACAGAACTTGCGGCAGCAGTAATAGATTGTTGCGACGAGATAGGTAAGAGTTGTGACTATTATACAAAATAACTACTCCGACATGAGGGGGCATTTCGCTCCCTCTAGTCGTACCCCAGATATGTGCTAATAAATGGTTTGATTTTTACCCGACACCCGTCCTTAGCAGACGGGTGTTTTTTATTACTTTGACTTTTTATATATTTTATGTCAATATAAAATATACGACTTTTATGTAAAAAGCGATGTTTTTTAACAAATCAAATCATTAAGGTACACGTCTGAAATGACGAGTGCTAAATAATTATTATATTTTTCCATTTATTACTGGTTATACCAGGATTAAACGGAAAACAAAAAATAATGCATAATAAAGCGTCGTACTCTAAAACAGCCCAAGGCTTCATAGCAAAAAGAAGGCACTTAGCTGGAGGTAAAAGACCCAAAATAAGCCATTCTCAGGTCCGACACGACTGTTTAGACTTGGCACTGGACTTACTTTGGATTGGCGACTTTCCATATGCTGACCGACATGTCAAAGCCTATGAAAACATGTGTGAATCATATGAAAAGACAAACGGTTTCAAACGCTCACTATCAATGACGATTATGACTATGGCTTCAGACAACCTTGAAAAAAAGGAATCTGAAATCGACAAAGTTATCAACAAAGCCTTTGATAGACTAGAAGCTATGACCAAAAGTAACAAATCAAAATAATTATTTTAGCCGACAAATATTCCAAGGAGCTTGCCTGGGCAAGCTCCTTGTGAATCACTAATGCGTGGTTCGACGCGTACATTTTAATGATTTGATTTTTTATTTTTCAGACTTAGACATTGGCATGGTAAAAATAAACTTACTACCAACTCCAATCGTACTTTCAAACCAGATTTTGCCACCTAGTTTTTCGACTATTTGTTTACAGATAGCCAAGCCTAAACCGGTACCGCCAGAAGAGCGTTGAAGATAATTGTCAACTTGAGAAAACTTTGTAAATAGACCTTTTATAGCTTCCTGGTCAATGCCGATGCCAGTATCGGATACGCATATAGTAGCTATTTCGACGCCGTCGCTATTTTCATTACCCATATAACTATTGACTGTGACTTTGCCGCCATTATTTGTAAATTTATACGCGTTACTAAGTAGATTTGTCATAACTCGATTAAATTGCACAGAATCGGTATTTATCATCCCCTCAAAACCATCGTATTCCAAAGCTATACCTTTATTGTCGTACATCTCTTTCATACTATTAATAGAATTTTTAAGCAGTGTATCTAATGAGTATGACGCTTGGTTTATTTCTAATTTACCGGCTTCCAACTTAGAAAGATCAAGCATGTCACCAACCAGTTCAAGTAGTGATTTTGTGTTCAGGCTAATCCTAGAAAGAGCCGCTTGTTGTTGGTCACTCAAAGATCCAAGCTGTCCACGCTGTATCAAATTAACATAACCACGAATAATAGTCATCGGCGTTCGTAATTCATGACTTGCAACCGACACAAACTCATCTTTGACTTTATCGATTCTTCGCAAATCACTATTATTTTTACGTATCTCTTCAACATATAGTGCATTTTTAATAGCCACAGCCAGCCCACGGTTAAGTACTTGGAGCAATTTAATATCTCTTGACATATAATGAGATGACAAACGTTCCCCTAAAAGCAAACTACCAACAGTACCGTCTTTGACTATCGGCAATATCAATTCGATTTTATGCTCATCCATTAATTTTCTGGTGTAGTCATCTTCGTCTAGTGACTGAGCGATAATAACGTCTTGTTTATCGAATATAATTTTATGTATTTGTTCGTGTAGTTTGTTGGCAATATGAATCGGTGTATGCCCAGGAGTTCCACCGGTAATATAGTGATCATGGTCATTGTTGATATCGGTATGAACAATAAAAAACGCTTGTGAACTTTTTAAAGTACCGGCAATCTCTTGAGCTGCTTTTTCCAGTATTAGTCTAAGGTCAGTTGTTGATGTCAAAACACTGTTAAACCTGTCTAAGAACTCGTCTAGATCATAATAATCACGATAGAACAATTTGTTAGTCAAAATATCAAAGAATTTTTTCGTTGGCTGAAACAAGAACAACAATACCACTATTAAAAATATACCTACTGGATTTTGAAAACTTACAGTACTAACATTCATCAAACTATATATTACAGATATAAGACCGTAGTAAACCCCCACCAACAAACCGAGCGACATAACATAGGCCAACGAACGAACGGCGGCTAGTCGAATATCAAACAAATGGAGTCGTATGACAGAATAATACATAAAGAACGTAAAGATAACCATCGGCGCAAAGGTGTACTCACTAAACATATCAAGCCCAACCATTGGCAATATTATGTAGACCAATATTTCTAATGGGAACATAGCCAACATGCCAATACCTATAATAATTAGTCGTCGTCGATCAACACCTTTTGTCACCTTTTGTCCTTGTATAAAACCGATAATTATCAAACCTGCAATAATAAGCACGAGGGCTAAAAAGGGATAAACCAAAACCCCATATTTTATATCGTAGATTCTACCTACCGGTACCAGGGAACTTAACATCTGAGGTGCAAGACTAACAAGCCCTAATACCCAAATAGGCAATGTAATGCGATTAATAAAATTTATGTATTTTTTTACGCCACCAAGTTGCGCAATAAAATGCATTAATAATATTTCAACACTAATACCGGCAAAAAAGGCAACACGCACCAAGGTAATTGCAAGGTCATAAGATATACTACTGTCATTAGCTGCGTTTCCCAATAATATCCATATTGATATCAAAATACCGGTAACAATAAAATACTTGTTAATGGAATATTTGTAGCCTTTTTTATATATGCTTAGACCAACTAATATCAAAGTTGCTGCAACAGTTATGTAGTCAATTATTATAGGTATTGTCATATTATAATCATTGTATACCGATTATGTTATTTTGTCTGTTTATTATCACTCATCGGCATAGTAAAAATAAACTTACTACCAACACCAATCGTACTTTCAAGCCAAATTTTACCATCTAGCTTTTCAACTAGGCCTTTGCAGATAGCTAGGCCAAGGCCGGAACCACCAGATTGTCGTTCTAGGTAATTGTCGACTTGGGAGAACTTTCTAAATAGACCAGCTTTGGCTTCCTCGGCCACACCAATACCGGTATCGGCAACACAAATCGTTACTAGTTGTTTGGCATCATCAACAACACTAGTAACGGATACCTTACCACCAGCATCGGTAAATTTGTAAGCGTTGTTAAGTAGGTTAAACATGATGCGTTCAAATTTGGTAGTGTCGGTGCTAACCATAACCTTTGGACCTTTGTAGGTCAGTTTAACGCCTTTGGTGTTGTATAAATCTATCGTATCTTTGAAAGCTTGGTCAATTAAATCGTCTAGTAAATTATCTGTTAGGGTAATGTCAATGCTGCCAGATTCTATTTTGGATAAATCAAGCATATTGTTAACCAAATCAATTAATATTTTGGTGTTAGCCCCCATTTTACCGAGCATAGCTTTTTGGCCATCATCCAGTGGGCCTAATTGTTCGCGTTCCAATAAACTAATATAGCCTCGAATAACCGTCATTGGGGTGCGTAATTCGTGACTGGCAACTGACACGAATTCATCTTTTTCGGAGTCAATGTGTTGCAGCAGGGCATTGCTAATACGAAGTTCTTTGGTGGCCGCATCAATGTGTTGTTGCGTGGTAGCCACGTTAATGTTTTTAATCTCTTGAATCGACAAAGCGTTTTTAACAGCCACCACCAAACCGTCAGCGGCAGTTAATAGTACCTTGGCGTCACGGTTAGTGTAATGTGACGTGCGATGATCGCCCAAGCATAAATAACCAATAACATCGGCTTGGACAAGTGTCAGAATTATCTCAATTCGATGACTAATCATCAGGCGCCGAATTGGATTATCTTCATCCAACATGGAAGCGACAATAACTTCAGGTTTTTTGCCGTAAATCGACTGGATAAATAGTGCATCTTCTGGTGGTAGCTGTTGGTGCCGGGCAGTACCAGCTGTAACATAATGGTCTTTGCCGGTGTGGACGAAAAAGAAAGCTTGTTCACTTTTTAGAGTCGTGGCAATTTCACCAGCTGTGCGCTCTAGCAGGTTACGTAAATCGGTAGTGGATGTAAATAGATTATTAAGCCTGGCAAAGAACTCATCGGATTTATAGAAGTCATGGTAAAAAATACTGTTGGTTAGGCGGTCAAAGAACTTCTTGATTGGCTGGAAGATAAATAGTAAGCCAATCGTCAGAATAACATCAAGTGGGCTTTGGCCAGCGACAGTAACACCCGAAAACAGGCTGGATATTACGATAGCTAGGACATAATAGATAGCCACCAGTGCAGCTAATGACAGCACGTAAGCCAAGGTGCGAACGGCGGCGGCGCGAATGTCAAAGAGATGGTAGCGGACGACACCAAAGTAGAGACTGATGACAAGTATTAGAATTGGAGCTGTACCAAAATTCGTCCACCATATATTATCGGTTAATAATGGTAATAATAAAGCGAATAAAACGGTAGGTGGTATTGAAATCAACAAACCTATTCCGGTAGCTTTCAATTGATGTTTTTGCATACCCTTAGCGTGACTCAATCCATAAATTACTCCATACGCAATCACGCCAACTGTAAATAAAATACCGGCTGCATATAACCACTCTAACGGTCCGTATGTAAAATTGTAGTATTTACCATCATCGCTAATAACAGCCACACCAGCCACTAACGGAGTTGCGCTTACGGCAGTTATTGGCCACAACAACCATAATGAACGCCAAGCTAAAACATCGAGTTTTTTATATGAAACTAATTTTAAAATAAATAACATCAGAAAAATAAGTGTAATAAAACCCGAGGCACATGAAATACCGGTAATAATCGATGCGACTTGTTGTGTGAACCAAATATTATCACCGAAATCAAACGCCATCAACCAAATAGACATAAAACAACTAAATGCCGCAAAAAGGCGATTAATTTCTTTTTTATATCCTTGTTTTAACATACTAGCTAAAGCCAATAGTAGTAAGCTGACAGCTATTATTGCGTCAACCATATTAAGAAGATTATCTAATAGAATATTATTCAAACTCATATACTAAACCTACATATCTTATAATTTAGCTTATACAGCATCGTTCATTACCACTGTAAAATAAAATTTACTACCCTTACCAGGAACACTATCGGCCCAAATCTTGCCACCCATTTTTTCAACTAGACCCTTACAAATAGATAATCCTAAACCAGTACCACCAGATTTACGTTGCAGGTAATTATCGACTTGTGAGAACTTCTTGAACAAAGTTTCTAGACCTTCTGCTGAAATACCAATACCAGTATCAGCAACACAAACAGTAGCTAACTTATCAGTTTTACTGATAGTTGTAGTCACGGTGACTTTGCCACCACCAGGCGTAAACTTGTAGGCATTAGACAATAAATTCATAAGTATACGATCAAAATTTTCCGCGTCAGTACTGACTATTGCGTCGGGGCCACCAAAACTCAATTCGACACCCTTGACCTG
>JBBQTT010000005.1:0-28371 GCA_038213035.1 Saccharimonadales bacterium (SeqCode) | reverse complement strand
CGTTTTAGCTCAAACGGATAACCGTATTTTTTAGCCAGTCCAGCTACAAAAATAGCATCGATTCCAGAATCAAATCTAACACCGTGATCAAAGTGCGCAACAACTAAATCCAAATCCAGCTGTTTAGATAAAATATCCAACAGAACCACCGAATCGACACCGCCACTGACCGCTACGACATATTTGTCCATATTTATAGTATACAGAGCTTGTGCTTATTACTGTAGATGATTTTTAGTAACCACTAAAGGCTAGGGCAAATTATAAATAACGAGTACTACCAAATGGTATTTTAACTTTAATAAATTCATTGGCCCCCAAAGTGGTGGCTGAATGTACTGTCCTGTCGCCAAATCGCTGATTAATATTGTCAATCGCGTCAACCAATTGCTGTTCGCGAGCCAAAATATCGCCGAACAAACTCATCTGGCTATCATCCCCGTCCTGTAGCGCATAACAGTGCAAACCAATTTCACTGATACCATCCGGAGCCTCATTAAATAACTGTTGAGCTAAAAAATTAATAGTTTGGTCGCTATAAAACGGCAACTGACACATTTTGCTGCGATGCCAATATTTTCTTTCAATAGTTTTACAATAAACATATATTCCCCTGGCCGATTTACCTTGCAAACGCAACCTAAACCCAACTGATTCACACAAATTATGTAATCTGGCGGTTATTTCAGATCGCTTCAAATTACGGTCTTCTAATACATACTGCCGGCCAACTGTTTTAGTCACAACCGGCCTATTGTCGACTTCAAAACCCCGTAATCTGTCATGCCATTGACCGCCAATAATACTTTTAAAAGCTACTTTTTCAAGTGCCACCGAACTGGCATCCAAAAACTCAAGTGGCGTAAATATTCCGACTGCATTTAATTTTTGTTCCATCTGCTCGGCAATGCCAGTCAAATCGGTTAGCTTCATAGTTTTGTATGTTTCGCGCAAATTATCAGCTGTAATTACATCCAAACCATCAGGTTTGTGTAGGCCCGCGGCAGTTTTCGCCAAAAACCTATTCGGGCCAATACCAACATTGCAGCGCATCGCAATGCCAACTTCATCACGTAGCCGCTGTTTAATTTCGTGGCCAATCTGGATTAACGGCCGATGGTTCGGAATGTGATGAAAATCAATTACACCCTCGTCGATACTTTTCATCACGACATCCGATGAATAATCGTTTAAAATCGCCATTAATTTTCGATAAACAAACTTATATTTATCCGGGTCGCTTTCAACTGCAATTAAACCTGGCGCCAACCTGGCGGCTTCGGTAAATTTCATGCCAACTTTCACACCCCGTGATTTAGCTTCGTAACTGGCCGTCACAATAATCGTATGTTCAGTCCGACGATTCAGCACCGCCACTGGACGACCGCGTAGTAACGGCCTAGATTGCTGTTCAATCGATGCAAACGCACTGTTCAAGTCGACATGCATAATTTGTGGTTCTTCATGGTTATACATCGGTATGATCCGCCTCGCGAGTTAAACACCAAGTCAACCTCTCGGCATCCAATTCCAACCGATAATCAGCCTGACCGTCTGTCACGTCAAAAATATGCATCATCCGTTTACCCTGCATACTTGGATGGCGCAAACCAATCTCGGTTATGTCAATCTCGCGACCATTAAGGCGTTTAAATCGCATCGGCCGACAAGGGTTTAAACCTTCGCCAAATACTGCCACTACTTTAATTCGTTCATTCAAAAAGAGTTCATCATTCATACAAAAAGTCCTCAAATATATTTAATTGAGAAACGAAATCTGATTGTTTTGCCCGTCTATTTCACTCGTTTCTAGTGCAACATCCGAAGACAAATTTGAATAATGACCATTCGCGAGGGACGCTTAATCCACTTTCACCCTTCGGCTACTAACAGACCAGTGAGTATCACGTGGTATGTTTCTATTATACTATTACATTGCCTTAGCACAAAAAACATACTCCAACACATTTTCATTGTTTGCAAGGTTCAACCTTGCAAAAAATTAACACCTTAGCTACTACTGTAAATATCGATATGTATTTTCCAAATAAGCTATCTGGAAAAGTAATCTGTTTTTTGCTACAATCATCAAGTACGACTGCAGTTTGAGATTGCGATTGTACAATTTAACAAATCAAGCTTTAGCTTTTTGTTAAATTGAAAGGAGGAATGACGTTGACGTGACAGCTTTTGATGTTTACAGCAAAACAGAGCGTCTTTAGTCCATTCCGACGTGGTAGCGTAGCTCAGTTGGTTAGAGCGCAGGACTCATAAGCCTGAGGTCACAAGTTCAATTCTTGTCGCTACTACCAAATTAAATCCCTCATCGAAAGATGGGGGTTTTAATTTGGTAATCTGGCGATTTGAATTGAACTTGTGACTCGCCGTGAAACGGCGATAGTCACAAGTGAGAACTGCCCAGAATGGCAGTTCGCAAGGCCGGAAGCCGGATGACGAACGTCACCGACTGAGGCGGGGTCGCGGAAATTTGCAAGGCAAATTATCGTGACCGCGTAGCGCAGCGCAATGAAAAAGTGTTTACATTTTTTCATAAGCAAGCGAAGGAGGCCAAAGGCCAATATTCTTGTCGCCCACTAAATTAAAAACTGTCAAAAACGGCACCTATAGAGTACGGGACGCCAGAAACCATACAAGGATGTTAGTTACTTTTACTCCCATATGTTAAGCCTTACCACCCATCCACTTGAAAGCTCTCCTAAACCCATGGGCTTCCGCCTCAGCGACAGTATCGGCATAGAATTCACCTGTTTTTGGAGTAATTTTCGTATTATCGTATTGTTGGTCAAAAGGAAGATGATAAATCTTTTCACCATTTGCTGAGATATTACATTTAATACAAGGGTACTGGTCAAACTTATAGCCTTGAAATATCTTCATCCCTAACAATCGAGCAAATTCCATTGCAGTATCTGACAAAAGAGTAGATGTATAAAAGACCGGTGTAACCACCTTGCCTTTGAGGTCTTTACGCATACTAAATGTAGTCCCGAATAATTGAAATATGTGATTTTCATAGATTGTCTTAAACTTTGACCAGTGTTTACACTGAATGACATGCACATCTTTCCCTTTTTGGGCAATTAAGTCCCTACCCAGGTCTTCGTATCGTTTATGAATGCCAAAATATTGCACATCCCAACCGTCCTTCTCATAAACATAACCCACATAACGTTCATACATCTTACCAATCATCCACTTGCTCTTCTTGCCACGCTGCCAATAACGTTCTAGGGCTAGTTGGTTTCTTTGACTTACTGATAGTTTTCTATAATCTTCAGGGCTCACGAACTGACTCACAGGGTCTTCTCGTTCTTTTTCTGTATAGACGCTGTAGTAAATATCAGCTTCAACTTCGTCCGCAATATCTTCACCCATTTCATCAACAAGCCATGGATATATTGCCTCATAATTGGATGCTTTATATTTCCAGGAAATAAGTTCTTTTGCGAGCTCCCTCTTTTCCGCCTTTATAGATTTAACCTCATCAGCCGCCCTAAGAGCAGGGTGTGACTTATAACGCAAAGCTCTCTCTCGTTCGCTTTCCGTAATGTCAATTAAATCACTCCAAACTTGTCCTACTACTGGATAGTTTTGCGTTCGTTCCTTAAATAGTTGCTTAAACAGATTTTCTCTTTGCTCTATATTTTTTTCTTTTCCATCAAGTTCAGTGCTGTAATTTTCCCAATCCTTATTTCTCTTAGTCAACTGTTCGTTTTCACTTTTCAATTTATTTGAATTTTCAAAAACTTCGTATACCCAACCAATGAAACCAATACCGGAAAATACCCCTATAACTATTAGCCAGCCAAACCAATCATCCATTTTACCTCCAGTGATTAATAATATTATTACTATGCTCTCAGGCAGGAAATTACGCAAACTTGTTAGTATTTGCCAACTTTGTTATCTCAATGTTTAAATAAAAAACGTATGTAAGAGCTACCGTCGCTTTCTTGGCACTTTAGTGACGAAACAAACCATTCGTGTTTGTTTCACAAACACGGTAGCGTAGCTCAGTTTTGGCTAGAGCGCAAGGACTATGAGCCTGGGGTCACAAGGTCGTGAAGCGCAGTTCAGTAAAAATGTGTTTACATATTTTTATGAACAAGCGGAGGAGGCCAAAGGCCGATATTCTTGTCGCCCGCTAAATTAAAAACTGTCAAAAACGGCACCTATAGAGTACGGACCTCCAAAAAACCCTAAGGGTTAGTTATAAGCAAGGTCGGCTGGTTAAACCTGTCAAAGGCGTCAATAAGTTCTTGGTCACGGATTGTCTGAGTTATAGTAGCCACTCTAGATATAGATAGCGTTATCTTATCACTAAAAGCTATATAGGTGAGTTCTTTACCTTTACCAACAGCGGCTTTTATGGCTGGTATTAAATCCGTGTCTGAACTAACCAAAACCTGTTTCTCTACGTAATCTTGTTGAGCATCAATAATAATATCGACTGCGATTCTGACATCAACGCCTTTTTCTTGAAACCTAAGGTCTTGGTGGCCACACGCACCACACTTATCACTATCCCTCAACTTCAGTCTTCCTCCGTCAATACAGACTATTTTCTCCTTATTGAGGGAGTTTTTTAGTTTTCGATTTGAATCTATCATTGTCGTAGACTTCCTTAGAAGTTCCGGAGTGTTTGAATATTTTTTTAGCTTTGCGCCGTAGAATTTAATCACTAAATCGTTATGGCTCAATACTCCCTCAAGTAGACTACGTATTGATATGCTGTGAAGATCCTGTTTATCTGTTATCCTTCCGTTAGCAATTAGAACGTCAGCCGCCTTGTATAGGAAGTTCTGGCCATCTATATAGACTACGGTTTTCATAGCTCTAATTATAGCAGGAAAAATAAAGAACCTCGGCGGAACCGTTAGGTTCAAGACGAGGTGCTGTATTTACATAATATCATAGGATAATATATATAACAATATATTATTAGTATTTTAGCAAGGTAGGCATAAGAACAATGTGGATAAATAAACTTATTTAAGATAAGCTAATGTATAAATAAATGTTGTTAATATATCATCGAAATAACTAAATATCGTATTATTTTAAAGCTCATTGTAAATCAGCAAGCCGACGAGTTACATTTGAAAATCGCAAGGATAATCCTCGCAAAGTCTTGTCGCTATCCCTAAAGACCCACCCTCACCCGCAGCGGGTTCTTTAGCCCCTCAATAATCGCATCCGCCAACCCACCTTCAGGGATTGGAGTGTAATCAACTCGATTGTAACCATGAGCGATGTTTAGTTGGCCACGAATGGCGGCGATTCTAACTTCACTGCAACCATCGCGTCGCTGGTCAAAACGTAATGACAAATAAATTCGGCTATCGATGATTTGGGCGGGGATATAGTCTAAATCTTTTTCAATTTTACCTGTTAATTTTTTCAACCATTCAAAACTAGATGCTTTTTTAGCCCGTAGTTTAACCAAACCACTATCCCTAATTTCTTCAAATATTGGTCGGACACCAGAGTTTTCCAGCAATACGCGATCTTCTTCGATTCTTTGAGCGATTAATTCAGCCGCTAATACCCGCTTTTTATCCTGTTCGTCACGAAAATCTATAATCTCATTTTTGATGTTGTCGAATACTTGACTCATATGTTCATATAATAACATAAGCTATTAATGACAGATGCAGACCAGGCAAAACTCAACAAAACAGCCATGATATAAAATAACCTCACGAGCTTTGTGAGGTTATTTGGCATTTTCAAAAACGTTTAAGATTCGTCTTCGACTAATGCAAGTTCAGCTAGGCGACTGGTAACACGGCTGCGTAATTCTTCGGAACTGCGTGGACGATCCCATGATGCTAATTCCAATATATCGCTCTTTGTTACTTCTTCGACTATACCTGATCGTAGTTCTAGTTCCATCGCAGTTTCCTTTTGTTTGTTTTTATTGTTTGATAGTCTTATTTAAGCATAAAAGGCATAAAAAAGCAATACCTTTTTGGCATATTTGACCACATATTTTGTCGTTTAGTGGTGGTTATGCTAAATTAGAGATAAGGAAACAATAAAAAATAAAAATATGGATATAACAATTTCCCTCGCCATAGTCGCCCTCGCTGCTCTTATTCATAGTAGTTTCCAATTAAGCGTTAGCGTCCTAACATTACTTAGCAGCCATGCGATTGGCGCCAAACGAACTCATTCGAAATTATTGTCGCTGACGACTAGTTTCGTTATCGGTGCTGGCGTTATGACAATATTATTATTGACGTTCACTTCCTACGTATTAATCAGCATGTACGGGACCAATACTCCCCAAGTTATTTGGGCTGCTGCCTGTGGCCTGCTAATCGGCGTCGCCATATCAATCTGGCTATTTTATTACCGCCGCGAAAAGGGAACTACGCTTTGGATTCCACGCGGTGTGGCTATGTATTTAACCGAGCGAACCAAATCAACTAAAATGAGCGCCGAAGCGTTTGGACTGGGACTTAGCAGCGTCATTGGCGAAGTCTTTTTTATCATCGCGCCAATTATAATCAGCGCCTTAACTTTGATTCAGTTACCTGCCGTCTGGCAACTAGCTGGTATCGGCATTTACACTATCATTTCCATGTTGTCACTGATTGTCGTCTGGGTTTTAATCAGCAGTGGCCATACCCTGGGACACATCCAACAGTGGCGAGAGAAAAACAAATACTTCTTGCAATTTGCCGCTGGCGCTGGTCTATTGGTCCTGGTTTTCTTTGTCTATGTCAACGAGATACTTGGCAGTACAGTCGGGGGAATCTAATATGGACCTAGCCGTAGATATTATCAAACGTGGCGGACAACGCCAATCCGAACGATTTAGTCGCAATAAATTACATGCTAGCATAGTTGCCGCCTGTCTAAGTGTCCGCACACCCGAAGGCCATGCCGAATCAACCGCCGCTGCCGTTTGCGACAAAGTAATAGAATGGTTAAAACAACATCCCGAAGTAACCAGCCATGATATCCGCATTGTCACTACCCGCCACTTAAAAATCTATCATCCCGAAGCTGCTTATTTATACGAACAACACCGGATTACCATTTAACCGAAGAAGGAGAAATTATTATGGCTAAAAAATATGAATTTGACTATGACCTAATTGTAATCGGCAGCGGAGCTGGTGGCAGTGCCGCCGCAACAATCGCAGCCCGTGAAGGCAAGCGCGTGGCGATTATCGAATCTGATGCATTTGGTGGCGATTCACCGAACTGGAGCGATATTCCAACCAAAGCCTTACTTCACGCCGCCAACTTGTTTGACGAAGCCCGACATGGTGCCCGTTTTGGTTTGCGTTCAGCAACATTAGGTTACAATTACCCTTCACTTCGATCATGGAAAGAACTGGCCGTTAAACGAACCGGCGCTGGTGGCAATAAACGCTATTATGAAAACCTGGGTATCAGCGCATTCAGTGGCGCTGCTCATTTTCTTTCCCCAAATGAGATTACGATTAATCGCCGTCATTTGTCCGCCAACCACTTTCTGATTGCTACCGGATCACAGTGGATTATTCCTGATATTCACGGCTTGGTTGAAAATGGCTATTTAACTCCACGCACAATTCTAGAAACAATTCGTCCACCAAAAACTTTGATGATTATTGGCGGTGGCGACATTGGTATCGAGATTGCTCAAATGATGGCAATCTTTGGAACCAAAGTTTACATTGCTGAAAAAGCCGGTCGTTTACTACCCCATCATGATGATGAAGTTGGCGAGTTGATGGAACGAATTTTGACCGAACAAAAGGGAATTACCGCCCTAACCCATTCACGAGTTGTTTCGATTGAAAAAGACGGCCTGGGAAAACGCGTAATTATTTCACGCGCCGGTACCGAAAAATCAATACGAGTTGATGAAGTATTAATTGCCGCTGGTCGCGAACCGCGTGTTGACATGGGATTGGAAAACGCTGGAATTAAATTTACAGCAAAGGGGATTGAGGTAAACGAATTTTTGCAGACTAACATCCGACATATCTATGCCGCCGGTGATGTCCTGGGCAAAAACAGCCATACTCATACGGCGTTAATGGAAAGCCATGTTGTTGCTAATAATATTTTGCACCGCAATAAAATCACACCTGATTACACCGCCACTCCTGCAGTCATATTTACCAACCCTGGCATTGCAACCGTAGGTCTAAACGAAGATGATTGTTTGAAACGTGACTTGCCTATTAATAAAGCAATTGCTCCACTGAACATCATCGCCCGCAGTAATACATCTGATTTTCGTGATGGCTTTGTCAAAATTATTACTGACAAAAAAGGCGTTATCATCGGCTCAACCGTTGTAGCACCACACGCTAGTGAAATTATTCACGAACTAACACTGGCTGTTAAATTTATGTTAACCGCCCACGATCTGGCCTCTACCCCACACGCCTTTTTGAGCTGGAGCGAAGCTGTAAGGGTCGCGGCAGGGAAGTTAAGCTAAGAAAAATTAAGGTCGCAAAGTGCCGGCAAATACTTGCCAAGCCAATAATGATTTGGCGACTAAACTTAATATTATATATGCCCTTTCACCGTAAAGATAATTTTTCCAGTTGCCTATTTTTTTGTACTGCAAAACCATATTGATTGCGAAACAGTTGAAAAATACAAAGATAGATACAAATATCCAATATACGAATGTTGGTGCGCTACTGCCATTATCAGCACCTAACCACATATAAAAAGCTACAACTAGCCAAGGTATTAAACCAGCCGCGCTCCCCAACCAAAAACTTAACCAATTAGTCTTTTTAGTTGTTTGATTATGTACTTCCATAACTAGACCCATCAAGTTCATTAATGCAGACAAAGCAAATATCATAACCAAACTCATCGCATCATATATACCAACCAATAATGAAATTGCTACCATCATAATGCTTGCCGAGATTGAATATTCAACCCACCTTGCGATGTTCATTCCGCGTGATAATTGATTGTTATATTGTTTGTTATAAACTGTTGCGATAATAAAATGTGCTGCTGCTGACAAGAAAAAGAATACGGCAATTAACATTGGCAATGACAGATTAAATAATACTTTTGTAGTCGGCATTAAACTTTTACTTACATTGTCAAAAGAAAGGTAATTACCACTAATTGGTAATATAAAAGACTTACTGATAATTAATATCGTAATCCCCTGTATTAGGTGTAAAAATCCCATTGTTAAATTAAATTTACGTAGGCTTTTGGTTGTAATAGTATTACTCATGTTTAAATTGTAGCATAAATGATAGGGGACAGTCCCCTTCGGGATTTGGCGAAGCGCAGTGAAACGAAAAGTCGCAGGTTCAAATCTTGCCTCGTCGCCAAGCCAAGAAAAATTCCTCATCTTTCGATGAGGATATTTTCTTGGTTGCCCAAGTACATCTGCATTGGAACCTTATCTGTAATGAGATTATGAGGTGGAGAGAGTTATAGGGTAACTCGTCTGTTGCTTAACTCACCGTAGGGGGATTGGAACTACTGCTGTGTTACAACGTTCTTTTCACCGAAAGCTTTTACAAGTTCTTTAGTGAGCGCATCGGAGAACGCTACCTTCATCAGAAGTTTAATTGCACTTCTTTTACCAGCTCCTAAAACAAGAATGACCGGATCATCCCCTGCGTGTTTAGTGACCACCTCTTTTAGCTTCAAAAGCTTTTGCTGGTCATCTGGATTTTCGATGAGGACGTAAAGGCCGCGCTTTCTTTTTGAGGGAGCTTCCTCGTAAGCTGCCGGCTGCGAGTTTTTTGTTGCGGATTCAAACTTATTAAGTAGGTTACTGGCAAGATGTAACCATGAAATCGCTTCTTCTTTTTCTATTTCGATATTGGCATGTGCCTTAGGGTTTCTCACACCAATCATAGAACCTGCAAACATTTGCATGTAGCCTTGTTGAATACTTCTGCCGTCTTCTGTTTCAAGGTCGTCTAAAATGATGATTGGCTTTGATGGTGAGAAGGCATGGTTCATAAGTGAGGCACCATCAAGTTCTTCTCCTGTGCGCTGACGAACAAATTCTTTGATGCGACTATTAATTTCTTTGAAGGCTGCTTCAACTGCATCAGCACGATGCCCACTATCAAATCGTGATTTGGCTACATCCTTAATAACAGGATTAATACCATGCCAAAGAGGATCGGAAGTAGTAGTTTTTTGGTACAAAGACTTCACGTATGAGCGCCTTGAAGCGTATGTGTCAAGGCCATTCTCTTTCCAGTAACTGTGAAAATCCCACAAGCTATCAAAATGGTTGTCATGCTCTACACCTTGAGCGCTGAGTCTGCTATCGAGCTCGCTGTAAAGAACTTGGTATTGTTCGTTGAGATCTTCAATAGGAGTTCCTGTTCCGGCTGCTACAAGTGCTTCTCGAATCAAAGATATCAGTTCACCATCGGTACGTGTTTCTAAAGTAGCGACTGCAGCAATTAGACGATCTTTTAGGGGTTCTGATTCCATACCATCATCTTATACTATTCACGATAGATACACCACTAACGGCCAAGTTGCGTTACAGAGGTAATTCTGAGATAATAGCGACATAAATTTGGAGAAATATGACAGAGGAGCGGTTCACTGATTTGGTCGATGACCTATGTAGCTTACCCCATGAGACTGAGTGGGTCGAGTTTAAAGTCAATAACTTTGATCCGGAAGACGTTGGTGAGTATCTCTCAGCGCTGTCAAATTCCGCCTGCTTAAACGATAAGAGATTCGGATACATTGTGTTCGGTATTGAGGATGGTAGTCATAAGATTATAGGTACTACAGTTGACCTGCAACAAGAAAAAGTTGGTAATGCGGCAGTCGAAACATGGCTGAATCAGCTTTTAGATAGTGGATCAGAATTTCAGTTTTTCGAAGAAATGGCACATGGTAAAAGGATTGCAATGATTCGAATTGGTGCTGCGATAAGCTTTCCAACAACCTTTAAAGGCGTAGATTATATACGTGTCGGTAGTCATAAACAAACGTTCAAAAACAATCGCAACAAGGCGCGTGACGTTTGGGCAAAACTTGCCAACGAAGATTTTGAATCTCGATGGGCTGCAGAAAGCTTAACGGTGGACGAAGCTTTAGCCAAGATTAACTATGCTAAAACTTTTGAGTTACTAGAAATACCTATGCCAGAAACAAACGATGCTATTGTTGAGAAACTCAGTGAAGAAGGTATTTTTGAACAATTCGAAGGTCGTATATGCATCACAAACTTAGGTGCGTTACTGTTCGCGGACGATCTTGAAGACTTTCCAACGTTAACTCGAAAGCGTGTTCGAGTCATAACTTATGCTGGCACAAACAAAACTGCACGTGCAGAAGAAGGCATCGGAAAAAAGGGATACGCAATTGGTTTTGAAGGATTGATTAAATATATCATGAACCACATACCTGAAAGAGAGGATATTTCTGGTGCGCTCAGAAAAAAAATCAAACCCTTTTCAATTATTCAAATCCGTGAACTTGCTGCAAACTGCTTAATTCATCAAGATTTAACCATTCGCGGTACGTCACCAATGATTGAAATATTTCAAGATCGTGTTGAGTTCTCAAACCCAGGTAAGCCACTTATTGACACTAAGCGCTTTTTGGATCACAGCCCCCGAAGTCGAAATGAAAAAATGGCTTCGTGCGTTCGTAGGATTGGCGTCGCGGAAGAACGCGGCACCGGTATCGATAAGGTTGTGACTGAATGTGAGACATTGCGTGCGCCTGCTTTGCGTATTGAATCTACAAAAGATACAACAAAAGTCAGTCTATTTGCACCAAAGCCATGGGATAAATTAGACAAAAATGAACGAACCGCTGCAGCGTATGAACACGCATGCTTGCGACACCTATCAAATGATCCAATGACAAATGAAAGTTTGCGTGAACGTCTCGCAATACCGCAGGAAAGCAATTATGTTGCATCACGAATTATAGGTGACGCAAATGAATCGGGGCTCATAAAACCAGCAAAGACAGATAATACTTCGAGACGTTACGCCAAATACGTGCCGTTCTACGCATAATCTTAATTGCAGCAATTGTACTGGTTGCTGTAGCGACCGCTACTGCTATCTGTTAAAACGTAGATATTTCAATTGCAGAGAATTGCCGGCCATTGACTCATAGTGCATTTCTTTTTATAAGTTACTCGAAGTATAATGAACACAGGCTTGCAAGAACTCCGACCTAAACCATTTTATTGGTATGGTTATCAAAAAATCTATCGCAAAATAACAGCTCGTCATCAGAATTCTATTTTGCGATAGTCATAGATAGAAACGGTTATATGGGCCTCTACCTCTCTAATGGCGGACTTTATTGGTTGCGGGGGCAGGATTTGGCGAAGCGCAGCGAAACAAAAAGTGTTTACATTTTTTGTGAGCAAGCGGAGGAGCGGAACAAAGTGGAGCGATACCAGCGACTTTTTGCCAAAGGCAAAAATAGTCGCAGGTTTGAATTCTGCACCGCAGGTCAAAATAAAATAACCATCCAAAGGATGATTATTTTATTTTGGTTGCGGGGGCAGGATTTGAACCTGCGACCTGATGGTTATGAGCCATCCGAGCTAACCGCTGCTCCACCCCGCGTTACCCTACCAGATTAACAGATATGAATTGATTTTGCAACCCAACTATCCGGAAATGTTTTTACTGTTTCGACCGAATAAAAAGTTCATCCACTGCCCAAAATTACTAACAGGTGCTTGTTTAACTGTAGTCGCTACCGTTAAATTTTTATCAGCATCTTTGGCGGATTGCGAGTTTGGCGGCAAAATCAAAACACTTTCACCTGGTGTCCCCAACCCTAAACGTTCGCGTACGGCCAGCTCTTTGTATTCGTTAGTATTGTAATAGCGCTGTTCTAATTTAGCATTATCGGTGTCTAGTTGTGATACGACTAGCTGACGCGATTTGTCGTCTAATTCTTTTTGCAACCCATAATTACGCTGCATCACACCCATCGAACCCCAAACAAAACCAGCCGCAATCATCAACGCAATCGCAATCACAGCATTATTAGCTGTCAAATATTTATGAGTGATTACGTAATAGATATGGCGGATTTTGATTTTTTTCATAATTAACCTGTTGATATTATAGCCCAGCCAAAGAGAATAGGCTATAATATCGTAGTAACCTTGCGAGGGGGCGTAGCTCATCGGTTAGAGCAGGATGCTCATAACGTCTTGGTAGTCGGTTCAACTCCAACCGCCCCCACCAAATTAGAATTATTAGCGGCTTCGGTCGCTATTTTCTTTGCTAAAAAGTATTATTCAATAACTCACTAATCGACGGCTCTGTCCCGTCAACAACATCTACTCGCGGCTGTGACCACTGTTGGTTGGTTGTGATATCGGTAGAATAGTACAAGTATGAACGATGGTGTGATGAAGTCGTAGTTGGTTGCCATACAAAGTCCCCGTTGGATGCAACTTTCGTTCCAGTCATAGTATATATACCCGAATCTGGTTTTGCCGCCCCAGTACCACTGCCAGCCGGCCAAACATACCCGGTAACCAAATACCAATCGTTTGCATTACCCCACCATACCCGGGAGGTAAAATATGGGTTAGCATTTACTACGCCGTCACTTCGATTTAGCACCGCATCAGGATAACCATGCAATCCCAGATAAGTACTGCCGTTCCCAATAACCTTTCGTTTGACAAATACTGCAAACCTATATAACTTGGAGCTGTCGATATTAAAATTACTGCCGTTCCAACCACCATCAGCATCACTAAGCGCATCTTGGTTACTAACATCCCAAACAACATCCGATACACCCCAAGGGTTTGTATCTGTAACCCTGGAATTTCCATCGCCATTATTACTATAGCCAGCTATAACTCCAGAACCCACAGTCCAAGTACCCCATTTATTTGCAGAGAATCTGTCGCGATTTGGACCCGAACAAGCGCCTAGCCTTGCCGCAGTACTATTTGTTGAACGATAGCTAACTAAATTTTTCGTAGCCGTAATGCAATACCCAGTTGCTGTTGGAAAATAGTCATCATATGTCGTGCCCTGGCTAGCTGGTACACCACTGCCGTTATTAACTTCAGCCAAAGTAGCCGGATAGGTACCATTCACTGCTAAATTCATCGATAATAATCTGCCGGCATTGTCCAGATCAGACACCAACACAGCTATGTTGGCCTTATTTTGGATACCAGTATAAGAAACTATAGTAATTGCTGCCAAAACACCGATTACTACTATTACAACTAGCAATTCAACAATAGTAAAACCAGCCAACTTTAAGTTTGTTTTGCGCATGATACTTTTAAGTATAACCGTTTTAGCAATTATCTTAAATAACTCTCCCATTAATCTTTTTTGGACGCAAGAACAAAATAGTTAACATAAATTTCAAAACAAAGAATCCAAATATTCCCTCAATCGCCCATAATGCATATTGACTAACTTGATCTCCAACCTTATGCGCTGGTGTCACAATATCAATCGATTCGACATAAATCACCTCACAGGCACCTGGTCCTGTGTCAGTGCGATTTATACTCGTACTCCAAGTTTGTGTTTTTATATCTGAATTTATATTTGCCGCACCAGTAGCCGACATATTAACCAACTGCCCAGTTATCACAATCTCGTCACCCCGTTTGATAGATTTTAATTTTTCCAAAACTGCCTCGTTGGTCGTAATTAAATGACTATTCGAGATTTGTATAGTATTTAAACTAGCTCCACTTGAAAACGAATAAGTGCAAAAACGTTGGTTTTGAGAGTAACTAATATTTGGTGATAGGTAAGTTTTATCCATGACATTATCACCCCACACCATACAAAGGTCATATCGAATCACTTTTTCGACATCAGTATCAGCAGGATTGTAATCCATTTTACTGACGACTATGCCGCTGATTTTATAATCAGCAACAGGTGTAATTGAATAGTCATAATTACCGTTTTTGAAGTTGATTTTGTACGAAGGTTTAATCTTGGTTTGTACTGGGTCTTTGTAAGTGGCGGCCGAAATACCACTATCAATCCCGATTAGTTTATCACTGTAATAAAAAGCGACGATATAAGCGCCAATAGAAATAATTAAAATAATTTTTAATAATTTGAAGATATACTTCACAATATAATTATTATAGCAGTAACGGTTTAAAATCGATTATTGATTTGCTTGTTTTTTCAAAACTTTTTTGAACTGGTTGCGAGCTTTTTCGTTAGCTGGACCAGTATATTTATCATAAAATTTGTTAGCACCAGTTTGAGCCATGTCATCAGCCAAATTGTCGTTGATACCGGCCTCAATCATTTCTGACACGCCGAAGGCTTTATGGAACATCGAATCGGCTACTCGCCTGTAATTGCTGCCGCCTTTACTGATACGCGCAACATCACCAAAATTATAATTTTTATTGTTATGCGTTATTGAATCCACCCGAGGTTGATCGTCAAATTCACTGTCTAATTTGCGTGTAAAACCGTCAACTCTAGAAGCTTTTAAATCTAGGCTCAAAGTTCTAGCTAACAGTATTGCTCGGTCGGCAAGTTTAATAGACGCACCCTTGTGTTCCACTTTGGACTGTTCAGCTTTAACACCCAACATATCGTAAGCTTGTTCGTAGGTGATATTACGTTTTTCAACAAGGCTATCAGCCTCTTCTGATTGGCTGGGGGTTGGACTATAGAATTTCTCGGGGTTTGACATATAATAATATTATAGCATATGCGCTATGATTAGTCAATTACTTCCATCAGAAGACACGGAAAGCAATAAGTATATCCCGACGAACCAAGCGCCGATAATGAACTGATTGACTGGTTAATAATCGCCACCTTAAATGATGCGTCGCCAGTAACACTGTTAAGACCACCGAAAACGAACAAAAATATCATCGGAAAGCCGATGGTGAAAAATAGCGCAACTTTGTCGCGGACTTATTTGATTAAATCCCACAAATGACGCCTGGCTTGAGGATCAAGACCTATTGTTGGTGGTTCCATCTAGGAAAATACGTCAGGGCCATGTACGAGGGCTGTGGTAGCGCTAAGACGTTGTTTTTGACCGCCAGATAGGTCTTCGACGTAACTGTTGGCTTTGTCGGACAAGCCAACATCGCGCAAAAATTCCATAGCATCAACTTTTTCGCCATAAGCGGCGGCAAACATCTAGGTATATAAACTTTAGCTCTATATATCTGTTATATATCAGGGCAAACAAAAATGCCCCCGAAGGGGCAATTTTGGCACCTGTTTGTTTGATTTTACTATACTACCAAACGTGCTTATGTTGCAAGTACTATTTTTTCTTTGAGACAGTCAAGAAACCATTTCGTGGATTTTCTTTGACCATTCGATCTGCTGGGAGGTCAACTGGTTGACCTTTTGCATTCTTTTCTACTTTTGCAAAAAAGTAGATAGTTTGCTGTTTGCCACCACGAAGTGTTACTTCGGTGCTGTGCAAGTAATAAGTGATACCTTTTGAGTTTGTGTGCTTGTAAGCCATATCTTATACCTCCTGTTAGTTCTATCCAAAAGCTAGCGTACATGGCCACGGACCTGATGTCAACGGTTAGATGCTTTTATAGTGGTGGCTGAGGATGAGTTTTAGTATCCCAACACTAGTCAGACGTACAACAATCATTATAAAAATCACTACAGAAATCAACAACGAAAAACCGGCAAAATCGGGCGACCAAATGGGCGATGCAAAGACATGTAAATACGTGTCCGCAACTGGTAATTTCAGGCTGTTAGACCCTGGGTATTTTGCCAATTCACCGATGGTACACTGCACATAAGCCTCGGACCACGACGTAAATCTTGGGGCACAAACTTCTTGTGCTTTTTTGTAAATATTATTACTAGCCGAGGCGCCTTCGTATGCCGTCCTAACGTCACGTTTATAAGCTGATTCTAGGTAAATTCCCTTGCCCATATCAGTGTTCATATGAGCCGTTACATAGCGTTGTAAATCATACAACCTATCTTGGGTTACACCATTCATTCCGACCAGATCAGCCTTTAAAACTGATGACCGACGTTCAATCATATTGATGTTATTTAGACGCAAAAAAGTAGCCGTAATAAAGCAAGATAGGATGAACAAAATAACCAGCTGCCACGTTTTAACGCGTTGTAGTTGCCTAATATTTCGTCGCACTTGCCTTTTATTAACCACCGATAAACCCCACACCTAGACTATTAAAACTAGTATATCATGCGGGTTAATTACGGTAGAGTCGGAAATTGGCCGTACCGATAAGCAACACAAAGCCAGCAGCAAAAAAGAAAAATAATTTTAGACCTTCTATATTACCCAGAAAAGCAGCGCAGACCAGCAAAACTACACAGGCTATAGCGGCTCCGATATTCGATACGATATCACTTAAACAGATATACAAAATACGATGTCCGGATGAATCGGCGGTATCAAAAACACCACGCATAAAGGACATATTGTAGCCCATAGTAGCGACTTCATTGGCAATATTAGTGCCGACGATTATTGCCGGTGTTGCTACGAAAGGTCGAAAAGCGTGCACAACTCCATTCGCTATCACACTAAATTTTAATAATCGGCCACCTTGGCTTTTATCAATAATTCTACCGTAAGCATAAGAAGCTGCAATGGCTGCAATGATAGTTACCGAAGACAAAAAGCCTAACGTTACGTAAATATCCCAACCAGCGCCCGGAAAAACTACGATAACTATAAATAAGCTCCAGACGATACCAGTTGTGACATAGTCAAACCCAACACCAGTGTGTGCGAGTATGCTTCGAATAGTTGTAATCCATGGGAAGCCTAAAAATTCAATTTTTTGATGAATTCGGACTGGCTCAATTGTTTTTAATAGTGGCAAAGCTGAAACCGCAAATAACGCTGCTGCCACCCAAACGACGACTTGTAAGCCGAACCAAAGTGCAATCACACCACCGACGATTGGGCTAATGCCGATAGCAATCTTTTCCAAAATATTCATAAAGGCAAGTTCTTTACCGGCATGCTCAATGTTTTTAACCTTTGAAAAATCAACCATATAGCAGATATGATAAAGTGACGCCGATACCGCCATAAAAACACCCCACAAAACGATACTAATAATCCCCAGCTTTGGCATCAGCCCCAGCGCAACCATCGACGGAACGTAAAGTATGTTACTAATAAAAATGCCATGTTTTGGGCCAAAACGAGCTACAAAAAAACCGGAAAAAAACGTCATTGGTATCTTAAGCAGATAAAAACACAGCCAAAAACCCATAATAAAACTTAGACTATAACCTTCTTCATAAAGATAAACCGAAGTAAAGCCAGAAACTATATTCATGGCGATAACCCTAAGGGTGCGCGACATATAAAGTTCGGCTATTTCATTAAATGAAGCATAGCGCCAAAAATGGCGGCGTTCGAGTAAACTGTAAATCATCGTTTTTATCATATTTGTTTTTTAATTGAACTATTACCATTACACCACAAATTACGCCAAAGATGAAGTGATATACTAAAATCTATGAATATTTATTTTTCAGGCATTGGTGGTGTCGGCATTGGACCATTAGCTGAAATTGCCCATGACGCCGGGTATGAAGTTGTTGGATCGGACCGCGAAGAATCACTAATCACAAAAGAATTGCGCCAAAACGGGATTACAATCAACTTTAACCAAGATGGCGCGTTTTTGCAGGCCCAGCACACTAAAAAAGCCATAGATTGGTTTGTTTATACAGCCGCCTTGCCTACTGATCATCCAGAATTAGTGTTAGCGCGTAAACTTGGTATTAAAACTGCCAAACGTGATGAATTGCTGGCTCATATTATTGACGACAAAAAATTAAAACTAATTGCTGTCGCTGGAACTCACGGCAAAACTACAACTACAGGCATGCTGATTTGGGCATTCAAACAATTAGGTATCCCGATTAGCTATTCAATTGGTACCACAATTAATTTTGGGCCAAGTGGGAAATTTGATCCAAATAGCGAATATTTTGTTTATGAATGTGACGAATTTGACCGTAATTTTTTGCATTTCAAGCCGTATTTATCGTTAATTACATCTGTTGATTACGATCACCCTGACACTTATCCAACAAAGACCAGTTATCTGGATGCTTTTTTGCAATTCGCTAGTAACAGCGTTCAAGTTATTGCTTGGGATGATCAACACGGTGAACTATTCGAAGATTTACCACACGTCAATTTACTTAGTTCGCTGGACATCAATCCAAAATTAAAACTAGCGGGGCTACATAATCGCCGTAATGCCACTTTGGCCCAAACAACCATCAGACATCTGGGATTTATTGAAAAAACCGATAAAATATTTGTTAACTTCCCCGGCACCGACAGACGATTTGAAAAACTGGCGACTAATTTATATAGCGATTACGGCCATCACCCAGTCGAAATTGCAGCCACATTACAGATGGCCCATGAGTTATCTAAACATATCGTCTTAGTCTATCAACCACATCAAAACATTCGACAACATGAAATTCGTGATCAATATACTGACCAGTTTGAAGTGGCTGAATCAATTTATTGGCTGCCGACCTACCTGTCGCGCGAAGACCCAAAATTGCCAATATTACAACCTGCAGATTTAATTACTAACATTACAAATATCAAAGACGTGCATATTGCTGACTTTGATGACAATCTGTGGAGTGTTATTCAGCAAGCACGATCCGAGGACAAGTTAGTTTTAGGTATGGGTGCTGGTAAAATTGATGACTGGTTACGCGAAAGACTTATTTAACAATAAAATCTAAGGCATTTGGACTTAATGGGTCACCACCAAACGCATCGACTGATTTCGTCTTTGTAGCTTGGCTTGAAAATAGTGATTGAAATTCACTAATAGCACTTTGATTTAGCATACCGGTCGGAGAATAGTTTTTAAAATCCTCATCACTTGTAATCGCCTGGGACCTGACGCTAACATAACCTGGACGGCTCAGATCAAGCTGGGCTGCTCCACTAGTGTTATACATATACATACTGACAAGAACTAAAATAAAAGCGATAAAAATCGATAAAGTAATAAACAACAAAAAACGACGCTTACTGCTGGCAGTAAAATCATTGATAGTCGCTGATAATTGATGATTGTCCATTATTGCTTCGCTTTCAAAGCTGCAGTTTGATAATCTTTTTCAAATTGGTTAACGGCCGCCTGATATTTATCAATTAATTGGTTTAATTTTACGACATCTGTGTGAACTTGGTTGCGTTTAGTACGTGCTGACGCAACTGCATCATAAAAAGTTGCCGGTTGATTAGAACAATCAATATTTAAAGTTGCCGATAATTGCTCTTCGTATGTTTTATAATCTGACCTAAAAGTATCAAGCATTGTGTCGTAATTATTCGTAACTAGTACTAATGCTTCGTTGTTATAATTATTAGCTGAAAGCCGGCTATTAAAACGTTTCATTAATTTGGTCGACATTGATTCGAATGTCTGACCGCGATTCACTCGTAAAAGTGCATCACTGGCATGAAGCTGATTTAAAGTAACTTTGGTAGAATCGCAATTATTACGAATTTGGTCGATTTGAGCGCGTGTCATTGGAATACTTTGAGCACTGGCACTAATAAATACCAGACCGCTGATAACTGCGGCTGCGCCAAAACATGATGACAATAACTTTTTCGACATTTTCATAACCTTACCATTATCTAACGCCAGGCCTAATAGGTCAAATAAGCGTACATTTATTGAATATTAACATTCTGAGTTTGAGTCTGTAGTTGCTGGATTTGTTCCTGCAATTGCTGCAGGCCTGGAATTTTACCACCAGTTATCAAATCTTGTACCTTTTGAAAACCGCCATTTTGGAAAAACTGGATTAATTCGTAGGTCGTCAGCGCACCCACAACTAGAACAGTTACGATTAAAATAAACATAAATAAACTGACGGTCTTTCTAGCAAAGCCTTTGTATTTTTCATATTCCAACAGTTCATTACCCTGTTTGTCGCGCATCATACCCGACATAATCAAAGTTAAATCATAGGCTGCCCACACACCCAACCCACCAAATGTCAGTAATTTTAATATTCCGGTACCGATTTTACCTAGATAAAACCTGTCGACACCAAAAACTCCCCAAATAAAGCTAAGGAAAAAGACCGCCAAGAAGTGTCGCCGTTTATCGACAACACTTACTGACTGCGCTATTGCTAGGATCTGATCTGTAGTTACATCTTGATCCATGGTTTCCTTACTATGGTGTCAAACGGTTGATATCGCGTGGGAATAGACAAGCTTCTTTGACGTTGGCAAGGCCGATGGTTTTTTGAACCAAACGGTCGACACCAAATCCACAACCACCATGTCGTGGCAAGCCGTATTTAAAGGCCTGTAGGTAATATTTGAATCCTGGGTGTTCAACATCTAAACCGGCAGCTGTCATCTGTTCAATCATTTTTTCGTAATTGTTTTCACGTAGTGGTGCTGTCGAGATTTCTAGGCCGCGGAACAATAAGTCGCCCCAAAGAACTGTACCATCCTCTACATCAACTTTATGGTAAAATTTGGCAGCTGCGATTGGGAAACGAACAGCAAAGACCAAGTCAGTACCGAGGTTTTTACGAGCATAACCACTGATCCATCGTTCTTCGTCTGGAGTTAAGTCTTTTAGGTCAGTAATTTCAATCTTGGTTTCCTTGGTGTACATTTCGTGAATCTGAGCGATTGTAAAGCGTGGAACTTTACCATCAGCTGGCAAAACTAATTCAGGCGCGTTAAAACTCTTTAAATCTTCGGCGTGTTCTTCGTAGACACGTTTTAGAACGTATTGAGTCATTGCCCCAACCATATCCAATACCTCGTCGTGATCTTTGACAAAGCCCATTTCGATATCTAACATTGTAAGTTCTGTTAAGTGACGGGTTGTGGCACTTGGTTCAGCACGATATGAGTGACCGATTTCGAACACACGTTCAAATGCACCAACCATGATTTGCTTGTAAAACTGTGGACTTTGAGCCAAAGTTGCACTTTGACCAAAATAATCTAGCTTGAATACTTCTGAACCACCTTCGGTTGCACCGGCTAGTAGTTTTGGAGTATCCATTTCGATAAATTCGTTTGAACGTAAAAATTCACGAATATAATAAGTTAGATCGGCACGGATTTTGAAAATCTTTTGCTCTTGTAGGTTGCGAATATTAAGGACGCGGTTATCAAACAAGTTTTCCAAATGTTCAGATTTGTGTGAAATTGGTTTGTCGACTTCAATTGGTGGTTCGCTGGTGACTGGAACATCAACAGTTATTTTAACGTCATGAAGTTCAGCCCCACCAGGTGCACGTTCATCAGCGACGACCAAGCCCTCTAATGTTAGTACGGTTCCAATATGTAGACCACGAAGTTTTTCGAGCTCTTCTTTTGCTTCTACTAAGGTTTGAGTAAGACCACTTCGGTCACGCAAAGTGATGAAGTTTAGGCCGCCAAGTAGACGTTTTTTATGCAGCCAACCGCTGATTTCGACGGTTTGGCCGACTTTAGTTGATAATTCTCGTGCAAGTATACGTGTCATAATTTAATCCTTTTTTGATAAGTGTAATAAACGTGGCTTTGATTGGGTCGATGGCACAAACTAGCACGCCTGGCTAGTTGCCGACCCGTTGATTATTATCGACGGTCAAACACATAATCATCTTGGGTTCTATTTTACCACCATCACCCCTATTAGACTAGGCTTTTTTACGACTAGCTACGGCGTGTAAATTATCGTGCGTATCATAGTCATCAATAATCTTGCGCCCCAGTAATGCCTCGACTACATCTTTTAACGATAAGATTCCGACAGTTTCACGTTCGGTGTTAATAACGATAAACAAATGATGATGAGTATTTAAAAATGCCGCCAGCGCCCTAGGCAATGTCTGGTCTGCCCGAATATAGTTTGCGCCTGGTTCCATTGCCTTTTCGGCGGTCATTGATTTTTTAACATCTAGCGTCAACATATTTTGAATATTCAATATACCGACAACATGGTCAATATCGCCATCAATAACTGGCAATCGACTGTGGCCAACTTTATGTAAATCATTTAAAGCTAGTGGGCCTAAAAATTCAGATTTATCAATACTAAATATAGATTCGCGTGGCGTCATAACGTCGCTAACAATTTGTTTACTAAAAGATAACCCATGAATAATCAACTTTTTATCGTCAGTGGTTAAAACGTCATCTGACATATCAATCAGTCGCCTTAGATCATCACTTGACCCTAAACGATAATCAGAGGTGTAATTATTAGCTGATACGCTTCTGATTAGTTTAAATAAATAAGGAATTTTAGGGATAATCCTAATAACAACACTTTCTAGTGGTTGGTATATTCGGCGCGCTAAACCACTAATAAAACTAATCCTAGCCACCGCTCCGTATTCAAACGCTACGACAACTGATATGACAATCCCGACCAACCAACCGTAAAAAATAACGCTAAGCATGGCTGTAGTTATCAACAAAAGCGCAACAATTACGTGTTGCAAGGATATGACATCATTTAATAAATTATACCGATTTATTTGTCTGCTTGCTTCGCGATCGCCAATTTCAGACCGACGTTTTAACTCAAACATACTGAACTGGCTACGAGTTGGTCGCATGGCCGATATAACCAGTAAAGTTGCGATAACAAGCACCAAGATTATGTTAGTCATACACCCTATTGTACCCCATAAACACAACCTTTTACACTGTCAGCCATCACTATACTTTGATATAATTAATACTGATTAAATTTGAGGAGAATCTTTTGAACAAAATTAAGTGGATTATTTTTATAGTTGCTACAATCGGCATTTTTGGACTTTTGGTCATCGCATCAAAAGGCAACCAAATTGATGTCAGCAAAGTCGACACGAATGCCATCCAAACTGCTATTACTCAAAATGGTAATATCGCCGAGCATGTTTCAGGAAAAATTGGCAGCCCAGTTACATTAATTGAATACGGTGATTTTCAATGTCCAGCCTGTGGGACAGAATACGCAAAACTAAAACTAATTCTTGAACAGTACAAAGATCAGTTACAATTTGTATTCCGTCATTTCCCCCTAACTTCAATTCATCCGAATGCCAAAGCTTCTGCTGGTGCCATTGAATCTGCAGGCTTACAAGGCAAATATTGGGAAATGCTTGATAAGATATATACAACTCAAACTGCTTGGTCTAATTTGACTGGTAACGACCGGACTACTTTCTTTGAAGGTTATGCAACTTCACTAGGTCTGGATTTAGCTAAATTTAAAACTGATATCGCATCGACAAGCGTAAGTTCAAAAATCAACTATGATCAAGCGCTTGGATTCAAACTTGGAATCAACTCAACACCTACGTATTATTTAAACGGATCAAAAATTGACCCAACCGTGTGGAGTGACGCCACAAAAATCAAAGATGCAATTAACGCCGAATTAACTAAAGCCGGCATCGCTTTACCTAAATAATTTAGAAATTAACAAATAAAAAACACCCCGGTGCCTGGGGTGTTTTTTTGTTTTTTTAAGTCCCCTCAAACGGGACTTGGGTGTTGAGTCAGACGACTCTTACTGTGCGATATACAGTTGCCATTCGGCAGGCACCACATCCACGGCTATCTTTTTGCGTCGTGAAGACACAAATTCGATGGCTATTGGCATGTGATTTAACTCCTTGTACTAAAAGTACAGCCTCACGCGCTCCGACCTTTAAATTTAAATTTCGGCGCGAGGTACATCAAATAGAATAACAAAAGATTCCTGACACGTCAAGATGTGCGCTATTTTCATAACGCTAATGTTGTTATTATAGAATACATTTTTCTTATGCACAAGCATTAAATATAATATTATTAACAACAGTTTTACAGATATAAAACACTTGTGAATATATTGAATATTATTTAGTTTTCTTGAATTCTTTGAACGATTCGACTTGAAAATTCATTTGTTCAATAAACTTTTCTAGTGTGTCTTCTTTGAGTAACATGATAGCGCCTTTATGTGGCGATCCAACAACATAAAGTCGGTCCCCGGTATTAATCCCCAACTCTTCACGGGCGCTAGCAGGAATAACAATCTGGCCTTTTGTGCCGACAGTTGTTGTGCCATATAATTTCTTTTCATGCATATTAAACCTATTATAATATATGTATGAAATGTATGTCAAATCTAGAGTGTTACTAGATACTATGTTTACGGGTGTCGTCCCGAATCTCGCCTATCAACTCTTCGATGACGTCTTCGAGAGCAATTACGCCAATAACACTTTTGTTGTCAGTAACCTTAGCGAGGTGCGCGCCGGTTTGTTGCATGACAGCCAATGCATTACGCAAAGTCGATGATATCTTGACACTTGCCATTGGTCTGAACAAGCTAGAAGGCAGATGCTTATTATATTCTGCCTCTGGCAGCCTAAGGATATCTTTCAGATGGATATAACCTCGGATCTGGTTGTATTTACCAATAACTGGAAAGCGTGAAAAACCAGTTTCGGTCGTTAATTTTTCAATTTCGGCAGCGGTTGGGTTTTGCGTGGTAGCAACTACACTATTCATTGGAATAATTACTGATTTTATCGTCGCGTCGTCAAAGTTTAATGAACAAGATAGTAACTGTTCTTCTTTGGAACTAAGCAGACCTTCACGCAAAGATTCTTTGACAAAACCAGCAACTTCATCGCGATTAAAACTACTAGTTATTTCGTGTTTCGGTTTAAAACCAGTTAATTTAAGTATTACGCCAGTAATTGTATTTAGGGCAATTATTATTGGCTTGAATATATTAACTAAAACAACAAGTGGCGGTATCAAGATTAATGCGATTTTAGACGGAGCAGTTAAGGCTAGGTTTTTTGGAACCATTTCGCCTATTACAACGTGCAAATATGTCATCATTATCAAAGTTATCAACAACGCAATTGGGACCACTAACACTTCTGATAGCCCCAGATTATGAAATGGCTGCTGCAATAAATGAGTTACAAACGGTTCGCTAACTGCACCAAAAATTAATGAACATATTGTCACTCCAAATTGTGCGCCAGCTAACATTAATGCAACATTCTCCATAGCCCCTAGCGTAATTTTGGCAGATAAAGAACCTTTAACGGCTTCTAGTTCAATCTGGGTCCGACGAGCTGATATCAGACCAAATTCTGCACCAACAAAAAAAGCATTACCAGCCAGCGTCAATATTGCTGTTATTAGTGCTACCCAAATATTCATGGTTTGACCTCGTTATTTTTGGATATTTTAATAATCGACATGCGCACACTATCTACCCGATGGCTATCCATGCATTCAACACGTAATTGAACAACAATATCACCACCATCGCGGCCAATCGCGTTGACTTGTATTGAATCACCCGATCTGGGCATTCGTTCCAGATAATAAATAATCATACCGGCAATCGTGTCAGAGTCTTCCTCTTCGGGCAAGAAAATACCGATTTCTTCACTGATTTCGTCAGTCCGTAAAAGTCCCGAAAAAGTCCAGCTACCGTCAGCACATTTACGAACGATTGATTTCGTACGATCATGCTCGTCGCTGACTTCACCAACTAATTCCTCAAACAAATCTTCAATCGTAACAATTCCGTCAGTACCGCCAAACTCATCAATGACAATTGCCATTTGCAAACCACCCTTACGCAAAATATCCAAAAGTGGTTCAAGTTGAATATTCGACGGCACCATAACTGGAGGGCGCATGATTTGGCTAACAAGTGTCGTTCCTCTATCTGATTTTGCAATTCCAATAGCTTGTTTTATGTGAACGACTCCAATTATGTCATCTTGGTTTCGACCAATTACCGGGAACCGCGATAATCCAGTTGATTTAGCTAACATTAAAACTTGCGTAATTGACGAATCAGCTGGAATACTTTGCATCCGAACCCTTGGAGTTATCACCTCTACGGCAGTCAAGTCGTTAAAATTTAATGAACGTTCCAACATCAAAGCCGTATTTTTGGGGATTGTACCTTTTGAAGCCGAACGACGGACTAGTGATAGTAATTCATCGGCCGACCTGGCTGAAGATAATTTATCTATCGGCACAATTCCAAATTGTTTTAGTATGAAATTAGCGCTGCCATTTAGGATTGTAATTGGTAATTTAATGCTTCGACTGAACAAACGAATCGGTCTTTGAATTAATCTGGCAACTGCCAATGGGTTTATTATGGCTAGATTTTTTGGTATTAGTTCACCAAATATCATCGTGACAATAGTTGCGATTGATATTCCAGTTACAAGTGAAATGACATGTGAAATACCGGACGATATGCCTAAATTATCAAGTGGCACACTAATTAATTTTGCGATTGAAGGCTCGGCTAAAAAACCAATTGCTAGACTGGTTATAGAAATACCAACTTGAGCACCCGATAACTGCAAATTTAAACTATTGATAGCTTTTTGGATACCAATTGCACCACTGTCACCTTTTAAAGCTAGACGATCTACGGTCGTTTTATTGACGGCAATCAACGAAAATTCGGCTGCAACAAAAAGACCACACAACACAATAAGTATTATTGATACTAAAAGAAAAATTATTACTGTCATATATAAGGTGTTAGTGCTGTTTACAGCAATCTACACATTGGGGCGATTATAGCAGATATAACGGTAATGGTCAAATTAATCGTTTTAACTCAACAAACATACAGGTAGTTAGTGTTACAATGTAAATTATGAAACAAACCATAACTATTAAGTTCAACGTATGGATCATCTGTGCTGTTTTATTAATTGCAAACCTTGTAACGATTGGGTTGTGGCGACCATGGGAAGCCCAAAATAGTGGTGGTCGAACTATCGCAATCACTGGATCAACAACCTTAGAGGCAACGCCAGACCAATTTATATTTAGTCCCTATTATCAAAAAGAAGGCACCGACAAAACAGCTATTAATACCGAACTTAGCACTCTTTCAAAAACTATTGTCGCAAAACTAAAGGCTTTAGGCGTTGCCGATTCAGCTATTAAAACAGACGTAAATTCATACGATTACAGTATGTATTACGGCGGTCAGACAAACACAGCTACAACTAGTTTGTATGTCACCGTCACAATCAAAGACAAAACTCTTGCTCAAAAAGTCCAAGATTATTTGTCGACAACTTCCCCATCTGGCGCTTTAACACCACAAATTTCGTTCTCATCTACGAAACAAAAAGAGCTTGAAACACAGGCTCGCGACGCCGCATTAAAAGATGCCAAAACTAAAGCTGGTGCTAGTGCCAATGAACTTGGTATGAAATTAGGTAAAGTTACTAAAGTTAGTGATATAACATCTGGCGGCATTACACCATTACCTTGGATGATGAATTCATCAAGCGGTGCAGTTGATTCAGCAAAAAGTCCAAGTTCAACATCGTCATACAA
>JBBQTT010000004.1:0-29449 GCA_038213035.1 Saccharimonadales bacterium (SeqCode) | reverse complement strand
AAATTGTTGATTGATATGAAAAAACGAATAGATAAATTATCAAAGTCGGAGCATCATGCTAAATAAATCAACCAAAGATAATAAAACCACTAATAAAAAACATTATAATTCGATTAAAACTTCGGTGTTGTTTTACATTGCCATTAGAAACTTTTTGGATAGAAAATTACGTTCATTTTTGACGGTTTTTGCAGTCGTGATCGGTGTAAGTGCGATATTTTTCTTGCTTTCGTTCGGATTAGGCGTTCAATCTATCATTACTAACCAAGTTGTTGGCGATAAATCACTAAAATCGATTGATGTTTCGTCACCAAATTCTGAACTGGTCAAATTAGATGATAAAACTATTAATACAATCAAGGCTCTCCCCCATGTTGTTCAGACGGGTGTTCAATATTCGTTCCCTGGTATTATGTCGTTTAACGGTGGTGAATCAGATGTTGTTACTTATGGATTAGATCAAAAATATCAGAATCTAAGTACACTTAACCTATTAAAAGGTCGCCTGTTATCAGCTAGCGACAGTCGCTCTGTGGTGTTAAATTCATCAGCCCTAAAAGCGATTGGCATTACAGATCCAACAACCGCAATTAATCAACAAGTCAAGATAACCGTACCGTTAGCTCGTAGCGGCGCAACCGAAAAGCAAATTTCTGATACATTTACAATCGTAGGTGTTATTGAATCTGGTGCTGGTGGTGAAATATTCATGCCAAGCAGTATTTTTGATGCTGCTGGTGTACCAGTTTATTCAAATGTAAAAGTTGTTATCGATAATATCTCAAACGTTGCAAGTGCTCGCAGCCAAATTGAAAACAAAGGGTTTAAAACGTCATCACTAAACGATACTTTGTCACAAATTAATGATATATTTAGGTACTTTAACCTGATACTAGTTGGTTTTGGTAGCATCGGTATGGTGGTGGCAATTCTGGGAATGTTTAATTCGTTGACGATATCATTGTTCGAACGAACCAAAGAAATAGGTTTGATGATGGTTTTGGGTGCTAGAAAATCGGATATGCGCAAACTATTTATCTTTGAAGCGGTTCTGATTTCGGCCATTGGAGCTGTTATTGGTACTGTAATCGCGATTGTAGCTGGCAAAGTAGTTAACTATTTTGTAAATGTGGGTGCGGCATCACGTGGAGTGACTCAACCATTTGAGCTGTTTGCGACCCCATTATGGGCTATAGTTGTAATTATAATCGGAACCATATTAGTAGGTGTTGTGGTTGTTTACTTCCCTGCTCGTCGTGCCGAAAGAATCAACCCTATTGATGCATTGAAACGCGAATAGCAGATTATCTGTTAAAATATAGTTATACACGGAGAGATGCAGGAGTGGTTGAACTGGCCGCTCTCGAAAAGCGGTAAGGCAGAAATGCCTTCAAGGGTTCAAATCCCTTTCTCTCCGCCAAATAAATAGATCCCTGTCGGGGGTCTATTTATTTGGCGAAATGTTAGCATATTTGAACCCTTGTTCAAGGGTGAGACCCGCAAGTCTGCGGGTCGCAAGGAAACTTCCGATGGCAACTGGTTGCCATACGCGTAAGTTTCGGGGTCGCCGGAGGTGACCAAATCCCTTTAATTTTAACTATTGAAGCTATGTCCTGTTTTTAGCGGGGTCGCGGAAATTTGCAAAGCAAATTATCTGTGATCAAATCCCTCTATTCCACCTTTCTCTCCGCCAATCATCACAAAACAATGATTATTTGACTAGTTTTATGCGGGCACGGATATGTTGTAGCCCAGACATAATTGCAAAAATCAGTGCTAAAAATAGAATCTCTTTAGAAATATTTATCAGTAAATTATTCTTGATGAATATACCTAAAATAAACATCCCAACACTTAAACTTTGCAAAATCATCTTTATTTTGCCGAAAACATTGGCGCCAATTGGTCGGCCGATGGTCGAATGGAAAAACGCACCAGTTAGGATTGCCAACAGTTCCAGGATAATAAAAACGACAAAAATTTGAACGATTAAATAATCCAATCCGACATACAATAAAACCGTCAAGATTAAAAACTTGTCAGCCACGGGGTCGATTATCTTGCCCAAGTCGGTTATTTGGTTTCTGGTCCTAGCCATTGCTCCATCTATAAAATCGGTCGAAGCGGCAATGATAAATACCACCAAAGCAATATCAAAGTGTTTGGTGGCTAAAAACAGATAAACAAATGGCACCAAAATAAATCGGACGACCGTAACTTGGTTTGGTTTTATGCTGACGGGTATAAATTGCAGGAAGACTTTGTCAATAAAACCGTCAATCGTCTTTTGAACTTTAAGGTTTTTGTCGGTCATTGTGGTTTAATTGTACAGCTTTTTTTACAATTTCAAAGAGGTACAGATGACAATGCCACAACAAATGGCTAATTTTGCTATAATTTAGCTATGCAAGAACCATCTATTTTTACCCGAATCATCAATGGCGAAATCCCCGCCCACAAAATATATGAAGATGACCGAGTCATCGCCTTTTTGGACGTTCACCCAATATCCGAAGGTCACACTTTGGTTATTCCTAAAAAACAAGTCGACCATATTTGGGATTTAGAAGCTGATGATTACACATATTTATGGGATGTAGCTCGTAAACTCGGTATTCATATCCGTGAAGCCATCAATCCTACTCGTGTTGGTGTCATTGTTGAAGGCTTTGGTGTTCCTCATGCTCATATTCATTTGATTCCGATTTACCACAGTAATGATCTGAAAAAGTTCCAAGACCACAATATCGAACCAAACCACGATGCGCTTGCTCGGGTTGCTGAAATGTTAAAGATGTAATGCCGATCCGAATTATTGCCGTTGGCAAAAAACATGAATCCTGGGTGGCTGAAGGAATCGAACGCTATTTAAAGCGTTTAAAACGTCCTTTTGTTGTTGAATGGGTACTTTTACCACATTCAGACTTACCTAACGCCAGCGCGCGTCAGGAAGAGTCCAAGCGCATAATAAATCGCCTAAATGCTAATGATTATGTAATCCTACTGGATGAGCGTGGCAAAATCATTGATTCGCCAGGTTTGTCTACCCTTTTGTTGGCCCCTTTGCAGACTTCGTGTCAGGTTGTGATTATTATCGGAGGAGCATTTGGTGTTGATGATACCATTCATCAGCGAGCTAATTTTATATGGTCATTGTCAGATTTAGTCTTTCCTCATCAGTTAGTTCGCCTGCTGTTGGCTGAACAGATATACCGCGCCCAAGAAATTGCGGACGGCAAACCATACCATCACGAATAAAAACCTACAACTAACCTATACTTGACATAACACAAAGCTTATGCTACGATACTGCTTGTAATACTATTAAAACAAAAAGTATCAAAAAAATGTTATTAGAACTCATAAGTCCACTAACTATCCCAATCGTCATTTCGCTAACAGCTGTGTTTGGTGTATTTGTACACGACACCCAGATTGATAAAGCATTGATAACAGCGGTGTCATCACCAGCGGTTTCGTCGGATTATCGTTCAGAACCATTAAAATTGCCTACCGTCGAGCAACATATTCACTCCGAATCAACTTCATTTACTGGTACTTCAAGCTTGAATTCTCAACAACCAGCCACTCAACCTCGCAATTTGGATGATAAAAAATACGTTGCTGGCCGTCGCTTAATGGGCAATAGCCCTGGCAACGAATATTCTTGGCCGTCTATTTAAGGATTTCTAGTTCGTGGATTAGGCGCTCTTTGAGCGTCTTTTTTTGTTCTAATTGTGTTTTAGATTCTTCGACTAGTTTGGCTGGGGCTTTATCGACATAAACTTTATTTGCCAATCTGGCCTCTAGTGCTGCAATATTAGCATTAGTTTCGGCAATGCGCATTTCAAGGTTTGATTCGTGTTCGTAAAGTGTTTCGGCTGATATATCTAGCCATGCTTCCCTGCCGCTATTTGCTAGGCGTAACCCACGGGCTTGATCGACGGGTTGAATATCTTTGAGTTTGCCTAGTTTTTGAATCAACTGGGTGTTGTCTGCAACTAAACTGTCGTTTTGATACAACAAGCTGTATTTGGTGTTGCCTGGCAAATCAGATGTCACAAAGCGAATTTCGTTGACCAGTTTTTGTAACTGTTTAAACTCACCAGCGGCGATGTCGTCATATTCGGTTTTTTCCGGCCATTTAGTCGTCATCAATAAACTGTCGTGCCATGGAAGGGTTTGCCAGATAGTTTCGGTTACGAATGGGGCGAATGGATGAGTGATTTTAAGACTGGTGTCCAATACCCAAGCTAGCATTACGGGACTGTCTTGGAGTTTGCTGGCTTCGATATACCAGTCAGCAACATCATCCCAAATTGTGTGATAAACGGTATCGCTAGCTTCTGCAAAGCGGTGTGATTCGACTTTTTGTTCTATATCGGTCACAGCTGCCATTAATTGGCCGATAATCCAGTGGTCGGCGATTGTAGTAGGTTCGGGTTTTTCGTATTTAAAGCCTTCACTAACTCTATCTTCGGTGAATCTGGCAATATTCCATAGTTTGTTGCAGAAATTACGTCCAGCGACTACCCTATCTAGGCTGAAAGCTTGGTTTTGGCCGGCGCTTCGGTTAGCAATCAACCCCAGCCTTAAGGCGTCGGAGCCGTATTGACCGATTGCTTCCATTGGGTTGATAACATTGCCTTTACTTTTGCTCATTTTTTGGCCTTTTTCATCTAAAACTAGGCCGTGCAAATAGACTTGTTTGAACGGAACCTTATCTGTTGCGTAAAGTCCCAACATAATCATGCGAGCAATCCAGGCGTAAAGGATGTCGCCAGCAGTTTCCATAACGGTGTTTGGATAGAATCGGGATAGTTTGTCGCCGTCTAGGTAGTCGGTTGTTACAAATGGCCATTGACCACTGCTAAACCAGGTATCAAAGGTGTCTTCTTCGCGTTTATAAACGACGCCATTAACTGTGATAGCTTCTTGGTCAACACGCTCGTCAAAAATCCAGTCGTCTGGGTTATTGACGTTTTGGAAGGCTGGGATAGGAATTCCCCATGGTATCTGGCGTGAAATGTTCCAGTCGCGCAACTGATCATAATATCTGATTAGGTCGCGTTTGCGTGATTCTGGGGTAAAAGTAATCTCACCATCAATTAAGGCTTGTTTGGCGCGCTGTGCAAGGGGTTGAACTTTGATAAACCACTGGTCTTTGATCAATGGTTGAATTGGTAGGCCACTTTTGTAATCATATCCAACCGAGTGTTCGATTTCGGTTTCACCACGCAGTAGTTCTTCGGATTTTAGGGCTAGAAGGGTTTGTTTTCGGGCCTCATCTACGGTTAAACCCATAAACTGTGTAGGGACGTTGATCATTGTGCCATCAAAATTGATGACTTGGATGCGTTCTAGGTTATGGCGCTGCCCTATTTCAAAGTCATTTGGATCGTGGGCGGGCGTGACTTTAACGGCGCCGGTACCAAAGTTTGGATCAACGGTATCATCGGCGATTATTGGGATAACTCTATCTGTTAATGGCAAAAATGCCCTGGTTCCAATTAGGTCTTTGTAGCGTATATCGTCAGGGTGAACGGCGATGGCGGTGTCGCCAAACAATGTCTCAGGACGTGTAGTGGCGATGACGATTTCGTTGATTTTGTCGTAGGTTGGATATGCGATTTTCCACAAAGTCCCTTTTTCGGTTTTGTGATTTACTTCGATATCAGCGTAACTAGTTTGGTATTTAGTGCTGTAATTAACTATGCGCTCACCTCTGTAAATCAAACCATCATTCAATAGTTTTTTGAATGTTCCATAAACCGTATCGATAACTTTTTTATCAAGGGCAAAGACTAAACTTTCCCAACTACAGCTGACACCAAGGGCTCGTAACTGTAATTCCATATTTCCACGTTGCTTGTCGACAAAGTCCCAAACTTGGCTGTATAACTGCTCTCGGGAAAAATCAAAACGGTTAATTCCCTTCTCTGTTAAGATACGGTCATAAACAACCCAAGTTTCAAATCCAGCATGATCGGCCCCTGGTATATAAATAGCATCGCGACCGCGCATACGGTAATAACGAGTCATGATATCTTGGACGGCACTACCTAGGGCGTGGCCAATGTGTAGATTACCATTGGCGTTTGGGGGTGGCATGACAACGCAAAAAGGCTCACCTACCCCTGTTGGCTCGAAACTGCCACTTTTTTCCCACATGGCGTAAATGTTAGGTTCGTATTGGTTTGGTTCGTAGGATTTTGCTAATTTCATATAGATTATATTAGGCTTTCAATCTTAATATTTTCACGTGAAGATTACAAATGTCACCTAGGACTTTCTTACGAAAACCCTTTGACAACCTTTCCAAATTCACGTGTTTGTTTTCAGTTATTATTATATCACAGACCAGTAATGTAAATATGTTGGTATAATAGATATATATGTTGATATTCAAACAGTGTGTTGATAAAAGGGAATGGGATGAATACGTACTTGAAAACGGTGGTCATCCTTTGCAGTTGTGGGGTTGGGGCGACCAAAAAGTAGCTCATGGTTGGAAAGCAGACAGATTATTTCTAAATGACGAGGAACATAACGTAATTGGTGCTGTCCAGGTGTTAATTCGTAAATTACCTTGGCCATTAAACTCACTAGCATATGTGCCACGCGGACCAGTTATCGATCAGAAGGATAGGGCAGAGGCTTTGACGGAACTGGTTGTGTACGTAAAACGCGTGCATCATTCGGTGACGATAACAATTGAACCAGATAGCGAAGAATTTGCAGTTCCACAAGAGTGGATTAAATCAGAAAACCATATTTTGCCGTCAAAAACTATTATATTGGACTTAACTAAATCCGAGCCAGAACTGCAGCGAGTGATGGAACCAAATACTCGACGATATATTCGCAGGTCTAGCGAAGAGGGATTGGTGATAAAGCAGGCAACTAATAGACAAGGGTTGGATGATTGTTTGACTGTCTATAAAGAAACCGCTGCGCGGGCTGGTTTTAATCTGCACAATGACCAATATTATTACGATGTTTCGGCAAAACTAGGTGATCATTCGATGTTATTTGTCGCTTACAAAGACGAATTGCCAGTGGCGTTTTTGTGGTTGGCTATCAGTGCTGAAACGGCTTTTGAGCTTTATGGTGGCATGACTGAAATTGGGCGTAAATTACACGCCAGTTATGCGTTGAAATGGCATGCAATCAGCAAATGTAAGACCTGGGGATTATCGCGTTATGATTTTGGCGGTCTGATTGATGGCGGCGTAACGGCATTTAAAAAAGGCTGGGATAACAAAGAAACTAATTTGGCTGGAACTTTTGACTATCCATTATCACCATTTTACGGTATCTGGAATAGTGGGCTACCAATGGCTAAAAAAGTCATTCGCAAGATAAAATCACTGTTATAATAGGGGACATATGAAACCTCACTTCTTGCAATCTGATACTTGGAAACAATTTCAAAAATTACTGGGTCGAACGATTGTCGAGGGCAGGGGACAGGGGTGGTCTTATGTTGGTATGGTCGAACATGACAGATTTGGGACATATATTTACGTTCCTTATGGCCCCTATGCGGTTGATGAAACTGCCTTGTTATTAGCTGTCAATGACCTTAAAAAACAAGCGACTGAATTGGGTGCTTATGTGGTTAATATCGAACCGGCACCGCCGATTGATATGGCGACTGCAAAACGACTGTTTAAACACAAAGGTTTCCATCGTCAGGCGCATCGCACGCTTCGAATTGATCTGTCACAGACCGAAGATGAAATTATTGCTAATATGAGCGGAACTCGCCGCAAACAACACCGTAATTATGACAAAAAAGGGCTAGTGATGGCGCAAAGTAATACGCGCGAAACTTTAGACGTGTTTTATAAACTTCTTAAAATTTCATCGGGCGAAAAACACTTTTATGTGCGCGATAAAACTTTCTTCGACCAGATGTACGAATCATTAATGCAAACTGGTAATGCATCATTATTTACAGCTACTCGTGACGGCAATATCGAGGTGGCGGCATTGGTTTATCAGGACGAAGATACGCGATATTACGCCCATGTTGGCCGCGATTTGTCAGATAACAGCCTGCAAGCTAGCGCACCGCTGATCAGTTATATGATTATTGATGCCAAACGCGCTGGTAAAAAATACTTTGATATGTACGGTATTTCCGAAAGTGACGATTTTATCGACGAAAAAAGTGGTTTTACTATCTTTAAAAAGACATTTGGTGGTGAAATTGTGCAATTTGCTGGTGCTTGGGAAATTCCAATTTCAAAACCGCGCTACTTGGCGAAAAATACACTTAGTCGTGTTAAAAAAGCCGTTAAAAAACTTCGCAAATAACTATTTGTTTTTTGTCATCGATAAACTGGGCACAACCTCTAATTCATAGGTGTTAATCGGCTGGTTTTTTAAGGCATAATAATATCCCATCGTGGCTACCATGGCAGCATTGTCGGTGCACAGATTCATTGGGGCATAATCGATGTTAATTGGGATACGGTCAGACAAAACTCGGCGCAATTCGGCGTTGGCGGCCACTCCGCCGGCGATGACGACTGATTTAACGTCGAAATCAAAATAGGCGCGTTCAGTTTTATCGACTAGCGTTTCAACTGCGATTTTTTGGAAACTGGCAGCAAAATCATTGCGTTGTGCGTCGGTCAGAAGCGCTGCAAGCTGTGTTGACGGAAAAGCAATGTCGACACCCACTTCACGCTGAACAGCCCTTAAAACGGCTGTCTTTAGGCCAGAAAAGCTGAAGTCGTAAGCGCCAGATAGTTTAGATTTTGGTAGTTTGTATGCATTTGGGTTGCCATTTTTGGCGGCATTGGCGATTGATGGACCGCCGGGGTAGGGAAGGCCGATAATTTTGGCGACTTTGTCGAAAGCTTCGCCAACGGCATCGTCGCAAGTTTGTCCCAGCAGTTCAAAGTCGCCATGATCACGAAATAGCACTAATTGGCTGTGTCCACCACTGACGATTAGTGCTAGCATTGGAAAATCTGGTGTTTTTTCATTCAAAAAGTTAGCGTAAACATGGGCTTCAACATGATGTATTGGGTACAACGGTTTGTTTTTCAAAATTGCCAGAGTTCGAGCAGCCAGAGTACCGACTAATAATGATCCAATTAAACCGGGCGCATAGGTAACTGCGATGGCGTCAATGTCATCCCATGTCAGATTAGCATCTGTTAAAGCTTGGTTAATTACTGGGTTGATAACTTCGATGTGGCTGCGTGCTGCGACTTCGGGCACAACCCCACCATAAACGGCGTGGATATCGATTTGTGAATTAACAACGTTACTTAAAAGGACGCGTCCGTCCTGTACAACAGCCGCCGCAGTTTCATCACAACTAGATTCAATTCCCAGTATTTTCATCTGTTATATTTTAACACAATTTCGTATTGTGTTTTTTTGATCGTGCAGTTTGTTAAGATATAACGTAATTGATTTGCATATATAAACAAACAGTTGTACTTTAGTGTTAGAAATGTGTAGTGAACCTATATATTTCTGACTATCTATTAGTACTCTCATAAGTCGCAATGGATAATCAGAATACTTGGCTTCGGCCAGGTATTCTTTTTTGGTTGTCATAATTTGCAAGGATAAACCTTGCAAAACTGAAAATTAGCATATAATAAGCTTATGCCTAGTCGTAATGTTGTAAAAATTGATATAGAAAATACTTATTATCATGTTTATGCGCGTGGTCACGATAAAATGGATATTTATCGTGATGATGAAGATTTTAGGGTATATTTAAATCTTTTAAAACGATATTTGGGCATAGCGGCTCAAAAAGATAATTCCGGAAGACTGTACCTTAGTTTAAGAGGGGATCTGGAATTGATTTGCTATTGTTTAATGCCTAACCATTTTCATTTGTTGATATATCAATTTAATTCAGGCTCAATGACTAAATTGTTGCACTGCGTCGCTACAAGTTATAGCCGATATTTTAATAAAAAATATAAACTTTCGGGAGCGTTGTTTGAAACGACATATAAAGCGTCGATAATAAATGATGAATCGTATTTGCTTCACATTTCGCGCTATATCCACCTAAATCCAGATAATTGGGGTAGTTATTGTTATTCGAGCCTGCATAATTATGTGATTAACAAATCTCCGACGTGGTTGATACCAGATAGGGTGTTGGATATGTTTTCGTCGGGTAGTGATTACTTGGAATTTTTGTCTGATTACAATGACCAGAAAAAACAATTTAACCCCCAGATTTATAAAAATACTTTATTAAATTATTTTTAGTTACTATGACACATATTTCTCATTTGCAAGGATAAACCTTGCAAAAATATAACACCTTACTGTAGGTGATGATATCAGCTTTATAATTGAGTAACGGTATTGCTTAAATTAAACTTAAATAGTATTATTTAAGTTATAAAAGGTGAGGTTAGATGATAGTAGTTAGGCGAAAATCATATCTGATAATACCCATGGTGGTGATTGGCCTGGTGATTTTGTGTTTTGGCGTATTTGTTTTGTCTAGAGTTTCTTTTGCGGAAAGTACGCCACTTAAATGGTCGTGGACTGGGGCCGAGCCAGTCACATATTCTTCGGCTGCGGTAGCCAATATTGATGCAGGTTTATGCTCGAACTCTGGTGAGGTCAAGGAAGTATCGGGCTATCTGAATCTAAAAGATCTTTGTATGACGTCTGGCAATTCCTTTTCATTTGGTTTTTATGATGGTGGATACGCTTTCAGAACCGCTGTAGGTTTTAGGTTTGATGCAAATATGTATCAATTGAATAGTCCATGCGAAAACAGAATCGACAGTTGTATATATTTGCCTGAAACAGATACGTTGGTTACAAAACAATATTGTGGTACATTTTGTAAATCATTGGTGGTGTTTAAGCACTTTTCAACTCGATTGCAATCCGTGATTACGCCTGGGTTGATAACAAAGCTGGAATATAATTTTGATACCTCGAATCCGGACTACATCTTTAAAACGGACAGTAATTATATTTGGGGAGTTGGAGGTATCGGTGCGTCTGATAATGGCAAATGGTTGGCGGTCGAGATTAAGCAGCGCGGTATTGGCCTGTTGAATATCGATACGCTGCAGATGAAAATAATTTCAAGGGTAGCCCCTGCGTATAACGTTGGCCTTGATCCAACCGAAGAACTGACAGTCGATGATAATGGCGAGCATGTTGCCACAGCGGGCGTAAATTCCGGGTTGCACATTTTTGATGTGACGGGTGATTGTGGTGGCGAGGCTACGTACGACGCAGTAATGGGGTATATATATGGGTTTCCGTATTGCAAAGAGGCGAATATTAATGTGAATAGTTTTATCCCGCACTTCAAGACCGCCCTCCAGCCGAAATTTAATAGAGAAGGTTCCGAGTTGAGATTTTACGCATCGTCGTACGTCTATATCGAACCTCATCGTCAAGTCATTTTGCGAGTCAATGGATATAATCCGCCAAGATTGGATTATTTGGCGTTGGGCGATTCGTACAGTAGTGGCGAAGGCGAGTCCAACCAAAACCATTACTTGAACGGTACTAATGACGCGTATGAAAATTGTCATGTTAGTGATCGGTCATATCCGTTTTTAATAGCAAAGCAGTTTGATATGAATATGGATTATATGAAGAGTGTGGCGTGTTCAGGGGCGACAACTAAGGATGTTATTGGTAGTGATGTCGGATATTTAGGTCAGAATGATAGGTTTAGCATAAAAGGGATTAACTCTATCGAAGAAGAAATTGTATTAGCAAAAGAATACGCAAAATATAATTTTATTCCAGGCAGAATTCATCAAGAATATTTTGTCGACTCTTATAAGCCAAAAGTCATAACCATAGGTATTGGTGGCAATGATGCTAACCTTATGGGCAAACTAAAATCGTGTTTTGGTCTTTATACTTGTGATTGGGCTAGTGATAATCAAAAAAAAGAACAGACCGCTAATGAAATTAAAGACTTGTTCCCTAAATTAGTAAATACTTACAAAAAACTAATAACAGATTCACCTAGTGCAAAAATATATGCTATTGGCTATCCGCAGATTATCGATGATAGTGATGACTGTGGCGGTTTAGGCAAACTGCTGGATAGAGTCGAGCGGCAATACATGACAGAAAGCGTTCATTACCTGAATCAAGTGGTTGAGTCTGCCGCTAGGTCCGTTGGTATAAAATATATTGATATCGAAAACAGCTATGGCGACGACATAATTTGTGGTACAGGTAGTCAAAGTGCGGTTAACGCGATTCAACTGGGTAATCTAGAAGAGTTTCTAAATAACAATAATTTCATTCTGATAAAAAGCGAAAGTTTTCACCCTAACGATTTAGGCCACCAAAAAGATGCCGAGGCAATTATCGATGAAGTTGGTGACATTGCGGATTATGATTATTGTCAAAACGGCCAAATAGTCTGCCCCGATGTTACCGTGATAGCGCCAGATCCATCAGTTTATTGGAGTGCGGACGGATTACGTTATACTCCAATTTTGTTAAGTACTAATTTTATGTTAGATAGGATTACGAATAACTTGTTGGATGTTACTATTCAATTAGAAAGCGGATCGCTTAAGCCGGATTCAACCGTCGCTATAGAAGTTCATTCCGACCCTGTGCCGTTAGGCCAGTTCACCGTTGCTGCTGACGGATCGTTGAGCGTATCTGTCCAACTGCCAGAAAATCTGGAAGAAGGCTACCATACGGTTTTTCTACACGGAACAACGTATTCTAATCTGCCAGTCGATATTTACAAGATTTTCACATACGAAAAGGTCAAATTGCCGGACAGCTCGCAGATAATCGACGACCAAAACGGTGGCGGTGAAGGCAACGGTAGCCAAAGCAGCGTTAGTCAAATCAAAACGGACAACAATATCGGTGCCTCGACTATTACTACCTCAGATGCTGGCGCCAATCAAGCAGATACAAATGGCAAGAATAATAGTCAAACAAAAAGTAATTCTGACGATAGAACCAATCAAGTCGTCGCACAGGTCAGTGAGCTTATAGATAATCAAGAGGCGGTCAAAGGCGCGTCAATATCATCTGCTAATAGCCAAGGTAGCGGCAAAATCGACGTAACCCCTAATGATAATTACGGCGTGATGATTATTTTTGCTATCGTTGGCGCAATAATAGTATTTGTTTTTATTGCGCTCTCTAGAAAAAAGTTATAGAGGGATGATATTGCTAGTGGAATTTACTTCCGTATACAGTGGCTGATTGGCCGTATCTTCACATCGAAGGCTGATAAAGAAGTCGCCCACGCCATCCTTGAGGTTAGACCCCATAGTCGTATTATCGCCGCCTTGATATTCTTCATTGCCATACTTTTGGCCCAATAGGACACTATATCTGCATTGTACTTCCGTTTTATTATCAAAGTAGTCTTTGCTCGCGACGCCTACTACAAACCTCTTTCCAAAATCATTGGTTGCGCTAAAAGCAGTATTTTTTTGTTTATTCCATACATCACTATTGTCGATAATTGGGAAGTATTTATCGTGAAAGTAATTGAGCTCTTCTAATGAATGAATTTGTTTTTCGATAGCCATCGATGTAATACAATTGTATGTTCCTGTTGGCCAGTCCCCACGGTAATTAGGGCTACAAACAGTTTTATACGCCCAGTTGTCGTTTGTACCGTGTTCGGCCATTTTGATTTTATCGTAAACACTCTGCATCTGCTTGTCTAAAGTAATAAACTTATTATTTTCAATATTATCTCTAATAGCACCAGAGACAAAGAAGTAGGCAACCGATACAACAATTATTAGTATTATGATTAACATTATATTTTTCAATTGTGACATGTTGGTTTTGAAATCTTTATTCATAATCTTAATATAACATGAGAAAGCGTTTTTTCAACAAAATTAGCGTAAGTACTTTACAAAATATATAACATGAAATAAACTGAAACAGAACTGAGTAAAACTAAGTTGTAGGTATTCACAAACTACGACGCAAAGATTGGGGTGGGGATGCCAAGTCAAAGTTTAACTAATGTGCCGGTAAATTATTATCAATTACGGGTTGATAACAAATCCACGTTTCGGGACGAAAACGACTATCGATTTTTTACATCACTGTTGGAACAATATTTATCAAAGAATGATTCGGTTGAAGCATTGGCATACTGCCTGGCGCCGGATCATTTTTCTTTGTTGTTAAATCAAATAAATGATGACGGTATTACAACATTAATGCACAATATTATTAACTTGTATAACCGATATTATAGTGGCAAATATGGCGTTGATGATTTGTTATCTGAAAGTAATTACAAGATATCCAAAATACCCGATGACGAATTATTGGATGTAAGTTGTAAAATACACACCCAATCTGATGATTGGGCTGATTGCGAATATTCATCAATCCGCGCCTATTTTTATGATGACGTGCCTGCCTGGTTGACTAAAAAACACATCGTCAAACAATATGGCTCAGCCGTACAATACGAAAAATTATTAAAGACTACCTAAATAGTAGCTGCAGTTTTTCAAAGACGTTTTGAAATGAGTTTTTAGTCGGCACGCTGTTTGGTAATACCCTTAATACTAGTGTGAATGCGAATATAACAGCGAATCCACACATAATCGACGGAATGCCACGAGTCGTTGTTGGATCGATGATATTAAATGCGGTTGTAGGCAGTATGAATGCAGCATATCCCAGCGCCATGGCGCGTAATGCGGTTCGACGTTCTGGCAGTTGTTTACTCCATTGCCATGCCAATCCTGTTCCAATCAACATCCAACCATAATAATAGGCGGCAAATGGCCAAACACTGGCCCTAATCGTGTCGAAAACCGCATAATTGGCGTTACATGTGTTGGCGCTGACGGCGTTTTCGCCGATTAGATATAAACCAACAAATGCAATACATGTTGCATAGGCAGTGCCGACTAATAATTGTTTTCTTTTACCGGCTAGTGTGACGACCATATGCAGGCCAATTGCTGGCAGCAACGTGATTGCGCCGTACCCAACGCGGGCCCATTCGATGCCCGACCAACCAAGTCCTCCACAAACCATATATTCGGCCAACTGGAATAGTCCAAGCGCTAATAACATGGCGACTGCCAGACGGCGTATGGTGTCCATTTTATAGGCCCACAGAGTGTAGGCTGCGAAACTAAATTCAATCAAAAGCGTTGCCAACATCACTGGTGGTGAAAAGCAAAACATTTTTCCACTATATTTTTTGAACATATTATTAATATTATATCTTATACGATGGTTGTTTGAACATGTTTTTGCGATTTGATATTATGCTCGACAAGATTTATGATAAATACATAAGAAATATAGAAATCTGGGGTACAACGTGAATATTATAGAAACCAAGAAATTGACTAAGTATTACGGTAAGACTTTAGGTATTGAAAATGTTGATTTGATTGTCGAGCAAGGCGAAATATTCGGATTTATCGGGCCAAACGGTGCTGGCAAATCAACAACGATTCGTACAATTTTGGGATTAATCCATTCAACCAGCGGCAGTGCAAAAATTTTCGGCAAAGACGTTTCAAAATTTGGTCCAGAAATTAACGAAGAAATTGGTTATCTGCCATCCGAAGTTTTTTATTACGATGATATGAAAGTAATTGACCTGTTGCGATATTCAGGCAGTTTTTATAAAAAAGATTCCAAAGAAATTGAAATTCGGATTAAAGAACTGGCTGAATATTTGGATTTGGATTTAACACGTAAAATTGACGATTTATCATATGGTAACAAGAAAAAAGTTGGCATCATTCAAGGATTATTGCACAGTCCAAAACTGATTATTCTGGACGAGCCAACCGGTGGGTTAGACCCATTGATGCAACAGCGTTTTTTTGATCTTCTGAGGTCTGAAAATAAAAAAGGCGTCACAATTTTGTTTTCGTCACATATTTTAAGTGAAGTTCAAAAAATGTGTAATCGAGTTGCAATCATCAAAGATGGCAAAATTATTAAAGTCGAAAAAATCAGTAATTTGGCTGACAGTACACATAAAAAATTTAAACTCGAAACTACTATGAAAATTGAAAAAGCCCGCTTCGCGGGATTAAAGGGAATTACAGGCTTAACGATTGAAGGTAATTCGATTACATTTTTATATCGTGGCAAAATGAACGATGTGACAAAGATTATTGCCAGCCTGAATTTGACAAATATGTTAGTCGAAGACCCAGATTTGGAAGAAATATTTCTACACTATTATCAGTCGGGTAAATAAATATGAAAATATACTGGCGTGAATTAAGAGCTTACCGAAAATCTACAATAATATGGGTGATTTCATTATCTTTGCTGGTTATTATGTTTTTATCACTATTTCCGTCATTTTCGAATGACGTTGAAGTGTCCAAAAAAATCTTGAATAGTTTACCATTAGCGATGCGGAATGCGATTGGTTTGTCGGTTGATAATTTCTTTAATATTTATGGATATTTATCATATCTGTTTACTTTTGTGATGTTAGCCGGTGCTGTGCAAGCTATGAATTTAGGGGTTGGTATTTTATCCAAAGAAGAAAGTGGCAAAACAGCTGATTTTTTATTAACGAAACCAGTCAGTCGTATATCTGTAATTACCAATAAACTGGCAGCAGCTGTAAGTATAATAATTGTGACAAATATTGTGTTCATATCAGTGGCATTATCAATGGCTGCCGCTGTATCAAAAGATGGTTTTAGGGTCGATACATTTATTTTGATATCAATAAAATTATTGTTGGTACAAATTATTTTCTTGGCATTAGGATTTTTGTTGTCAGTAATTATTAAAAAAATTAAGTCACCGATTACGATATCGTTGCCAACTGTCTTTTCTTTTTTCATTATTGGTACGTTGGGTGCGATACTAGGCAATGACAATGTGAAATATTTGAGTCCATTTAAACTTTACGATTCGGATTATATTATCGCCAATAATGCATATGAATTAAAACTATTATTAATAGAATTGGCATTCGTGGTGATTGTTATTACGTTTAGTTATGTAATTTACATTAAAAAAGATATACGGGCGGCATCATAATATGAATGTATTTTTACGAGAAATAAAATTTTATAGAAAGAGTTTATTTTTCTGGTGCATTGGTATGTTTTTCTTGATTTGGTCAAGTATTGTTAAATTTGATACTTTACAAAGTGCTGGACAGTCAGTGACTGGATTAATTAATCAATTTCCGCAATCAGTCCAGACAATCCTTGGTTTGACTGGTTTTGATTTGACCAAACAAAGTGGTTTTTACGGTGTTATGTTTATGTATATTGCATTGACGGCAACGATTCATGCGGTTTTATTGGGATCGGGTATTTTATCCAAAGAAGAGCGTGACCGGACGAGCGAATTTTTATACGTAAAACCAGCTAGGCGTAGTAAGATTATAACCGCCAAGATATTAGCCGGCATATTTAATATGGTTTTGATAAATATATTTACTTTGATTGTGTCGGTGATTTATTTCAACAAAGAGTCTGGATTTTTGAACGATATCTATTTAATGATGGCCGGATTGTTTTTTTTGCAATCCATCTTCTTTTTTATCGGGTTGGTTATTGCTGCGATCAGTCGACGACCAAAATCATCTGGATCGATGGCGTCAGCGGTGTTGTTGGTGACATTTATAATTACATATCTGATTAATTTTGATAAGGATTTGGACTTTTTAAAATACCTGACACCTTTTAAATATTTTGATGCCAAAGATATTATAGCCAGTGGGCAACTGGATTTGGTCTATGTCGTCTTGTCATTTATTATTGTAATAGTCACAACAACAATCACTTACGGCGTCTATAGTGCCCGTGATTTGGAAGTCTAATATATAATAACTGTATGATAAGTATTCGAAATATTGTAAAAAAATTAATCCCAATTAAATTATTTAGACGTATTGAACCTTTTGGCCATTTGATAGAAGCGGTCGTTGCTAATATTTGGTACGGCTTTCCGTCGCGTGGTATGCATGTCATAGGTGTAACCGGCACAAACGGCAAGACAACGACGACATTTTTGATTCACAAGATGTTGCATAACGCGATGTTCAAGGTTGGAATGCTAAGCACGGTTGCTTATGGCGCTGGTAATGATATTAATCCACAGATTGAACACATTACGACAGCCCAAGCGGGTAAGTTACAAAAACGTTTGCGAGATTTTAAACGTGCTGGTGTACAGTGGGTCGTTTTGGAATCATCAAGTCATTCATTGGCGCAGTATCGTACGTGGGGTGTGCCTTATGAAATTGCGGTTGTGACGAATGTTACCAATGACCATTTGGACTATCACGGAACTTTTGATAATTATTTAGAAGCAAAACGTCGACTATTTACCCTGGCCAGTAAAAACGGACGAAAACTGGGCATTGTAAATGCCGATGACCCAAATGCTGACAAATTTGCAGCTAGTACACCACGTTCAGTTAGTTATGGTATTAATGGTGGTGAATTGCAGGCCAAAAATATTAAATTAGCTGTTGATCATTCGACGTATCAAGTTGATGGGGGCGAAGAGGTCTATGATATTCGAATCAATATCCCTGGCGAGTTTAATGTCAGCAATTCCCTGGCTGCTGTGGCTGTCGGACGAGAGTTGGGTTTGACCAAAGGTCAGATTGAACGTGGCATTGCTGCACTTGACGGTGTCGAGGGGCGTATGACGGTAGTGAATGAAGGTCAAAAGTTTACTGTAATTGTAGACTTTGCATCGACTTCTGATGCATTTGATCGATTTTTCCGGAGTGTTCGAACTGTCGCTAAAGGTAAATTGATTGCAGTGTTTGGTTCAGCCGGACGTCGTGACGAAGTTAAGCGCGCAGTTCAGGGTGAAATTGCCGGACAATTTGCCGATGAAGTTATTTTAACCGAAGAAGACGACCGCGATGTCGATGGCAACCAAATTTTGCAACAAATTGCCGAGGGTTCAAAAAAGGCCGGAAAAGTTATCGATAATAATTTATTCCTTATTTTAGATCGTGAAAAAGCCATCAAATTTGCGCTCGAACGCGCTAAACCTGGCGACACAGTGGTTTTACTTGGCAAAGGTCATGAAAAAACAATCGAACGAGCCGATGGTGTTCACCCTTGGAATGAAATCGAAATTACACGCATGATGTTGCAAGCAATGAACAAAAAATCTAGTTAAGAGTCAAGGTCATACAGCGAATATAGCCGCCGCCTTTGGCGAGTTCACATATTTCTGGCGTAATAACTTCTAGGCCACGACTACGAAGTTCATCTGTTAATTTTGGCGCATGAGCACTCATAACGACGGTTTTACCGGTCGAAATTAAATTAGTTGCAAAACCATTTTTGGCTTCGTCGATTGATACGATAATATTGTCGACTGCTTCAAATTTTTCCAAAATTTCGCGACTGGCATATGTGAATGCCTCTGGGCAGTAGGCGATTAAGCCTTTTTGTCCGTCCATTGGTGGTTTGATAATTGCTAGGGCCAGGTCAATGTCATAAAAGAAGCTGTCAGCCCAACCAGAGGCATGATTAATGATAGCTTTGCCGTTTGAATCAATTTGTGGCACGGTTTGCAACTGAATAAGTTTATATCCCAATATGTTAGCGGCAAATGTTTGCGCAGCTGCGTCGCTGCGATAACCACTGCCACAAAACAGATAGTTCCCACAGGCCAGTGCGTCGCCCTGACCACTGAATTTTAGTCCGTCGGGTACGTGAATAACGGTTTTACCTAGACTAGCTAAAATTTTCTCTGCATAAACTTCTTCGTCATGACGGGCATTTGGTAACCTAGCCAGAACTGCTTTGTCACCACGTACTAGCGCCCAGTTGGCTGTGTAGACGCCATCTTGGCAGTTGATTGGTGATGCCACGGTTGATACGTTAATACCAGCTTCGACTAATAAATCGCGCAGTTGGTCATGTTCCAACGCAGCTTGGTCGCAGTCAATTGATTCTTGTTCATAGTAAGGATTAATTGGCTGTTCGTTGCTGAAATTGTTGGCATCAGACATTAAAATAATAGTATTAATAGAATCCATCATGCCTGTAATAATGCCATCTATGTGATAATCGTTCGCCTAATTTAATCCAGAATTTGTGTTTCCAGGCAGTAATAGGCAAGTCGTAGCAACCGATATAATCCGTGACTTCTTTGGAGAAGGCAGATTTAAACAATCCAATACCGTAATGTTGGTGATTTGGATTATTAATTTCGTCACTGGGTGGCGATCCGCAAAAATCGTGAATATTGGCGCCACGCGACTTGACCCACTGAATGACATGCCATTGCAATAGGTGACTGGCGCCGTAGGCTGTGCGTTTACGGATGCTGGCGCCATCTTTGTAGGTGCTTTTTTGGCCATATATCATGGCAAAGGCGCCGGCTACGACTTGCTTGTCATAGTAGGCGAAAAATAATTGTCCCAGACCAGCGGTTTCAAATCGTTGCCAAAAAGTTCGGTAATAGTCGTAACTACGGATACCAAATTGACCTTCGGCGGTTTCGGCCAGCAAATCGAACATGATTTTGCAGTTTTCGTGGTTGGCTTCGACTAATTCAACGGTTACGCCGTCGCGTTCGGCTCTTTTTATCGCATAGCGACCTTTTTGGGGAAGTTTGGCTAGTATGTCGTCTAGTTTAGCTGTGATATCCAGTTTAATAGTCGAATTATTTGGGATAACCGGTTTTGATTTAATCAAGCCGTGGCGTTGAAGGGTAGGGCCTTGGTTACGGCTTAATTCGGATTCGATGCGAACCGCAAAAACACCATGTTTTTTAGCGAATGGTTCAAGTTCATTGATTACATCAAATAATTCTTTAGCAGTAGTTACGCCTGGCCCTTTGGGTAGGTACCAAAATTTTCCCAGCAGCGGGACTTTTTCTTCTAGAACCATCACAGCTATATTGTCGGCGATTATAAAACGGGCAGTGTAGCCGCCGGTTTGCTTTTGCATCGCGAATTCATAACCGGAAAACACATTACCGCCATCAGGGTTGGCCAGAACTAATGTGTTCCAGTTTGAAATTTCGGATTCTGAAGCGAAACGGATTGTCATTGCTATCTATTGTAATCGCAAATCGTAAAAAATGGAAAAGACTGTGACAAATTAATACGATTGTGCAAAATACCACTCGGCAGCGTCTGCTTTTTGGCAGTAAATACATTTTCCTGTTTCATCGTTATCGGTTTTACAGCGAGTTGTGGCAGTTGTTTCGGCTTTGATTGTTGCTTCGCACATATTATTGCCGCACCAGTTGGCTTTAATGAAGCCTTTGCCGTCATTCATTTGTTGTTTAAAATCTTCGTAATTGTCAGACGAATGAGTATGTTCGGTTAATGCGACACAGGCTTGGTCGTATAGATTTTGTTGAATTTGAACTAACAAATCGCTAATTGTTGTCTGTAATTTATCGACATCAACCATTGTAATTTCGCCGGTGTCACGTCGGACGACTTTGACTTGACCGGCGGCACATTCTTTGTCGCCGATTTCAATTCTAATTGGCACGCCACGAAGTTCCCATTTGTTGATTTTGTAACCCAATGATTCGCCGTCACGAGTATCTATTTTGGCGCGAACATTACTGTCAATTAATTGTGATTTTATTTGTTCAACATAGGCCAGCAATTCGTCGGTGGCACGAATCGGGATGATTATAGCTTGGATAGGGGCTAGTTCTGGTGGTAGTCGTAAACCTTTGTCATCACCATGGACCATAAACAGTCCGCCCAGTGATCGGGTTGATAGACCCCAACTGGTTTGCCAAACAAATTCAGTTTTACCAGTTTTGTCCTGGAATTTGACGTCGAAAGCTTTCGCAAAATTTTGTCCCAAATCGTGTGAAGTAGCGCTTTGCAAAGCTTTACCACCTGGCATCAAAGTTTCGTATGTCATTGTACTGCTGGCGCCAGCAAAGGTTTCGGTAGCGGATTTAACACCGATATATCCAGGTAGGGCATATTGTTCGCGGAATAGTTTGGCGTAGGCACCCATTGCCCAATTTTGGGTTGAGATAGCATCATCATGGGTGGCATGGGCAGTGTGACCTTCTTGCCATAAAAATTCAGTGGTACGCAAAAACAGATAGGTTCGTTTTTCCCAACGCACGGCACTGTTCCACTGATTCATCATGACTGGCAAATCGCGCCATGATTTAATCCATTTGCTGTATGATGCATACATAATTGTTTCACTGGTTGGTCTAACGATTAATTTTTCTTGCAAAACTTCGCCACCGCCAATGGTAACAACGGCGAGTTCTGGAGCAAAACCATCCAGGTGTGATGTTTCCTTTTGTAGTAATGATTCAGGGATAAACATAGGGAAGTAGGCATTTTCGACACCACCAGCTTTAAATGAAGCGTCGAGGTTTTTTTGAACTAATTCCCAGATTGCGTAGCCGTATGGACGCAAAATCATGGTGCCTTTGGCGGGACCGTAGTCGGCTAATTCGGCCTGAGCCATTAATGTGTTATACCAACCCGAAATATCTTCGGATCGTTTTGGTAGTTGTTTGTCGTATGCCATATGTACTCCTTTTTGATTAAATAAAAAACTCGTTCCGCCAAACACTAATATAGTGTCTGACAAGAACGAGGTTAATCGCGTTACCATCTTGTCTTTGCTTAAAACATTGCTGTTTTATGCCTTATTAACTGACTCCAACCAAGGCCGACATCAGTGTCCATATTTTACGGTTTGGCTTCCGGCACTACTTATCGTAGGCTGCTCCAAGGCTGGGTACCTCTTCATCGCTTTGTTTAAATCATAAATTAATTATGATTATTTGTCAAATTAAAGGGCGGGGTGTGGTGCTGATAGATAATCAATTTCTTTGATTATGTCTAGCAGGGCTTGAGCACGTCGGGTTTCGTCGGCGATGTTGCGGGCAGCCGCATAAGCTGGGGCAATTAGGGCTTTATCATCGCTACTACGAAGCAATAATAGATAAGTGTCGAATTTTTCTTCTGGTGCTAGGTCTAGTTTTTCAACCAATGGGCGCAAATCGGTCAAAGCATCGCGTTTGATGCTGTCTAAATCATCGCCGACAACAGCTGGGGTTTGTTGGTGCATTTCGTGTTCAGGAGCTTCTTCGTGCATTGGTGTCGGCATTGGTGTCGGCATCGGAATTGGTGATTCCTCAAAATTCAAATCGTTATTGTCTTGTGACACGCCAGCTAAAACTTTAGCTAGTTCTTGGTCGTCGCTGATCGGTTTAGTAGTTTGCGGTTGAATATCCATTGCCACCCCTGATTATGCTTATACTTATTAATTTATACTGTATCATAGATATATATATTAGAGCAAGGAGATAGAAATCGTGTTAGATGATGTTAATGTGTTAGCCCAAAGAGACCCAAGCGGAGCGTTAAAAGTTGCAAGTTTGCAATACGAACAAGCAAAATTTAAAGTAAATATTTGTAATGCCGAACACGACGGACGACATATAACTAGCGTAGTGGTCGCGGGTATGGGCGGTTCGGCTTTGGCAGCCTTGTTGGTTAAATCTTGGCTTAAATCTGAACTTACAGTTCCACTAGAAGTTGTTCGTTCGTATGATTTACCTGAATACGTTAATTCAGATACGCTTGTAATCATCAGTAGTTATTCGGGCAATACCGAAGAAACAATTAGCTGTTTTGAACAAGCCAAAATCAAAGGGGCTCAAGTTGCAATCATCGCAGCTGGTGGACAATTAATTGATAGTGCAAATGAACACAAAATTGCATACGCACCATTACAAGCTGGTTTACAGCCACGAATGGCAGTTATTTATAATCTTTGTGCATTGATTGAAATTCTTGCCAATTTTGGAATTGTAACAGAAAGAAAATTAGATGAAGTTGCTGGTATTTCCGACTGGTTGCAATCTGAAACCGCCAAATGGGCAAGTGAAGTGCCAACAACCGAAAATTATGCTAAACAATTGGCTATGCAAGCAGTCGGTAAAACCGCAGTATTTTACGGCGGGGCATTAACTTCACCAGTTGCATATAAGTGGAAGATTAGCTGGAATGAAAACGCCAAAAACATTGCATTTTGGAATGAGCTTTCTGAATTTAATCACAATGAGTTTATTGGCTGGACGTCACATCCGGTTGAAAAACCATTTGCTGTATTTGATATCGTCAGTAATTTGGAGCATCCGCAAATACTGAAACGTTTTGAGGTTTCTGACCGATTACTAAGTGGTATGCGCCCTAAATCAACAGTTATCAATTTGGCGGGTGAATCGGCAATTGCTCAATTGCTGTGGGGGAGTATTTTGGCAGATTATGTCAGTATCTATTTGGCAATTCTAAACGGCACTGACCCAATGCCAGTTGTTTTGATTGAAAAACTGAAACAAGAATTAGCTTAGTTATATTGGTACAGTGATTCGATAGGATCTTTGCGGGCAGCCCTAAAAGCAGGGTAGAGTCCGAATAATGTTCCCATAAATATCGATATAAACAGTGCCACAACAGCGATTTGCCAATTTATGATTGGGTCGAATGTTAAAAAGCTAGTACTGATGCCGAATGCTATGACATATCCGCTGATATATCCTGCAATGCCACCGCCAATACTGATGGCTAGTGATTCAATCAAAAACTGCATCGAAATATCTGCATTGCTGGCACCTAGTGCTTTACGTATGCCGATTTCGCGCGTGCGTTCAGCCACGGTTACAAGCATGATGTTCATGATGCCAATTCCACCGACCAATAGTGATATTGCGGCAATCGCTGTCGTTACACCTGCAATCATATAAAATAGTTGGCTAGTTGGCTGAGAAATTTGGTTGCCGGTTAGGACCGAAAAATCTTTTTCGCCATTGTGACTTTTCTGGATAGTTTTATTAATAGTCGTAACAGCACCGTCAAGATTTTTTATAGAATCGGCTTTGATGTCGATTTGTTGAATTTGAGCAACGTTTTGGTTTAATTTTTTTCCAACAGCAAAGTTAATTATGGCGGCATTATCGAAATCAATAGAGTTGTAATTAATCGGATTATTTAAGCGCTTTAACACGCCGATAACCGTGAAACTTTGACCACGAATAGTCAAAACTTGGCCGATTGATGATTCGGTGCCGAAAATATTGATTGAAAGTTGAGTGCCGATAACGACCGCATCAACTTTGACATCTTTGTCTAGAAACTGACCTTCACGAAGTTTAAAGTCAGAAATATTAGCCAATTCTGGAGTGGTTGCGACGACCGTTGATCCGCTTGGGGCGACCGACGTTGCTTTGATTGTGCCGCTTAGTGTCATTAATGGTGCTACATATTGGACGTGTTGGGTGTTTTGGATGTACATAATGTCAGATTCGGTTAATGTACTGGTTGCGTAATCGTGATTTAGCTTGGCCTGAGTAATGCTGGTAATTGGGTCAACCGCTACGCCTGGTCTGATGACTGCGATGTTACCGCTAAGAGAGCTAATTTGATCGGTGATAATTTTACTAGCACCGCCACTGAGTGCCAAAATTGCCGTAACACTGGCGACACCAATAGTAACACCCAACATTGTAAGGGCGCTGCGAACACGACTACTGCGCAAAGATTGTTGAGCGTTTTGGATATGGTTTAACATCAGAAAACGCATTATTTTTTACTCCTTTTAGCCTTGCTGACCTTGGTTTTGCGAGCAGGTTTTTTGCGGTGCCGAACAACTAGCGGTTTGGATATATTGCGGGTATCGGTATCAATTTGACCATCCAACATCGTGATTACTCGGCTGGCATAAGTCGTCAGACGGGGATTGTGAGTAACCATGATAATCGTGTTGCCGCGTTTATGTAGGTCAGATAATTCTTCCATAATGACGTGGCTTGATCTTGAGTCTAAATTACCAGTCGGTTCATCGGCTAAAATGATAGACGGTTCGTTTACCAGCGCCCGCGCAATTGCTACGCGTTGAATTTGCCCGCCGGATAATTGGCTGGGCATATAATATTCACGTTCATTTAAGTGAAAATTTCGTAAAATATCGCTGGCGATTTGCAAGCGTTTTGTTCGTGTCATGCCTTTATAAATTAATGGCAATGCGACGTTTTCGATAACATTCAGACGGGGGATTAAATTAAAACTTTGAAAGATAAAACCAATTTGTTGACTGCGGATCCTGGCTTGTTTACGTTTTGATATAGCTGCAACCGACTGACCATCCAGTTTATATTCGCCATCAATCGAACGGTCTAATAACCCCAATATATTTAGCAGGGTAGTTTTACCGCAACCGCTAGGTCCCATAATAGCAACAAACTCACCTCTGTTAATTGTCAGGTTGATTCCGTTTATGACTAGATTTTCAGCATCACCAATACCAAACCTCTTTTCTAGGCCCCGCAGTCTTATTACAGGTGGAAGAGTGGTATCAGCCATTGCCTATTATTATGCGAGTGAATTACATTATCTGCAACCTTATTACAAAGTGAAATAAACAACTGTTATAATTGTTTTGTTGGAGAGGTCGCATAGTGGTCTAGTGCGCTACCTTGGAAAGGTAGTATGTTCTTAGGGGCATCGCGAGTTCGAATCTCGCTCTCTCCGCCAATAATAAAATAACGACCCTTGTGGTCGCTATTTTATTTTTGAACAGTAGACCGGGATCCGTACTCGCGGGCACTGCGAAGCAGTGCTATCGCGAGGACGGCGTAGCGTAGTGCGACAAAAAAATGTTTACATTTTTTGTAAACAAGCAGAGGAGGCCGAAGGCCGCTATCTCGCTCTCTCCGCCAAAAAAATAGACACCAGTTTGGGGGTCTATTTTTTAATTGTTATAATAGAAGTACAATGCAAGAATTCCATGCGATTTTAGTTGATAAAAGTTTAAACAATTTAGAACTATTGAATAACTTAACAGTTCTGAGTGAAGCGCCAGCTGGTAGTTGGACGCTATATAAAATTATTGAAAAGGAAGATAAATTAATTGAAACTATCAAAACTATTCAATCACAAATGCTGGATGGTCCATGGTATTTTCATTTTTATAATTCTGACGGTAGTAAAGTAATTGTTGTTTTTAAAGATAACTTTTTTGTCACTGACAACAATCCAATAAATTGGTCTGAAATTTTGGCATACGGTAATCAGGTGGGAACACCAGCTGAACAACTGGATTTTATCCCAAACCGTTTTCAGGACGAAGAGTTTTAACTCTAAATATCAATACTAATTTTAAGCTAGAGCCGTTACACTAGATACTATGCAAAATGATATTTACCAACGATCCCTTGAAATGCACAAACGCCATCATGGCAAAATAGAAACTGTTAGTAAAGTAAAACTTAATTCAAGCGAAGCTATGTCGCTGGCTTATACGCCAGGTGTGGCCGAGGTGTCTAGGCAGATTGCTGCTGACCCGTCGTCGGCTCGTGAGTACACCTTAAAACGTAACACGATTGCAATCGTTTCGGACGGTTCAGCCATATTAGGATTGGGCAATTTGGGTGCATTGGCTGCAATACCAGTTATGGAAGGTAAAGCGGCGATTTTTAAAGAATTTGCTGGTGTTGATGCCTTTCCAATCTGTTTAGATACTCAGGATACCGAAGAAATTATTAAAGCCGTCAAGCAAATTGCACCTGTTTTTGGTGGAATTAATTTGGAAGATATTTCGGCGCCTCGCTGTTTTGAAATTGAAAAACGACTACGCGCTGAATTGTCGATTCCTGTCATGCACGATGATCAATGGGGAACGGCAACAGTTAACTTGGCTGGTTTGATTAATGCCCTCAAATTAACCAACCAAACCAAAGAAACCGTTCGAGTTGTTATAAATGGCGTCGGGTCGGCTGGTGTCGCAACCGCCAGGCTATTGATTCATTATGGGATGAAAAACATTTTATTCTGTGACAGCCAAGGAATTATTCATCGTGGTCGAACAGAATTAACTTCTGAAAAACAGGAATTATTGGACGGAAGTGTAGCTGAACCTATTGAAGGCACACTGGCTGATGCGGTCAAGGGTGCGAATGTGTTTATTGGTTTATCTAAACCGGGGCTACTTACTGGTGAAATGGTCAAAACTATGGCCGAAAAACCAATTATTCTAGCTCTTTCAAATCCAGTTCCCGAAATTATGCCGGACGAGGCGATTGCAGCTGGTGCATATATTATTGCAACTGGACGAAGTGATTTTCCTAATCAGTTAAATAATTCTCTGGCTTTTCCTGGAATATTTAAAGGTATGTTAGAAGCTAACATTCACCAGTTCCAGATTGAAATGTTTATTGATGTCGCTCACGCTTTGGCGGCATCTGTCGTTGATGTTACTCCGAACAAAATATTGCCAACGATGTTTGAAAGTCGGGTAGTTAGCAACGTATCTGAAACTATCAAAAAATATGGGCAAGTTAATTAAAGCGTATACTTAATATATATGAAAACAAAACTTTTAATTTTTGGTATTACAGGTGACCTATCAACACGTAAATTGATACCTGCGCTTGAGCAAATTATTAGCACAGGTAATTTTGATGATTTGTCGGTTATGGGTGTTTCGCGTCACGAAGTAAATACCGCTGAATTGTTCATTAATTGTAATGACAAGACATTTTTAGATGGCAAATTGTCGATGTTTTCAATGGACTTGGATAATTCAGGTGATTATTACCGATTGAAAGAATTTGTGGCGCTAGGCGACGAGGAACAGCTATTGATTTATATGGCCGTTCCACCACTTGCGACGGCGCAAATTGTCGATTATTTAGGTGAAGCTGGTATTAATGCGCAAAATGTTAAAATCTTGTTTGAAAAACCATTTGGAGTTGATTTGACGTCAGCTGAAAGGCTAATCGAACGAACATCACACTATTATCATGAAGAGCAGATTTATCGAATTGACCATTATCTGGCCAAAGAAATGGCTCAAAATATTGTGGCATTTCGCGATAAGAATGCATTGTTTAGTGATATTTGGAGTAATAAATTTATTGATTCAATCGAAGTTATTGCGTCACAACAAATTGGTATCGAAGGGCGAACACATTTTTATGAGCAAACAGGTGCGTTACGCGATGTTGTTCAGGGGCATATGATGCAACTGTTGGCGTTGACTTTGATGGATATCCCAAGCGACTTTGAATGGGATAGGATGCCCGAGCTTCGATTACAAGCCTTTAGCCAATTACAACCAGTTGACCCAAATAACGTTATTCGTGCTCAGTATGAAGGATATCGATCTGAAGTTGATAATTATGATAGTAATGTCGAGACTTTTGTATCTATGAAAATAGCTTCTGACCAGCCGCGTTGGCAGGGGGTATCGATAACACTTACAACTGGTAAGTCATTGGCTGTCACTCAAACTGAAATACGAATTCATTTGAAAAAAAATGATGGGACGCAAAGTAACTGTCTGACATTCCGTATTCAGCCGAATGAAGGTATAGAGATTGAATTATTTGTTAAAAAACCAGGCTACAGTCGTGAATTTGAAACCAGACATCTAAGCTTTAATTATCCAGCTGACACAAAACTACCTGATGCATA
>JBBQTT010000003.1:0-35643 GCA_038213035.1 Saccharimonadales bacterium (SeqCode) | reverse complement strand
GGCAGTACTATTAATGTTGTTCCTAATGTTTCAAACGCCGGTCCAACCAAAAGTAAAAATACTCAATGGCAAATTTCTGAAATAGTAGTTCAACCAGGATCAACAATCCCTGTTGCCAGTAATTTACCAGCAGCACCATGTGTGTATTATATATCAACAGGGCCTGGGGTAAGCTGCACGACACCATTGCCACCAAACAGCACTGGTTCTTCGGTCTTTGCCGTTGGTCCGACTATATTGCCAGTTAAGGTTATAACAGTTGTGGGTGATTATCCTGTTGGGACTAGACTTTGTTATGCACTCTCGGTTAAGTCGCGAGCAGCTTCAATACCTTTTGCTGCTGCTGATGATTTTTGGGCTAATTCAACCCCAGTTTGTACTATTGTTGGTAAAAAACCAAAAGTTCAAATCTGGGCGGGTGATTTGTCGACGCAAGGTTTAGTCCAGACGATTAATACAGTCAAGATGGTGGCTGGCGCACAAACTACATTTGGTAGCTGGAGTGAATATGGGATATTTGCGAATAATTCTATAAGTGGTATGGGGGCAGGTTCAGCGTTCGCTGGGGCCGGGATGATTAATGCTACAACTATAAAATCGAGTACTTTAAGCTTCTCAAATAGTATCAACCCAACTTGTGTAACTAGTTTTATTGGTTGCTACAAGATGACACGGAAAATCCCTGATGTTGCAGCCAGTTTTCCTGGGTCTGGAACGGCTATTGGACCTGCGGTAGCACCAGATGACTTGCTGGTTGCACCTGGTGTATTTGTTGGTACACGTAGTGGCAATTTAACGTTAAATTCAAGTAATCTAAAACCTGGAAAATCCATAATCCTTAAAATCACCGGTACGGTAACAATATCTGGTAATCAAACATATAACCCAGATAATAATGGTGCTAAATATACTAACGGATCACAATTGCCACAATTGGTAATTATTGCAAACAAAATCGTAATTAACGATACTGTAACTAATGTTGATGCATGGCTTGTCGCTACTGGACTAAATAGCGTAGTTGAAACCTGTAATACTGGTTCGCCAACATATGTCCTTAGTTCTGCTCCAAGTGATCTGCGACTTACTAGTACTAAATGCGACAAACCATTAGTTGTGAATGGTCCAGTGATGGCAACACAGCTGTGGTTGAGGCGTACGGCTGGATCAGGTACAGGTGCTGCTAGTGGTGACCCAGCTGAGGTATTTAACTTACGCGCCGACACCTATTTGTGGGCAATGGCACGAGCAGTTAGTAATGGCCATATCCAAACAGTCCACACGACCGAACTGCCGCCACGATTTTAATATTCGGTTTTGAATTTTCCCTTGCTTTTAACGCTAGTGCTTATGTATAATGAGATACAATATGGCATTACTAAAAGGATTGGGCGACTTTTTTGCGCTGGACATCGGCACCAATGCAGTACGAGTAGTACAGCTTTCTGAATCAGGTCCCGATAATTGGACTTTACAGCACTATGGTTATGCTCCTGTTGATGAAAAAATCACCAGTAATGATTCTGCTGAGGGCTTGCGTCGTTTAGGCGAAGTTATTATGACCGCAGTTGGTCAAAGCGGTATCAAGGTTAAAAACGTTGCGATTGGTTTACCCTCAAACAAGACATTTACTACTGTTATTGACGTGCCATCAATGGGCGAAGCCGAACTTAAAAACACGATTAAATATCAGATTGATCAATATATTCCAATGGCAATCGACGAAACTAAAGTCGACTGGGCATTATTAGGGCAATCGTTACATGACCCGAAACAGCAAGAAGTTTTACTTTGTAGTACAGCCAACGCTTATACCGAAGCCAGACTCGAATTTATCGAAGGACTTGGTTTCAATGTTATCGCAGCTGAACCAGACCCAATTGCTATGGTTCGATCATTGTTGCCAGCTGGTGCTCAGGACGCTCGATTGATTATTGATATGGGAGAACGATCAACTGACCTGGCGATTACATTTGGTGGTAGCCCACGTTTGGTTCGTACAATTCCAACCGGACTTCGAACTTTAATTAAAGCCGCTGTTCAAAACTTGAATGTTCAAGACGACCAGGCTCGACAGTTTATTCTAAAGTTTGGCCTTGCACCAGACAGGCTAGAAGGCCAAGTCTATCGTTCAATCGAAGCGACTTTGGATAACTTTGCAGCCGAACTAGTTAAATCTATCAAATTCTTCCAAACTCGTTATCCAAACACGCCAGTTGGTGGTATTTCGCTATCTGGTTTTTCGGCTATCGTACCTCGATTTGGTGAATATGTGACTGCAAAAACAGGTGTTGCTTCAACCGTTGCTAACCCATGGCAGCGAGTCCATGTCGCTCAGGCTGATCAACAACAACTTGGTTCGATTGCTAGTGAATTCGCGACAGTTATTGGGTTGGCTCAAAGAAAGAACCTGAAATGATAGAGATTAACCTTGTCCCTGACATTAAACAAGAACTTATACGGGCGCAGCGTGTTCGATCGACAGTTATCGCTGGCTCTATAATCGTTGGTACGATTTCGATTGCAATTGTTACAATGTTGGCGGTTTATGTGTTTACAGCTCAAACGATTCGTAGTGGATTGGCTGATACCGACATTGCAAAACTTAGTAAAGATTTGACTAGCGTACCTGATTTATCTAAAACTTTGACTATTCAAAATCAACTTACCAAGATAAACGGTATTAATGATAGCAAAAAAATTGATTCACGAATTTTTGAATTTTTGGCTGCAACTAATCCAAAAGCGCCAAATAATATTAATGTTTCAAGTCTGACAATTGATTCAGATAGTGGGCAAATAACGGCTGAAGGTCAAGCTTTGAATAGTTATGCTGCAGTTGAAGTTTATCGCAAGACAATCGAAGGTGCGAAAGTTAAATATACCGACATCGCTGGTAAACAACAAGAGGTAACAATTGCATCTGATATAATTACCAGCAACACAAGCTATGGTGAAGATTCATCAGGTACAAAAGTCCTAAGGTTTACGATTAGTTTTGTATACGCTCCAGAATTATTTGCCCCAACCTCTAAAAACGCGAAAGTTGAAATTACTAATAATGGTAATGCAACCGACTCTTACTTGGGCGTTCCAAAAAGTATTTTCGTCAGTCCAGCTAAAGATTTAACGGGGGGCCAGTAATATGCAGCAAAAAGGCGCCGCTCTTCGTAAGCGAACACAGATAGCTATGGCAAACCGCGTTATGTTCTTGTGGGTTGCTGGGGTATCAATCATTTTTGGGTTTGCTTTGGTTGGATCTATATTTTTGGCACAGAAATTGTTGTTCAACGAAAGAGTTATTCAAGAAAAAGAAAAAACTGTTTCCGTGCTTCGAACCAATAATTCTCATGTTCAAGCTCTCGAGGACCAAATCCGAGTTTTGGATACTAACCAGGCCTTAATAAATGCCAAGGCGACATCAGACGACCAGGCTGTTCAAGTTATTTTGGATGCATTACCATCTGATGCTAATTCACTAGCCTTAGGCGCATCAATTCAAAACAAATTATTGACTGGTATCACAGGCCTAACATTGGATTCATTACAGGTTGATCCGGTAATTGGGCTCGAATCACTATCGAATAACAGCTCAGTTGTAAATGTTTCAACCAGCTCATCGAAATCTCAAAACGATATTACGTTTAGGTTTTCCGTAACAGGCGATGAAACAGCATTAAAACAAGTTCTGCTGAATCTAGAAAAATCAATTCGAACTATTGATGTGATTTCACTAAAGATCGAAGGATCGGGATCAACCAGTTCACTTAGTGTCCAAGGTAGAGCATTTTACGAACCTGCAAAAGTCGTGCAATTAAAGGATAAAACGGTAAAATAATATGAAAAAAACAGATATAGCAATGATTGTACTTATAGCATCAGTTAGTGTGATGGTGGCTTATTTTACCGCCAAAGCAATTCCAATATTTAGCACTTCATATTCAGGATCTGCAAAAGTCAAAACAGTTGATTTAATTGATTCTGAAATTGTTCCACCAAGTGCTGATATTTTCAACAAAAGTGCTATCAACCCAGCTGTCCAGGTCCAAATTAACGGAACGAAATAGGAGGCGTTAGTTATGGCGCTACTTACGGGGGACATGCAAGCAAAGCTAATCAGCCTTTTAATTGATGAAGGCTTGGTTGCTGAACATGTTTTGATGGATGCCAAAGAAGCGGCCGCCAAAGACAATAAGCCATTGATTAGTTTGTTAGCTGAACAAAATATTGTTGATGACGAGCTGCTGACTCACGCGACAGCTCAAGTGTCGGGTGTCCCGTATGTAAACTTGTCTAATAGCATTATTGATCAAAGTATCCTTGGGCTGTTACCTGAGGACATTGCAGAGCGTTTTATGGCCGTTCCACTAGCAGAGGTTCAAAATCGTTTGGCTGTGGCTATGATTGATGCTAATAACGTCCAAGCAGTCGATTATTTATCTAGTCGCATCGAACGACCATTAAAAGTCTTTATGGCATCCGAAGCGGGTGTGCGTCATGTGTTAGATCAGTATCGTACCGACCTTTCTAGTGTGGGTGAGGCTGCTGAGGCTAGTCAAATTGAAGCTATTAACGATTCCAACAAAGAAGTTAAAACGATTGTCCAAGATTCGCCAATCAGCAAAGCACTTAGTACGATTTTAGAGTATGCATTAAAGACTCGTGCCAGCGATGTCCATATCGAGCCGCTGGAAGGCGCTTTAAAGATTCGTTGTCGCGTTGATGGTATGCTGCGCGAGATTATGCAGCTACCAAAAAGCATCGAACCGGCCCTTGTTAGCCGTATAAAAATTTTATCCAATTTGAAAATTGATGAACACCGTATGCCTCAAGACGGTCAGTTTACAGTTAAAGTCGGCAACAAAGAAGTCGACCTTCGTATTGCTATCAGCCCTGTTATTTGGGGTGAACAAGTCGTTATTCGTTTGCTTGATAAATCAGGTAACTCGTTTGATATTGAACAAATGGGCTATGCTGGTCGCGCCCTGCGAGCAATCCGAAAGGGTATTAAACGACCAAATGGCATGGTGTTAACATCAGGACCAACTGGTAGTGGTAAAACGACTAGCCTTTACGCATTAATTAAAGAAATTAAAAACGATGCAGTTAATATTGTGACTTTGGAAGACCCAGTTGAGTATAAAATGAGTGGCGTTAATCAAATTCAAGTTAATTCTGATGTTGGCCTAACATTTGCTAGCGGATTGCGTTCAATCTTGCGCCAAGACCCTGACGTAGTGATGGTCGGAGAGATTCGCGATAGTGAAACTGCTAACCTGGCTGTTCAAGCGGCTTTAACGGGGCACTTGGTATTTAGCACACTTCACACCAATAGCGCCGCCGGTGTTTTGCCGCGACTTTTGGATATGGGTATCGAGCCATTCCTTATTGCTAGCACCGTAAATACTATTATTGGTCAGCGTTTGGTCCGTCGTGTATCTGAAAAACGTGAGACATATCAGTCAAACCCAATCGAAACACAAAATATTATGGCAACAATCGGACATTTATTGCCCAAGACCAAAGCCGATGTAGCTAAGGTTTCTGCAGATTTAGGCTATAAAGACTTGCCCTTAGCAGGGCAAAGCGCTTATACTTTAGTCAAGGGTATTGATAGCCCTCAGTCGCCACGAGGATACAGTGGTCGAGCTGGACTATACGAAGTAATGGATGTGAACGAAAGCATTCAAAACTTGATTGTTGCACGGGCAACCAGCGCCGAAATACAGCGTAAAGCTCAGCAACAGGGGATGATAACCATGCGCCAAGACGGTTATTTGAAAGTATTACAGGGTGTTACAACTATTGAAGAAGTAAATCGCGTGACGTCAGATACAGCATAAGAAGGGTGGAATAAAAATGAACAATCAGGAATTAAGAATCGAAATCCTACTGGAAGAAGTAGTACGCAAGCGAGCTTCGGACTTGCATCTTCAGGTTGGTTTGCCGCCAATGCTCCGTATCGACGGGTCACTTATGCCTATCATTGGGTTTAATCCGCTGGATGAACAAACAGTTGAAGCCCTTATTTTTGCTATTTTAGACCAAGATCAACGTCAAATATTATTAAAAGACAAAGAGTTCGACTTTAGCTTTGCGTTCGGTACGCTTGGACGCTTCCGTGTAAACGCCTACCACGAACGTGGTAACTTGGCGGCTGCTTTACGTTTGATTCCTAATGAAATCAAAACTGTGACTGAACTTGGTATGCCAAATGTCGTTATGGGATTTGCCGATTATCCACGCGGATTAGTTTTGATTACCGGACCTACCGGTAGCGGTAAATCAACGACCCTTGCGGCCCTTGTAGACAAGATTAACAGCGAGCGATCACAGCATATTATTACTATCGAAGACCCAATTGAGTTTACTCACAAATCGAAAAAATCAGCTGTTGTGCAACGTGAAGTTCACTACGATACATACAGCTTTAGCGCGGCACTTCGTTCAAGTTTGCGCCAAGATCCCGACGTAGTTCTTATCGGCGAGATGCGCGACCTTGAAACAATTAGCGCGGCTATTACTATCGCTGAAACCGGGCATTTAGTCTTTGCAACATTACACACTAATAGCGCATCACAATCGATTGACCGTATTATCGACGTTTTCCCTCCTCACCAGCAACCACAAATCCGTACACAGCTATCAAATATCTTGATGGCAATATGTTCACAACGACTTATACCAGCAATTGGTGGCGGGCGAGTAGTAGCCGCCGAAGTTTTGATTACTAACCCTGCAGTTCGTAACATTATTCGCGAAGGAAAAGCTCACCAATTAGACGCCGTTATTCAAACAGGCTCTGACCAAGGTATGCAGACAATGGACCGTACACTTGTCGGTCTTGTCCAAAGTGGAACTGTGACTTATGACAATGCTCGTGAAGTTGCTGTCGATTTGGCTGAGTTTGAACGATTGATGAGAGGCTAAAAATGAAAAAGTTTAACTACGAGGCTCGGGATCAGACTAATAATAAAATCATCAAAGCAACCGTGCAGGCTGACACCGAGAGTGCGGCTGCAAAGCTTTTAATTAATCAGGGGTTTACACCGCTAAATATTAAAGAGCAAGGTGAAAATGATAATTTTATTGCCCGTTTAACGGGTCGGATTACCACCAAAGACAAAATTGTCTTTACTCGTCAGTTAGCAACACTTATTGGTGCGGGTTTACCATTAGCTCAGAGTTTTAACACTGTGCTTGAACAAACTGAAAACAAAAAATTACAATCAATTGTCCAGGATATTACGTCATCAATCGAAGGTGGTAAAACACTTTCGGAATCATTTGCAAAGCATCCGGCCGTATTTGACGCTGTGTTTTTGGCACTTGTTGGTGCTGGCGAAATGTCCGGTACGTTAGACGAATCACTACAACGTGTTGCTAATCAGCAAGAAAAAGACGCTGCGACTATGAGTAAGATCAAGGGTGCACTGACATATCCAATTATCGTCCTTCTAGTTATTTTTGGAGTTATCGCATTTATGCTATTTACCGTCGTACCACAGGTGGAAAAACTCTACCATGATCTAAAACGTCCACTACCATTTTTGACCCAAGTGATGGTTGACGCAGCGGGTTTGTTGGCGAATTACTGGTACATAGCAATAGTTGTATTTATTGCAGCCATCTATTTCTTGGTTCAATATCTAAAAACAGAAACCGGAATCAAAATGACAGATTCGTTTAAATTGAACGTTCCTATTTTTGGAAAAATGTTTAGGAAATTATACATGGCACGTTTTGCCCGCACCGGACAGACACTACTTAGTACCGGTGTAAGCATGCTGGATATGTTGAAATTGACTTCGATTGCAGTCAATAACTCGATTTTACAGGTTGGTATTATGCGTGCCGCTGAAAAAGTCAAAGGCGGTAAGGCTTTATCAGTCGCTCTGTTACCAGAACCATATATTATGTCATTAGTCCCACAGATGATTAAAATCGGTGAACAGTCAGGCCGCATCGACGAGATGATGGGCAAGACAGCTCAAGTATATGAGGATGAACTGGACGAGCAAATCAGAACAATATCGACTGCAATTGAGCCTGTATTGATGGTTTTCCTGGCTGTTGTAGCCGGCGGTATGGTCGCAGCAATCTTGTTGCCAATTTATAGTCTGGTCAATGGTATTAATGTATAGGCACCAACAGTTACCTGTGGTAATATAAGCATAAGCGTGTAAACGCATTGAAAACAACAATTCATAAGAAAGGTGGGAATAGTTCTCGTGAACACTCAACGAAAAGAAAAAGGATTTACAATTATCGAAGTCGTCTTGGTCTTAGCCATTGCCGGTTTGATATTCATGATGGTATTTATTGCACTGCCTGCTCTGCAACGTAGTCAACGCGATACGTCACGCAAACAAGATCTTAGCCGCGTCACGACAGCAATTAGCAACTATACATCGTCAAACCGAGGTAGTTTGCCAACTAACTGGACTACATTTACATCTCAGTATTTAACAACTGCAGGCGACTCGTTTATTGATCCATCAGGTGCTAATACTGGTGATGCTGCAGCTAAAACCTATACATTTACTAGTAATACAGGTGATTTAACTGGCTCATTTGATGCTGCAACTACTCAGAACGTAATGTATTATGCGGTCGGATATACTTGTGATACAGGTGGCGCTGTAGTAGCATCTGGTAGCCGAAAAGTTGCAATTCGTATGTATCTTGAGGGTGGCGGAATCGCTTGTCAAAATAACTAGACTTAGTTCAAAAATATAAACCTCGGCAGTAATGTCGAGGTTTTCTTTTTGCGGTTCAAACTGTTATTATGAAGCATATGCATATTGATTTAATTGTTATTTATTTGGCGCTAGTATTGGTTGGTTTGTGTCTTGGCAGTTTTGCTGGTGCGTCAGTTTGGCGTTTGCGTGCCCGTCAATTAGTGCAGGACAAGGCAGAGGGCAAACATGTGAATCATGATGAATTTACAAGACTTAAAAAGTTAACAAAATCATCTATATCTAATGAAAGATCGCAATGTTTGCATTGTTCATACACTTTACAGTGGTATGATTTAATTCCACTTTTTAGCTGGGTATCGTTAGGCGGAAGGTGCCGTAAATGCCGTAAACCAATCGGTTGGATGGAGCCATTAATAGAACTTGGCGTGGCAGCGTTTTTTGTATTATCGTACATTTTTTGGCCTTATCCACTTGAAAATGGTTTCGAGATTGCTCGTTTGTTACTTTGGTTGTTATCTGGAGTTGGTTTGGCGATTTTATTTGTATACGACTTAAAGTGGTATTTGTTACCAGACAAAATTAATTTCGCAGTTATTGGCATTAGTTTTGTATCAGCTTTGTTAGTATTTTTTAATTCGAATGACAAACCAGGTACGTTACTAAATATTATTGCTTCAGTATTTATATTAAGTGGTATATATTTCATACTTTATATTTATTCAAAAGGTAAGTGGATTGGGTTTGGTGATATTAAACTTGGTCTGGCGCTAGGGTTGTTGCTTGCGGATTGGGAATTGGCCTTTTTGGCACTTTTTGCGGCTAATTTGATTGGTTGTATTATAGTTCTACCGCCAATGATTATGGGTAAATTAAAACGTGATTCTCATGTTCCTTTTGGTCCTTTATTGATTATGGGCACTTTGGTTGCGGGACTCGCAGGTATTTATCTGTTAAGCTCATACACTTTCTATTTGCCATAACCTTAAAGACTTAACTTGCTTATGTTATAATTATGGCAAATGATGCCTAATAAAACTGCTGGCTTTACGATAATAGAAACAATGCTTTTTTTGGGCATTACTGCACTTCTTATTATGGGAGTTTTGGTTGGTGCTGGGACTTCGATTAATGTTCAGCGTTATCGCGATAGTGTCAGCTCTTTGCAGTCTATTTTACAAAATCAGTTTTCTGAAGTATCTAATGTTAGTAATGATACCCAGGCCGACCCAGCATGCGGCGGTGCACTGCGCGGTCAATCAGATTGTGTAATTTTGGGACGATTTGTAACTTCGATTGATAGTAAAACACTATCAATTAAAAGTATTGTCGGTACAATACCGGCTATTCCGGTGGCATCAACAAATGATGTCGATGTTTTAAAAAGCTATAATATTCAAGTCTCAGCCGCAAATAGTGAGAATTATGAATTAGAATGGGGCTCTTCAATTACATCACAAGCTCCATCGAAATCGATTGTATTTTCAATGTTAGTACTTCGTTCGCCAGCTAGTGGATCAATCCGGACTTTTGTAAGCGATAATACTACCACCCCAGTTCTTGATGGTGATATTGGCAGTTTAGTAAAAGATACTAATTTAGCTCGCTCGGTTACGATGTGTGTTGATTCTAATGGATTGTTTACTGGTGGCAAGGCATCGGTTATAGTAACTGCAAATGCAACTAGCCCTAGCGGTATTGAAACTCTAGGAGAAGGTACAAGCGGATGTTAATATCGCAACATATCAAATCAAGGGGTGATACATTGATTGAGGTTTTGTTTGCAATTACAATCTTTAGTCTTGTAGCCGTTGGCGGTATTTCGATTATGAATCAAGGAACTGCAACATCCCAGAGGGCATTAGAAATTACATTAGTCCGTCAGGAAATTGATGCTCAGGCTGAAACTTTACGATTTTTAAATGCATCATATATTGCAGCGTATCAATCAGGTGCAACTAGCTATACCGGTCCAGCCGAACAGTGGCGTTTGATCCAAGGCAGTACAGTATTGGCACCATCAAAGCTAAACACTGGTTCGGCTACTTGTAATCCGCCTCAATCTGGTAGCTTTATTTTAGATACCAGAAATGCCACATTCGTGCCAGCCGTGCCAAATGTAATAAATCTAGCCCAAACATTTTCGCAAGTACGCTTTGATCCTGTCAGTAGCCAAGTGTCTTCAGCCGAGGGTATATGGATTGAGGCTGTTCGTCCAGTAACAAGCCCTGGTTATCAATCCAATGCTGGCTATATAGATTTTCATATCCGTGCATGTTGGGATAGCCCAGGACAGTCCGTTCCTGTAACTATAGGTACAATTGTGAGGTTATATGAACCACGTGGATAAAAAACAAGGATTTACGTTAATCGAATTAATGTTGGCGATGGGGTTCGTGTCAGCACTTTTGATTGCCGTTGCTATGACAGTTATTCAGATTGCTAATATTTATAATCGCGGTATTACACTCAAAGATGTTAACCAAGTTGGACGTTCACTGGTTAGTGAATTGCAACGTGGCGTTACATCAACGAGCTCTTTCGATTTAGCAACTCATTATATTAAACAGTCACAAGGTGGCGTTGAAGTTGGTGGTCGTTTATGTCTGGGGCAATATAGCTATGCGTGGAATTATGGCGAAACAATAACACCAGGCGATACGTCATCAAGCCCAAATGTATATGCAGCACCCGACAATGATAATCAAATAAGATTTGTTAAAGTTCATGATCCAGACATTAGCTACTGTACTGTCCCAGCAAAGAAAATTATTTTTGCTGATGCAGTCGAGATGTTGAATGTAGGTGAGCACGATTTAGCTATTCATGATTTTGTGATTAGTAGTGCGGCCACTGCTAGCGATACTAAAACCGGACAACAGTTGTATAGCATAAGCTTTATATTGGGTACGAACGATCAGACTGCGCTAAGCGGAGTATTATCAAGCACTGAATGTAGACCACCTAGTGATAAAAATTCAGATCTAGCTTATTGTTCAATCAATCGGTTTGATATAGTAGTACGTACAGGAAAGAAAGAAGAATAAAAAGGAGTATGCATAAAAATATGAATAAAAATAATCAATATGGCGCCGTGTCTTTATTCGTGGTTGTTTTTGCTGCCTTACTTATAACTGTTGTAACAGTAAGTTTTGTTCGTATTATGGTCAGTGACCAACAACAGGCCAGTACGACTGATTTGTCTCAAAGTGCGTATGATTCGGCCCAAGCTGGGGTAGAGGATGCAAAACGAGCCTTACTGCGTCTTCAGAGTGCTTGTAGTACCAGTGGCGACCCAGCAGTCTGTGCGACCGCTAAGGCGGATGTTAACTCGTTGCAATGTAATGTTGCTGTCGAAACTTTGGATGACGTTAAGGCTGCCGCTGCTAAATCAAAAAATGGTGAAATTAATGTCCAGGTGGGCAGTACTAATAATGATTTAGATCAGGCTTATACTTGTGTAAAAATTATCATGCAAACTGCTGATTATGTTGGCGAGTTAGTCAAAGATGCTAGCAAGCTTATTCCTTTAGTTGGGGTTTCAAATTTCGATAGAGTTAAAATTGAATGGTTTAGTCCAGCGAACTTAGCGGCTCCAGCTGTTAAGGCTGTTATACCTAATGCTGCAGCCGGAGTTCCATTATCGGCTAATTGGAATTCTAATCAACCGCCTGTTATGCGCGCAGGGTTAACTCAATTTGCAAATACCGGCTTTACTCTTAGTGAATTCGATAGTAATACCGCTAACGCATCAAGTAATACATTATTCTTGTATCCGTCAGGTATAACCGATACAACTAGTTTTACTAGTGATTCACGTAAAACCCCTACGGGAAAGCCATTTCGAGTAACCTGCAATGATTTAAGCGCTGGCGATGAATATGCCTGTTCGGTAACATTATCATTGCCTGTAGCTAGTGGCGTTGACCATATACAATATTTGAATCTTTCATCTTTGTATAATAAAACTAGCTATCGAATATCGCTCTTAAATGGGGCATTGCCAGTAAAATTCAATGGAGTACAGCCATTAGTCGATTCGACAGGTAGAGCAAATGATTTATTCAGACGAGTTGAAACCAGAGTAGAGATGACTGATGTCAACTTCCCATATCCAAATGCTGCCGTCGATACAACAGGTAACCTTTGTAAAGACTTTACCGTGACCGATAACCCTAAGGATTACGACGGTAATATCAAGTGTACGCCTTAACTGTTATTCGGTAGTGTCGCTGTGAAATTTTTCGTGGACTTCACGTAAATGTTCATCTGTAACGTGTGTGTAAACCTGGGTCGTGCTGATACTACTGTGGCCCAACATAACTTGAACACTACGAATATCAGCACCATTCATCAGTAAATCAGTTGCAAAACTATGACGCATTGTGTGTGGGCTAACGTGTTTTGTAATTCCAGCCAGACGAGTGTATTTATTAATAATTCGCTGGATGCTGCGTGCACCTAATCGGCGGTAATCACCAGTTGTTGTTGTTTCATTATTACGGCTGTAGTTAATAAATAACGGAGGCAAACTATCAGTTCTAGTCTGCAGATAATTTGAAACATGCAAACTAGCACTTTCACTAATAAACACCGGTCGATCTTTTTGCCCTTTACCGCGAACCATGAATTCGCGACGGACAGCATTAACGTGGTCGCGATTTAAATTAACCAATTCGGATACACGTAGTCCACTTGAAAAAAGTAGCTCAACAATAGCTCGGTCGCGTTGTCCGGTTTCGTCGTTTGTGTTGATTTGTTCAAGTAATCGTTCAACTTCATCGTAATGTAGAAATGTTACTTGTCGACGCGAAACCTTTGGTAATTCAATCTTTTCAGGTGATAGGCTAGGGATGTCACGCTTTGAAAGATAGTTTAAAAAACCTCGTAACGCAATTAAATGATAGCTTTGGGTGATTGTAGCTAATTCATCATCGTTGTTATTTTTGTAACGGTTGAGCCATAGACGGTACTTGCGTACAAGTTCTGATGTTATTTTATCAACAACTATATCATCCGTAAATTCAATGAAACGCTCTAAATATAGGGTGTAATTTTCGGCAGTATGAGCCGAACGACCACCTTCAACTTCCAAGTGTTCGATGTAGTCGAGTAATAATTCTGACATATACATAGTATTAGCATAGCCTAAAAGCCATTTAATCGTATACATTTGCTATAATAGATATAAATTTATTCAACCAACCAAGGAGCAAAAATGACAGAATTCGAACGAACACTAATAATACTAAAACCAGATACAATTCAACGTGGTCTAGTAGGTGAGGTTATCACTCGTTTTGAACGAGCCGGCCTTAAGATTATTGCTATGAAGATGGTAGCCCCAGATGAGTTGCATTTCCATAAACATTATGAAGGTATTAGTAATTTGATTAGCCGTTGGGGTGAGGATATTTATAATGTAACCCTGGCGCAGATGACCGAAACGCCTGTTATTGTTTTTGTACTTGAAGGTATCGAATCCGTTTCATATGTTCGCAAGCTAGTTGGTACGACAGATCCTAAGGATTCAGCACCTGGGACTATCAGAGGTGACTATACACATGTCACACGCGGTTATACAAACCCAATTGGCGCAACACTGCCAAACATTTTACATGCATCTGGTAATCCAGAAGAGGCAGCCAAAGAAATTGAACTATGGTTTGATGCTTCTGAAATTTACGGTGACTATGAAACAGCTCAGGGCCCAGTAGTTCGTGGATATGTTCCAAAGAAAAAGTAACGAAACTGCGTTACTACAGTTATAATGATAAGGTACGCCTCGGTAGCTCAACTGGAAGAGCAGATCCGTCCTAAGGATAAGGTTGTAGGTGAGACCCGCCAGTGGCGGGTCGCAAGGTAACGTCACAAATGAATTATATTCATTTGACTGACTTACGGGGTCGCGGAACGTGACCGACTCCTGCCCGAATTATTAATTATTATTTTACTAGAATTAATTTATAGTAAGATTGAACGTTTATACCAAAAGTTTTTGTCGTGGTAAGATATATGTACGCCTCGGTAGCTCAACTGGATAGAGCAGATCCGTCCTAAGGATAAGGTTGTAGGTTCGATTCCTGCCCGGGGTACCATTCTACTTCGCCAAGGCTTCGTAGAATCAGTATTCTGCTATTATATTTATATGACAAAAAAAGAATTAAAAGATAAACCACAATTAGACTTTATTGGCCAACGTGATGGTGAAAAGCTATTATTCGTGTTTCGCCGACATATTATTGCAATGCGCAAAGGTTTTTATATGTTGGTTATACCATTGGTTATTACGGCTATTCCGCCGCTAATTTGGCAATATAATCTTGAACTATTTTTATTACCGGTCGCTGGTTTTTCGCTTGGTCTAATATTATTCTCGTATCACTTTATTATGTGGTATTTTACGATTTATATTGTGACTGATCAGCGTATTAGACAGGTGACGCAACGGGGATTCTTTGGTAAGGATGTCATCGAGTTGCGACTGTCCAAGGTCCAGAACATAAGCTATAATATACCAGGGTTTAGCGGTGAAATATTCAAATTTGGCACCATCGTTATTCAGACATTTGTGGGTGATTTAGTAATCCACAAAGTTGAACACCCAGATGAAATTTATAATAAGTTACAAGACGCAGTAAACAATGCTGTTGAACATCAAGGAGAACATGAAGAAGTTATTGCATAAATTTCGCAAACCGAAAGTCATAGTGCCGCCATCCCGTATCACCAGTGATACTGTAGCCGAGCACCGTGAGCGTATATTGGCTGGTGGGCGACGATTTAAATATCCAATTCAATATGCTCGCCATAAGCTGGTTTTTAACGCTATATTCATCAGTTTAGTTGCGTTAATTATAATTTTGACGGTTAGCTGGTGGCAGTTGTATCCGTCACAAAATACCAGCGAGTTTATGTATCGCATAACCAAAGTTCTGCCTCTGCCTGTCGCAACTGTCGATGGTCAGCCGGTGCTTTATAGTGATTATTTGATGAAGTACCTTAGCTCGGTTCATTATTTGGAACAAAAAGAGCAAGTTAGCTTGAAAACCGACGACGGCAAACGGCAAATTGAATATATCAAACAACAGTCAATGCAAGACGCTATTGCTGACGCCTACGCTTTAAAGTTATCAAAAGACCTTAAAATAACAGTCAGCGATAGCGAACTTGAGGGTTTTTTGAAGGATCAGCGTCAATCTAGCGACGGTGAAATATCTGAACAAACCTATGATGCAGTGATATTAGATTATTACGGTTGGAGTCCAGACGAATATCGTCATGTAACATCAGAAAAATTGCTTCGACAAAAAGTCGCTTACGCCATAGACAAGGGGGCATTAACTGCCAGTAATAGTATTACGGCAACACTTAAAAAAGCCGCATCTGCTGACTTTAAAAGCATAGTTGCTACATTTAAGGCCAACACAGACGTCAAGGTGACGTACGGAGCTTCTGGTTTAGTTCCAAAGTCTAACCAAGACGGTGGTCTAGCAATCGAAGCTTCAAAATTAAAAATTGGCCAAATTTCATCAGTTATTAAATCAACAATGGGCGATGGGTATTATTTCGTCAGGCTGCTAAGTGTTAATGATACTCAAGTAAATTACGAATATATCAAAGTATCTTTGACTGAATTTACAAAATCTTTGAATGTTATAATAGATAGTGGGAAAGTACAGAAATATATATCAATTTCATGATTTATTGATTAATAAATCAGCTACTTAATAAAAAGGTAAAGGAGTTGAAGGCTATGTATAAATTGCCAGCTTTGTTGTACGATTACGAATCATTGGGCCAGTATATGAGCAGTGAAACTTTGACGTTTCATCACGACAAACATCACCAAGCTTATATCGACAAATTAAACGCAGCACTTGAAACAAACCCAGAACTAAAAAGTAAATCACTTGTTGAACTATTATCTAGTCCAGGTGAAATACCAGAGCTTGCAAGAAAGGCTGTTGTTAATAATGGTGGCGGTCATTATAACCACAGTCTTTTTTGGCTGTCTTTATCTCCAAATGGTGGAGGTGAACCAACTGGTGAAGTTGCCCGAATAATCACCGAAAAATACGGCAGTTATCAAAATTTCGTTGGTGAATTTACAGCCAAAGCCCTAGGAGTATTTGGTAGTGGTTGGGTATGGCTACAGCCAAATGGTGACATTATTACAACATCCAACCAAGACATCCCAATCAGTTTAGGCCTCGAAACGCCAGTATTGTGTTTAGACGTTTGGGAACATGCTTACTATATTGATTATCGAAACAAACGCGATGAATACATTAAAATGTGGTGGAATATTGTCGATTGGGAATCGGTGTCAAAACGATTAGTTAAACCGTTTAGTATTTAATCAACTATTGTTCGTCGGATATTTTGGTTTAATCCAACCAATATGCCATAACTAAATAAATCATTGTCGTGGCATATATTAGATAGGCTTAATTGATCTTGGGCGTCAGAGCTAACAATTATGACTTTATTGCCATATTCAGCCGGTGAATTCGTGATATCTATCATGGTGTGGTTCATACAAACACGTCCTGCAATTGGTAAATATTCGTTTTGCATCTTAACTTTACCGATGTTACTTAATGCTCGGGGCAAGCCTTCATAATATCCCAGTGGCAGAACGCCAATGCGGCTTTTTTTATTTGCAACAAACATACAGCCGTAACCGACACTTTCGCCCTCATCGATTTGCAGGACCTTTGTGATTGTGCTGGTAAGTGTCAGCGCTGGTTGCAAAGATTGTAATTTATCGGCAACGCTGTCGGTTGACTCTAGAGGTGAAATTCCATACAAAGCAATTCCGGTACGTAGCGTATTGGCATATTTTGATTCAGTTTTTGTACTGCCGGCTGATTGGGCAATGTGTATATATTTTGGTTTAAAGCCAGCTGCAATCACCATTTCTACTGCTTGGTCAAAACGTTGAGTTTGTTTGGTGACATGATCTGCCGTTACCGGGTTATCAGCGTCGGCTAGGTGGCTCATGACACCTTCAATATACAAGTTTTTATAATTTTTGATTTGATTCAAAAACTCTGGTAGCTCATCGATTCTAACCCCATGACGCCCCATACCGGTTTCGATTTCAATATGAACCGTAAATGGTTTATTGGTTGCGCCGATAGCTTTTAATGATTCAATGTCATGCAAGACAAAGGCATAACCTTTGGGTTTTATGTTGGCATAATTAACACTATTAATTGATCCCATGACCAGGACGGGCTGTTTTGATATTTCGTGTATGTGGATACCTTCAAAATAGCCGTCGACGGCAATATACGGCATTTTTCTGTCCTTAAGGATTGTCGTAACTTGTTCTAGGCCGTGACCGTAGGCGTTGGATTTAAGTACCGGTATGACCATACCTCCAGGTGACAATTGTGATAATAAGTCAAAGTTGTGAAGTATTGCCGAACGCGAAATATAAATATTATTAAAAACAGCAAACTCTTTTTCGAAATGTTGTAGTTTTTGGGCGACGGATGAGCGAAAAGACATGTACCTATAATAGCAAAATATAGCCAATCTGGTACTATTAGTAAGATGAAAAAAGCAATGACCTTCCAAATTAATAATAAACTCGACGGCACTTTGGCGCGTTCCGGTGTGATTACTACGCCTCATGGAATTATCAATACTCCGGCGTTTATTGTTGGTGGTACTCAGGCTACCGTTAAAACTTTGACCCCTGAGCAAGTATTTGAGCTAGGTGGACAATCAATCTTGGCTAATACCTATCATTTAATGTTGCGCCCAGGAGCAGACGTTATTGCGGCCGCTGGTGGTCTTCATAAATTTATGAATTGGGATTATCCAACCTTTACTGACAGTGGCGGCTTTCAAGTATTTTCACTAGGGATGGCATATAAAAAGGGAATCGACGCCACTAGCCATAGCCAAAAAGGCGATGCCACGCAGGCTAAACATTCGGCTGGCCAACTAGCCAAAGTCACAGATGACGGTGTCTATTTTAGATCTCATCTTAATGGCGAAAAATTATATATGAACCCCGAGAGTTCAATGGAATTACAACATGCAATTGGTGCCGATATTCATATGGCTTTTGATGAATTGACTTCGCCACTTGCGGGTTATAAATATATCAAACAGGCGATGGATCGGACTCATTTATGGGCTGACCGTTCACTCAAACGCCACCAAGAACTAAATGATGAGCATATCGAGCGTGGAGAAAATCTACAGGCATTATGGGGAATTGTTCAAGGTGCTCGCGAAGAAGATTTACGCAAGGAAAGCGCCACGTTTTTAGGCCAACGTGATTTTGATGGGTATGGTATTGGCGGGGTATTTGAGCCCGAAGAAATATCGCGAACCGTCCGCTGGATTACCGAAATTTTGCCCGAAGAAAAACCACGCCATTTATTAGGACTTGGTTCACAACCGGCTGATTTGTTTTTGGGTATTCAATATGGCATCGACACTTTTGACTGTGTAGCGCCAACCAGACAGGCCCGCAACGGTGCGTTGTTTACTTATGATGGTCGTTTGAATATAAAAAACGGTGGCTTTAAGCGTGATTTTACGCCGATTGATGCCGACTGCGATTGCTATACTTGCCAACATTATACGCGCGCTTATGTGCATCATCTACTTCGGGCTGATGAGATTTTAGGATTAAGCCTGGCCAGTATTCATAATGAGCGTTTTGTTGTTCGGACGGTTGATAATATTCGCAACAGTATTAATGACGGTAGTTTTTTCCAATACAAAAAAGATTTCCTCACGCGTTATTACGGTGAGGATAGGGCAGCAGTGTTTTTTGTTGGCGACCCTAACAGCTAAGCGAATTTATGAGTGTAAGCAAAACTTGACGGAATTAATTCGTTGTTGATTTTTGTTGATGTAAAGTGTCCACCTTCGTCAATTTCGGTAGCAAAAATTACGCCATCTTTTTTATTTATTTGATTAACGTCGTATTCGGTTACTTCTACGTGCATGCCGTCGACATGTTTACTGGTTTCGATAACTTCGGCTAATTCACTGGCAAGGTGACTGTAGATTGCATTGATATTTTTGTCACCATTTTTTGCAGGCATTCCGATATCTGCCTTGGTTATTATGTAACCTTCGTTTTTGTGTTTTTCGATAATCTTTTTTAACTGTTCTTTGCCGGTTTTTGGGTCTGTAAACGATTGTCCTTCGACGGTAACATCTAAGTCAAAATCATTAAAGTTTGGTTTTCGGAATTCTAGCAGGACAGGGAAGCTGTTTTCTTTGCAAACAATCGCTATATTGCGATTTGGGTTGTCATCGCCACCCATGTTAGTGATTTCGGCGCTTGAATCGGGGAATAATATCTCGACGCCACCTGTTTTTATGTATTGTTTTATAAGTTTATTCGCGAGTTTGTCGTTTTTCATGTCTTCGGTGTCAACTTCGGACATGTTAGCACCTGATAGGGCAAGACTAGCCATTTTTTTAAGAACTTCTTTTTTAGATGGTTGTTTTTCAGCCATCTCGGTAATCGATCTCTCGATTGAAGGAGGTGTCATGAATTGTTCGGGTGTTTTTGGAGTGTCTATATACATTTTTGTTTTTGGTTAGTTTATAGATTATTTATAGCATAAGTTGGATGATTTTGCAAGGGGCAGGTGAGCATGATTGTGGGGCTCGGCCTGATTATCGGCCTTTGGCCTCCTTCGCTTGCTTGTTAAAATATGTAAACACATTTTAACTTCGCTTAGCTACGCGACCCGGTGATTGACTCGCTTTGCTCGCGATCACCGGGTCGAATCCGCCGAATCCCAGCAATAAAAATAGTCCACCAAAAGGTGGACGATTTTTATTGGCGGGCTCGGCCGGATTTGAACCGGTGATCTCCTCCGTGACAGGGAGGCGTGATAACCCCTTCACTACGAGCCCATGAACCATGTGAACTTAGATATGATAGCAGTTTTTATTGCGTTGTGCAACAGATTGGCTACGTTTATTTTGCATGCCCGAGGTGCTATAATAATCCATGTTCACTGATGCCGCTGTAGCTCAGATGGTAGAGCGGCGCTTTCGTAAAGCGTAGGTCTCCGGTTCAATTCCGGACAGCGGCTCCACTAATACATTTTTTATACAGATTATGAAGACAATAATTATCAAATCACTCAAAGATTTAATTGCCGACAGATACCTTTTGGTATTGTTATCGGCACTAGTGTTATTGGCAATTACTTTTGCTATTATTATCGGCCTCTCAATTCATCCTAGCGAACGACAGTTAATTTCTCATTATTCAGCTTTTGGTATAACTCATTTTTACTTTGACCAGTGGTTTTATCTGTTTTCATTCGTGTTTTTTGGTATAGCTGTGGCGGTAATGCATGTGATAATTGCCATCAAGTTATTGATTATAAAAGGGCATTCAATCGCGGTTATGTACGCTTGGTTCGGAATCGGAATTATTTTATTCGGATGGATAACAGCTTCGACGTTACTAAATCTACGGACATTACTATAAAATTTTATGATTGACCTAGAACTTCCTTTAGGTAAAAGAACGCTTAAATATCGTTTGTTCGAGATGTTGCCAGCTTTTCTAAGTTACGGCTCACTGATATTGTTGGTCTTGCTATCACTTATTAGCCCAATTCTAGCTGCAACCTATTTGTTGCTGATAATTGTTACATTGCTTGTAAAATCTGTTGGAATTGCGATACATACTATTCAAGGTCGCAACAAACTTGAGGGCGCTCAAAAGGTTGATTGGCATACACGTCTGGCCGATTTGGAAAATCCGGAGGTTTCCTATAATACCAAACGCCCTAAAAGGTTGGATGGTTTTGGGGCCTATACTCACGTCGATAATCTGCGTCTGATAACCGCCGATCCTGAAGCCTTTCCAAAACCTTCACAGGTCTACAATGCTGTTATTATTGCGACTTATAACGAATCATATGATGTTTTAGCGCCGACTGTAGAATCGGTCCTGAAAAATACCTACAGTAGTAAAAAGATTATTTTGACAATTGCCTACGAAGAACGTGGCGGGCAAGCCATAAAAGATACAGTTCATAGGCTAAAAAAAGAATTTGGTCATAATTTTTTTGCATTCCATCTGGTTGAACACCCCAAAGATTTACCAAATGAAGTTATTGGTAAAGGTGGTAATATCACACACGCCGGTCGTTTTTTAAAGGAATGGCTAAAAACAGAGGGGATTGCGTCGAAAAATGTCCTAGTGACTACGCTGGACAGCGATAATCGACCACATCCAACGTATTTTGATTACGTAACTTATGAATATATTGTTCACGAAGATCGCAAACACTTGTCATATCAGCCAGTGTCATTGTTTTTGAGCAATATTTGGGATGTACCAGCACCGATGCGGGTGATTGCAACCGGTAACTCGTTTTGGAATATTATTAGTTCAATGCGTCCGCACACTTTGCGTAATTTTGCATCCCATTCGCAGCCGATGGATGCATTGGAAGAGATGGATTTTTGGAGTACTAGAACTATCGTCGAAGACGGTCATCAATATTGGCGTAGTTATTTCTATTTTGGCGGTAATTATGCGGTGTTGCCTTTGTATGTGCCGATTTATCAGGATGCGGTATTGTCTGATACATATACAAAGACCCTAAAAGCTCAATTTATTCAATTACGACGATGGGCTTATGGCGCGTCTGACGTCCCTTATGTCGCTACACGAGTATTTACGCGTGAACGTAACGTATCGCTGTCAGGCGGTGTTGCACGACTTATAAGACTGCTAGATGGGCACGTAACACTAGCTAGTGTGTCGTTATTAGTGGCTGTGGGTGGTTGGGTCCCGTTATTGATTAATAGTGAGGCTGCACGTAGCGTCCCGGCGCACCAACTGCCAGAAGTTATTAGTATAATTCAACAGATTGCATTGGTTGGGCTTTTTATTACAGTATTTTTATCATTCAAAATGTTGCCACCTCGACCGGAAAGATACAAACGACGTCGAACAGTCGCTATGGTCGCTCAATGGGCGTTGATGCCATTTACGGCAATTATCTACAGTGCGATTTCGGCTCTGTATTCACAGGGGCGATTGTTTAGTGGCCGATATTTGGATAAGTTCGACGTAACTGATAAAGCTATGCATAAATCGGTTGTCGAGGCTCGTAATCAAGCCAAGATACAAGATTCACAGACTATCGCGGAATAAAGTTTAGATTGGATCATAAAAGTACCCTCATCAGAGGGTACTTTAGTTCTATATCATTATAGGGTTAAAAAACTAACGTCGTAAAACTATTAAAGTGTACGAATGCGTACTTCGCGTTTGACCTGTTGTAGGGTCTTGTCGTACTCAAACCCAAGTGTAAATCGTTCTAGCTGAGATATGGAATTGGTTATCTGTATCTGTTGCTTGCTGTTCATATAATCATATTAGCATAAACACTATATTGTGTCAATGGAACAGATATTTAACCTTATACTATCCATGATATATATAATTACTTATCATCCAAAGAACACAGGTGGAAAACTTAAGTGGAATGTGGGTAAGTGGGCAAATATAAAAACTCACCACTGTTGTGGTGAGTTTAATAACGTATTTGGTGGGCCCTGGAGGATTTGAACCTCCCACCTCCTCAACGTCAATGAGGCGCTCTAGCCAAATGAGCTAAGGGCCCGATCACTATTTAGAATACCAAAATAGGGGTGTGGACGCAACAATGTGATATCATAATTAATGAACGATGACGTAACCTCACCAATTACCGAGTTCCGTGGGAAGTAGTAATGTACGATAACGTTGCTTCATAAGAGTCCGGCTTCACATCAGTGAGCGGAAAGTCCGGTGGAACCACCCGATTATAAGGGTCCGAGACATGCGATAAATAGATTTAATTTTTTAAATTTAGACATCGCATGTTTTTATTTACTTAAAAAGGAGAACAAAATGAACGAAGAACAACTACATCTAATGCGACACAGCCTAGCTCATATAACTGCTGCAGCTGTCCAGCGATTATGGCCAGAAGCAAAATTTGGCGTTGGGCCAGTTGTCGATAATGGATTTTATTACGATATCGATTTGGGTGAAACCAAGATATCCGAGACTAATTTTGCAAAAATAGAGAAATCGATGCGCGGAATTATCGAATATGGTGATGCTTTTGAAAAAATCGAGATGCCAATCGACGAAGCGATTAAATGGGCCCAAGAAAATAACCAGCCATACAAAGAAGAGTTATTGAATGATCTAAAACGCGCTGGTACAACTATTGCCAAAGATTTAGATATGAGTGAAATTGGTGTTGCGACTGATGGCCAATCTGCAATTGAAACTGTAACTTTCTATAAAAACGGTAGATTCATGGATCTTTGTCGTGGTCCGCACCTAGCTAGTACTAAAGAAGCCGGCGTATTTAAGTTAATGCGCGTAGCTGGTGCTTATTGGCGCGGTAAAGAAACAAATCCTCAAATGCAGCGATTATATGCGGTTGCGTTTGCAACACAGGTAGAACTAGACGAATATTTGGAACGATTAGAGCAAGCAAAATTACGCGATCATCGAAAACTTGGCAAGGAATTAGATTTATATACACTGTCACCACTTGTCGGTGCTGGCTTGCCGTTGTTTACGCCTCGTGGCACCATGTTGCGCGAAGCAGTTGGCCAATATTCAAACCAGCTACGCCAAGCTTATGGATTTCAAAAAGTTTGGACTCCACATATTACGAAAAAAGATTTATATGAAACTTCAGGCCATTGGGAAAAATTTGGTGAAGAATTATTCCTCGTCACTAGCCAAGAAACAAGTGATAGTTTTGTATTAAAACCAATGAACTGTCCTCATCACGGCCAAATATTTTCTTCACGTGCACGCAGTTACAAAGACATGCCGGTTCGATATTTGGAAACAACCACTGTTTACCGTGATGAAAAAACAGGCGAGTTGGGTGGTTTGAATCGCGTCCGCGCTATTACGCAGGATGATAGTCACGTCTTTTGTACTACCGACCAAATTCAGTCAGAAATTAATAATTTGTTAGCTTGTGCTAGTGAATTATACGCAACATTTGAAATGCCACTGCGGGTAAGGTTGTCATATCGTGACGACGGTCCAGCATATTTGGGCGATAAGGCGCTTTGGGGATCAGCTCAGGCACAGTTAAAGTCAGCCGTCATAGCGAATAATATGAATTATTTTGAGCAAGAGGGTGAAGCGGCTTTTTATGGTCCTAAAATTGACTTCATGGCAACTGACGCTATCGGTCGTGAACACCAGGTTGCGACAGTCCAATTAGATTTCGTTCAACCAGGACGATTTGGTTTGGAATATGTCGATAACGAAGGTAATACTAAAACTCCAGTTATGATTCATTGTGCGCTGCTGGGATCAATCGAACGATTCTTGAGTGTCTTCATTGAGCATACTGGTGGCTGGTTCCCATTCTGGGCAGCACCAGAACAAATACGTATTCTGACGATTAATGACACAGTATCTGATTATGTATCCGAGATTACAACAATTTTGGATGGAATAGTTTTGGATAAACCTATTTCGTATAACGAGATTCGTTACACGGTTGATGATCGCAATGAATCGTTAGGCAAAAAGATTCGCGAAGCCACAAACTGGAAACTGCCAGTTCAGTTAATTGTTGGACAAAAAGACAAAGATGCACGAGAAATTAGTGTCCGTACTCAGGCCGGTGAAGAAAAGATTAAACTGACCGATCTGGCTGATTATATACAGAAAATATAGTCATGGTTGATGGTAGTTTTAAGACAGAAGTCTGTAACCTGATAAGTCAGGTTCCGGCAGGCCAAGTGACAACATACGGTGACATCGCCGCCTTAGCCGGGCATGCTCATGCGTCGCTTATCGTTGGTGGAATTGCACATTATGGGGATCCGGGCTTGCCGTGGCATCGATTAGTTAATCGGTTTGGCGGTTTGGCATCTGGCTTTCCTGGCGGCAGGGATGTTCAAGCTCAGTTATTAGCCCAAGATGGTATTAAATGTACGGAATATATTGTTGATAATTTTGAAAGTTTACGATGGCAGCCGATAATTTAAAATTACCACTAATTGTGATTGTCGGGCCAACTGCAAGTGGCAAGACATCGCTAGCTATTCAAATAGCCAAACAATTTAGAGGTGAAATTATATGTGCCGATTCGCGCACTATATACAAAGGTATGGATATCGGTACGGCTAAACCAAATGTTTCTGAACAGGCCGGCGTCAAACATTGGGGACTGGATTTAGTTCGTCCTGACGAGCGATTTTCAGTCGCTGATTTTAAAAAATATACATTACAAAAGATAGAGGAAATTAGAGCCAGGGATAACTTGCCGATGTTGGTTGGCGGTACTGGGTTGTACGTCGACTCAATTATTTTTGACTATCAATTTGGCGATATTGCTGATGATAAATTGCGTGAAAAGTTGAACTGCATGACACTAATACAACTACATGAGTATTGTATTAACAACAACATACAACTACCAGAAAATTCACAGAACAAACGATATGTAATACGTAACATAGAACGAAATGGTATTAACGACTCGAGGCGAAAAACACCAATAGATAGTACTATTATTGTAGGAATTGCAACAGAAAGAGATGTTTTACGGTCCAGAATCGTGCGAAGGATTGAACAACTATTTGACGATGGTGTTGTGGATGAAGCAAAAAAGTTGGGCAAAATGTATGGTTGGGGCGGGGAGGCGTTTAAGGGTGATGTATACCCACTAGCTCATCAGTATTTGTTGGGTGAATTAACATTAGATGAAGCAAAAGCTAAACTGGCGACTACCGATTGGCGCCTAGCAAAGCGTCAGTTAACTTGGTTTAAACGAAACTCATATATTACATGGGGAACAGCCAATAATTTAAAAGATTATATTGTTGCTCAGCTCGCAAAGAGTAGCTAGGCGTGTTATTATTAGAACACGAAAGTTATCCGGAGAAATAATATGATTGACGCACTATTTGGTTCAAAGACGAGGGTAAAATTATTGCATCTTTTCCTGAATAATCCAGGACAATCTTTTTATGTCCGTGAAATTACTAGAAAAATTGGTGAACAAATCAATTCGGTTAGACGAGAACTTTCTAATATGATTGAAGTTGGCATAATCACTAGTGATAGTGCAGACAACAAACTTTATTATCAGATTAACCAACGTTACGAATATTATGTGCCACTTCGAACTATTTTTGGTGACAACGTAGTTGAAGCCAATGTTAATATAGCTTTGGCTGAAAGTACAGCTACGGAAGAGTATAGCTCAATGATTCGCGCAATTGTTGGCATTAGGTTGGCTATAATTTCTGGAATTTTAGTAAAAGGATCGAAAACCCCAGTTGATATGTTATTAGTTGGGGATATGACACCATTAAAAGTTAAATCCCTAGTCAAAACAATTGAAAAGAGCGAAGGACGTGAGATTAATTACAGTGTGTTAACATATGATGAATTCTATTATCGCCTAAGTGTCCGCGATAGGTTCATCACTGAAATTTTGAACGGTAAACATAGTGTTATTGTTGATAAAGATAAAATTTTGAATAAGGAATAGAGGAGAAATAGGGTAATATGTTTGAAATTGAATACAAAGGCGCAAATTGCATAGTTATTAGCACAAAAAAGGCAAAACTAATTATTGATCCTAAATTGTCGATTGTTGGGTTGAAAGATATTTCTACTAAAGGTGTAGTTGAATTGGCAACCGAAGAGCGATTTATGGTTAATGATCCTGATGCCAACCTTGTAATTGAAGGTCCGGGTGAATATGGTGTTGCTGGATTTGATATTCGGGGTATATCTGCTCGCCGTCATATAGATGGTCCAAATGAACCACTAAATTCGACTATTTATCGTGTTGAAATAGGTGAAGCTCGGATAGGTGTTCTTGGTAATATTGATAAAAAATTATCAGATGAACAACTTGAGGAATTAGGCGTACTTGATATTTTAGTTATTCCAATTGGCGGTGGTGGCTATACACTTGATGCAACCGATGCTGCAGGCGTAGTTCGTTCAGTTGACCCTAAAGTAGTAATCCCTATTCATTATGCGGATAGTGCATTGAAATATGAAGTCCCACAGGATGAATTAAAGTTATTCATCTCGGAACTTGGGGCTCCTGTTGAAACGGTGCAAAAATACAAACTAAAACAGTTACCAATTGTCCCAGCGACATTGTCTGTCGTCGAAGTTACTCGTAGTTAACAAATACGTAGATAAATTAAATACCCCTCAATTTTGAGGGGTATTTAATTTATTTGGCTTAGCAATTAAGCTATGATGCCTTTTTTCTTTAGGGTGCGGATAGCCTGAGTGCAGAGTATCATTGTAACTTTTTGACCATCAATCTCAAAAGTTTTCTTTTGGAGATTTGGTTTAAAGACTCGCTTTGTGCGACGCAAAGAAAAGCTCACATTGTGGCCAAATTGTTTGCCTTTTCCGGTTAGTTCACAGCGTGCTGCCATAATATATTATTTCCAATTATTTTTAACAATCTGTACCAGTATAGTGCTTTTTACCCCATACGTCAAGGTGTAAATGCAGGATGCGCCGATTGAGCCTAACTGATATAATAGAATGTAATGAATATAGACATAGTTTATATAGTAATAGTTATTGCTGCTATTTTGGTTTCGATGACGTTCCATGAGGCGATGCATGCTTTTACTAGTTATTGGTTGGGTGATGACACGGCAAGGTTATTGGGTAGGTTAACACTTAACCCAATTAAACATATTGATCCATTTATGACCCTTCTTTTGCCTGTGATGTTAGCTTTGGTTGGTGCGCCAATCTTTGGTGGTGCAAAACCAGTGCCATTTAACCCTAACAATATTCGTTATGGTGAGTGGGGTGCGGCGTTAGTTGCTTTGGCTGGACCGATTACTAACCTTGTCATTGCTTTCATTATGTATGGTGTATGGGTAGTGGTTGGTCAGCCGGACCCAGGCCAAAGTATTTTAGGGTTAACATTAGTTACGACCGTTTCGGTTAATCTAGGGTTCTTTGTGTTTAATATGATTCCAATTCCGCCACTTGATGGATCGCGTGTATTATATGCTCTTGCTCCAGAGTTTGTTAGACGTGGTATGGAAGCGATTGAGCGTTATGGGATTATGTTTGTCTTTGTTGTAATATTTATTGCCGGCCCATCTTTGAGTATTTTTTTGGTATCTGTTATCAACTTCTTTTTGGAACTGTTCGCCAAGATACTCATTCACTAAAAATGGTATAATAAGAGTGTCCTGGGATGAGCCTAGGCGTAAATGATTTTCCTGAATATCATTTAGATAGGGAGTTTTAATGATTCACTTCCTTGGAAGTGTTTTGCGAACACCCACCTTGCCTTTACGGTAGGGAATATCATGCGTCGACAGTAAACCCAGGACTTTAAGTGGTATAATTATTAAGCAGTCCATTAGGTGATCGCCCCGAACCCGTAAAAGGGAACGGAGAGGAAAGTCCGGACAGCACAGAGTATGACAGTCGCTAACGGCGACCGGGGGTGACCCTAGGGAAAGTGCCACAGAAACGAAACTACCTCAGAGAAATCTGGGGAAAAGATGAAACGAGTGAGGTAAGAGCTCACAGCATGCCATGGTGACATGGTGCGAAGGTAAACCCTGTCAGCTGCAAGGAGATCTGCATAAAGGGCTACTCGTCCGCAGGTCGATACCCGCTCGATCTAACAGGCAACTGTTAGGCTAGATAGATGATTACCCACGACAGAACCCGGCTTATCGATGGGCTGCAAATAAAATAACCACCTCTTTTAACGGAAGTGGTTATTTTATTTTGTAAAAAACTATTTAGCTTCTTTTACGATTTCTGCAAAAGCTTTTGGCTCTTTGACGGCTAGTTCAGATAGGACTTTACGATCAAGTTGGATGTTTGCTGATTTAAGACCAGCAATCAATTTGCCGTAGGTTGTACCTAGTTCACGAGCAGCAGCATTAATACGTGTAATCCAAAGGCCACGCAAGTCGCGCTTTTTATTGCGGCGGTCGCGGTAAGCGTATTGGAGAGCTTTAATGACAGCTTGTTTAGCTAGGCGATAAGATCTAGTTCGGCCGTGTTGCATGCCTTTTGCTAGTTTTAATATCTTCTTGTGTTTGGCTGTGGCGGTGACGCCTCGTTTTACTCGCATGTAATCATTCTCCTTAAGGTATTAAATACCAAGTGCTCGTTTAACATTTTTTGCTATTGATCCTGTGACAGTTGCAGATGTGTTGATAACACGCTTGCGACTTTTGCTTTTTTTGCTAAGCATGTGGTTGGCAAATGCTCGTTCGCGTACAATTTTACCGCTGCCGGTAATTTTGACACGTTTTGCAGTTCCTTTGTGGGTCTTCATTTTTGGCATTACTTACTCCTTACTACTATGCTCAGATTACGTCCTGCCATCTGAGGTTTTTGTTCTAATATTGCGTCGTTTTCTAGTAGTGATATGATTTTATCAATCATAACGTATCCTAGTTCTTGGTGGGCCATTTCTCGTCCTCGGAAAAAGATGAAAATCTTTACTTTATGTCCAGCAATTAGGAACTCTCGGATTTTACGAAGCTTAATTTCTAAGTCATTAGCTCCAATCTTTAGTCCCATACGCATTTGCTTTAATTCAACTGTTTTAGCGTTTTTGCGACTTTTTTGTTGCTCTTTCATCTTCTGGTATTGATATTTACCCCAGTCAACTACCTTTGCAACAGGTGGGTCAGCGTTAGGTGAGATTTCAATAAGATCGACTCCAGCTTCCTCGGCGATTTTAAGCGCTTCGGAAAGACTCATAATCCCTAATTGTTCACCAGCCGGTCCGATAACACGTAACTTCTCAGCTCGAATTTCTTGGTTGATGCGAATTGATTTACTGATCTTGGTTAGGTCTCCTTAATTGAATCTCGTAACAGTTGAGTGCTTACTCGGTAGCTATTCTATCAGATACAGGGCCGTAATTCAAGTGCAATAAACAGGGGAGATAGAATTATGTTGTATGTGTTTACGATTATACACGTTTTTAAGCTTATTAAAATTGACTAATTACAAAAAAATAGTATAATAAATTTTGGTTTGTTCATCACATCCTATAAAGGGGGACATCATGCTAATCGCAAAATTAGTAAATGATATCTGTAGTATTTCTATTCCGGAAGGTATAAGAAGAAGTATGCTGTCTACTCTTGAGGCTGTGAGAATTGAAATGACTCATTTGAGTCTTGCAAGCGAATGCGATATTCTTGGTGATTGGTTGAATCGACGTGGTCTTTTCAGGCAAGCTCACAGAATATTTTCGGAATATGATCGTAAAGATCATCCATTTGTTTCAGTAGCGTTTATTGATTTGGATAAATTCAAAGCAATAAATGACACCTATGGTCACAAGTATGGCGACGAAATCATCGTCAAAGTAGCAGAGATTGTAGAATCATCCATCCGAAAAGTGGATGTTTATGGTAGGTTGAGTGGCGATGAATTCGTTATCATCCTACCAGGTGTAGATAAACAAATCGCACGCAAGATTCTTCGTCGTATCAGAAAGAAGTTCTGTTCGGCAGTGTTTTCGTTTAATTCAGAGCAACTTCCAATTTCTTTGTCATTTGGTGTGGTTTCAACAGAAACAGACCATGAAAAGACGTTTGCAAGCCTGCTTCATAGGGCGGATAAAATGATGAACACTCACAAGGGCAATCGTAGAAGGCAGAGTTGATTTTATAAGCCTCCGATTTCTCGGCGTATGGCCCTGGTACTGTTTTTTAAATAAAACAGTTCCGGGGCCTAAATTATTGGCTTTTATTTTCGATACTGCAGAGCTTCGCCGATATGTTCGGGCAGTATATCTTTTTCACCATTCAGATCGGCTATAGTACGAGCAACTTTGATGATTTTGAAATAGCTACGAGCGCTAAGTTTTAGGCGATCGGCGGCTTTTAGTAATAATGATTTTACGTCCTCTGATAGGGGGGCATATTTCTTTATGTCGCTATTATTTAGTGATGCGTTGTAAATAGTACTATCTTTATAACGTAAATTTTGTGCCAATGTAGCACGACTTATTATCTCTACCGCAGATAAGTGTTGATTATTTGTCAACGATTCAGAACGTAACAATTCTTCGTTTGGTACTCGTGATACATTTACGACCAGGTCAATACGGTCTAATAATGGTCCTGATAATCGTTTTTGGTATGCAATAATTTGCCCACTAGTGCATGAACATTCTTTGGTTTTGTCACCAAGGTATCCGCAAGGGCATGGATTCATTGTGGCTACCAGCATGAAATTAGCCGGGTATGTAATGTGAGCGCTAGCTCTGCTGATGTCGATTTTTTTGTCTTCAAGTGGTTGGCGTAATGTTTCGAGAGTTGATCTGGGGTATTCCGGGAATTCGTCCAAGAACAGTACTCCTGTGTGAGCCAGGCTTATTTCGCCTGGTTTTGGATGGTTGCCACCGCCAATTATAGATACGGGGCTGGCTGTGTGATGAGGTGAACGGAAAGGTCGTCTGAGGATTATTTCGCCATTAATTTTACCAGCTAGACTGTGAATCTTGGTTACTTCTATCTGTTCGTCCGGGGTTAGGTCGGGCAGAAGGTTAGATAGAGCTTTTGCTAGCATCGTTTTACCCGCTCCTGGCGTCCCAGCAAGCAGTATGTTGTGATGACCAGCTGCTGCTATGATTAGGGCTCTCTTGGCCTGATCTTGGCCTCTGACGTCGTCCAGAAGGGGATGTATAGGTTCGCGCCAAGCTTTGATTTGGTCAGTAATTGCTAGGTATGGGCTTATGATGGATTCTTTCTTGAGGTGAAGGAATAGTTGTTTTATTGATGTAACCCCAAATATCTCAATGCCACTAATCAAACTAGCTTGTTCAACGTTAGCAGCAGGTAGGTATATCTGACTGATTCCAGCTTGCTTTGCCATTTGGGTGATATTTATAGCGCCTTTTATTGGACGAAGGTCGCCGTTAAGGGCTAGCTCACCGGCAAAAACTGCACCATCGAGTTCTTTTTGCTGTAATTGGCCACTGACACACAATATAGCTAGGGCGATTGGGATGTCGTAATGGGCGCCGTCTTTGGGTAACTCTGCAGGGGCTAGATTAATCGTAATTCGTTTTTTCGGGAACTCAAGTAGAGAATTGGTGATAGCGCTGCGAACTCTTTCTTTTGCTTCGTCAATTGCTTTATTCCCCAGACCGACAATCTGTAAAGAGGGCAGCGATTTAGAAGAATCACATTCAACTTCGACGATAAAACCATCAAATCCTATAGGGGCGACTGTCATAACTCTAGCAACCATAAGCTTAATTTAAGCATGACTGGTAAAAATGTGCAATCTATGATAAAATAAAGGTGTTACGTTGGGGCTGACTTAGCTTTCGACGAAGGGATTTTAACAGATTATTTTGCAAGTCGAAGGTACTCGTTACGTACAAAATTTAATTGCAACATTTACTGCAAAAGCAAAAAGCTTTGTAGCTGCGATCGCATCTGCTTTCCAGCCACAAGTTCTAGCACCAGCTTTAGTTTAACTAAGGCCATCGTATCATCCAGGCGACATAGACTTGGTACGGTGTTATAAAACATGTCGCTTACCAATTAGTGTGCAGCAACGCTAAAAGGAAAAATAATATTGCGCGACAAACCAGACGTTTTTCGTTAGGCTTCTAGTTTGGAGAGTCGTTAAAATCTAGGTCTGACTATACTTGTAGACGAATAATAGGTTACCTTTCGGACCGGGGTGCGATTCCCCGCAGCTCCACCAATTTGACTAATTATATACCCGCCATATGGTGGGTATATTTTGATTCTAGGCGCTATACGCTTGAATAAAATGGCAAATAAAAACAACCGCCTGCGAGGAACGGTTGTTTTTGTGGAGTTTTTAATTATCTGTTTGTTTTGGGCTTCTGTATAAGTTTTTTATTCAGAAGCTACCCCTATAATAGATTGCCAAAACGCTTGTGTCAATAACAATTATCAAAATTGTCTAGTAAAAAATACTACGTGTGGATAAGTCATTTTTGTAAATATTGTAGTTATTTAGTCCGGCCAGGGTTAGCGGTGGGGTATATTGCGTGTATTAAATAATTTATATTTAGTTTGAATACAAATTGCCCGGAAAATATATCGAATTAGTTATAGTTTATATTTTATTTTAGCCAAAATTGGACAGAAAGGTATATAGGCTAGAACTACAAGTACCATAGCGACTGGATAACCTATATTGGATTTTTAAATCACGTTAAAACTAGCCTATGTAATAATATTGGGTGTTTTGTTGGCGTGTTTAATAAAGTCATAATATGTTTTGTGGTCTTTAAATATAGCTAGGCAAGCTAGATTACTAATAATTTTAATGATCGATCTATGCGATTCGTGACAATCAAAGCATCGAAATTTTGACCATTATTTTGCTTATTTTTGTCATATGACGCCTTTGATTATATAACAAAATGATACTAGTGTAGTAACAATAACAATGTTGTATATATGTGTATTTACCGTTATCTAATCTTTGAGTTAATGACATATATGTATAATATATATTAATTACATCATTTAACTCGTAAAATTATATTGACCATGTACGCCGCTTATGCTATGGTATAAACAAGCTTTTACAAAAACAAAAAGTCAAACAAAAAAGCCAAATACACCTTAACAATTAAACAGATACTGACCGTCCTTTTTTGACGGTGATTCGGTGACGACACCCGATAACCTAGTTATCATTGGCGTCGCCGATGCTCCGCCAAATTGGCGAGAAGCGCGTACCCCCAGTACTAGTACATTTTGATTTTGTGGTCACACATTTATGACACAAAAACAGATGCACTGTGGAACAGTGTGCAAGGACATATGCCCGAGGTTTACCTCGAGCGGTCAGTACAAAACAGCCTGTAGCGATAGGTTGTCAATGGGTTCACACGCTCAATATTTTTTTAGCGGCGTTTGCTGCAACCCGACATTTAAACCTACCGCTCAGGCTAGTTTCAACTCTCAATTTAAAATGATATAGTTACGTTACGATGTTAAGAATAATACTTTCGATCATAGCCCTTGTAAGCCTCTGCCTACTTACGGTTTTACTTAACGTAACAACACCGGCAACAGCAGGTCCCTTTGGGATCTTGGCTATATTCTTTTGTGCATATTTGTTATCACTTAGCGTGGTAACTTTTTTAATATATTGGGTAAGTCGTATTACTGAACAATTATCAACTGGTTTAATCACCAAGAAGCCGTATGAGGCTTTAACGCTTAAGAATTCATATTATTACTCAACGATTATCGCTGCTGTGCCAATACTGCTTATTGGGTTGCAATCAGTGGGGGCAATAGGCGTGTATGAATTTTTACTAGTATTTATTTTCGTTGTTATAGGTTGTTTGTATATCTCAAAAAGAGTTCTATAAATATATTCATAAGCTTGTTATTATCGTGATATAATTACAGATATGAAGCCAGAGACTCCAGCGCCTCGTTTTAACCCAGAGCAACCATCGATTGTGGTAGGTTCAAATATTGATCGCGAACCAGTAATTGCTAGTCCTGAGGTCGTCAATAAAGGTGCTGAAAGATATGAACAAAAAGCCGAAACAAGCGCTATTTTGGCTGATGTTAGCTTTACAACAATACTTCCAGCCCCTGTTATTGTTGATACGCCTGTTGTTGCAAACACAACTATTGGCGATACTCCAACGATCGCCAAGGATGATGATTTGATTGAAAAAGAATGGGTAAGTAAGGCGAAAAAAATCGTAGAGGAAACGCGCGATAATCCTTATGAACGTGAAGAGGCTGTAAATAAGCTGCAGATTGATTATTTGAAGAAACGGTATGGGAGGGATTTGGGTGCAGCTGAATAAGTTGTCGTCTGGGTTTAATATATTAATATGATTCCTTTTATACTTACAACGCTTATTGTTTTGATTGTCGGCATGTCTGT
>JBBQTT010000002.1:0-36741 GCA_038213035.1 Saccharimonadales bacterium (SeqCode) | reverse complement strand
CATTGCCGAACTACCACGAAGCGATTGGCATCAAGTTAGTCAAAAAATTGTTCAGTATTACACCAACGAATGGTCAACTTTTGAAGGTAAAATCACATTAGGTATCAGTGTTTACAATTCCCCTGTCGGCGGACGTGAAGTTCAAAAAACTGGGATTATTTTGAAACAAAAACTCAAAAAGTACGGCGTCAGTTTAAGACTTGTACCGAACCCAGACCCAGCTCTTTCTACCGCTACCAGCCATCACAACAAGCTTGGCCTATCACCTAATAAAGTTGAACTAATTGTCGCTCGTGCTACTGACGGTAAAATCTATATCGCAACCAGTACAGGTTCACAAAACATCACAGCCTATGCCAAACGTGACCAAGAACGCCCAAAACGTGATGCTTTTGTTGGTATGTTGCCACCAAAACTTGCTCAAATTATGATAAACCTGGCCTGTGGCCAGGTAGTAAATAGTAGTTGGTATATAGTAGATAGTAATAAAAACCAATCTCAAAATACTGAAGCCGCAACCCTACCATCTACAAACTACAACCTACCACCTACTATCCTGGATCCATTTTGCGGAACAGGTGTTGTGCTGCAAGAAGCTCTTTTGATGGGCTATAACGTCTATGGCACCGACCTTTCGGACAAGATGATGGAATACAGCGAACATAACCTACATTGGTTGTCTAATGGCTATCACAAAGATTTTAATTTCCGACTAGAACAAGGTGACGCTATGACGACAAAATGGCATCAACCAATTAGCGCAGTTGCCGGTGAAACGTATTTAGGTCAACCATTCAGCGCCCCACCATCGCCTGCTAAACTGGACGAAGTAGTTAAAAATTGCGATTATATTATCACTGAATTTTTGAAAAACTTACGTTCTCAAATTGAATCCGGCACGCCAATTTGTATCGCTATACCAGCTTGGCGCGATAAAGATGGCGGATTCACTCACCTACCGCTAATCAAAACTATTGCTAGGTTTGGTTATAAACCACACGAATTCACCAATATATCGCAAAATGATTTATTGTATTACCGCGAAGACCAAGTCGTCGCCCGTGAGTTGCTCGTTTTGACTCGTGACTAAACCACCACGGGTCCTGCCGCTCGGTCCGCCTCAAGAATTTTTATTGGTTACAATAAACAATTCTGGGGCCGCCCCGCCTCGCGTTACCCGTTTCTGGCTTACGATAAAACAGATAATCAACGTGTAATAGTAGATACGACCAATCTCAATACTTTATTCCAATAGGATGCGGAGCAGTAGCGGAGGCCGAGCGCCACGTGCTGACCCGAAAGGGTCACACGTAGAGTGGCCTGTTGGGATAAATGTATTGGGAGTGGGCGTGCAGAATAGAACTATTTCGAATTCACCCCACCGAACGCACCCGTTCACCATCTACTACCTACTACCTACTACCTACTACCTACTATCTACTAACCTTTACCCTTGACTCAACCCCCTATATTTGGTACAATCAATTAGATTTTGTTATAAATTTTTAGGAGTTAAATTTCCATGTCACACGTTAAAGCCGGCGGAACAGCCAAAAATATTCATAATAGCCCAGGTCAACGACTTGGTGTTAAACGCTTTGGCGGTCAAACCGTACGTACTGGTGAAGTTCTAGTTCGTCAAACTGGCTCAACCAAATTATCAGGTCCTGGTACATTTATCAGCCGTGATTTTACTATCCATGCTGCAGTTGATGGTGTTGTTAGCTTCCAAAAAGTTCGCAAAAGCCGTTTTACAGGCAAAACTACTCCACGCACTCAAGTATCAGTACTTTAATACTTTGGTATTTAAATAAAAACTGCCCGTTCTGGGCAGTTTTTTATTTATTATCAAATTTTAATTACTAAGACTGTTGTTCTAACATTCCCAAATGGAAACGAACACGCTCAACTACATCACCAATCACAACTTGTGATTTGACCAAATAATCATCTACACCCAATGATTCAGCACGTTCTTTGTCCTTAGGTTGACTAAGTGCGGTCAACATAATGATACGAATATTAGCAGTTTCAGGGGTATTACGAAGGATATCAAGCACATCAAAGCCACTGATTTTAGGCATCATAGCATCCAATAATACTAAATCAGGTTTGAATTCGAGGGCAGCAGATAAAGCGACTTCACCATTATTAACAGCGTAAGTCTCGAATCCTTCCATGTCCAAGCGTGACTTATACACTCCGGCTAACGCAATATCGTCCTCGACAAGTAGAATTTTTTTCTTTGTTTCCATATTACCCCTATATTACTATTACAACTGTTAAAACACAAGCTCTATGAAATCTACAGCCCTAATTGCTTTTTTGCAGCATCCATTTGTGGGTCAATACCTTTATCAACATCGGCTTGAGTAAGTTTAGCAATAACAGTTGGCGTAATGCCTTGTTGATTAATATTCTTGCCGTTTGGTGTATACCATTTAGCGACTGTAACCTTTATCTCGGCCCCGCCAGACAGAGAAATCGGTAATTGCACACTACCCTTGCCAAATGTTCTTTGTCCAACTAATTTAGCGGCTTTATGATCTTGCAATGATCCTGCAACAATTTCACTAGCACTGGCGGTATTTTCATTAACCAAAACTATTGTTGGTAGACCAGCTAGTAATGCATTGCTGCCTGATTTTAGGGTGTCTTTAATTGTATCGCCTGTTCGTTCTGTAACAATTACCTGATTGTCTAACCATAACCCTGCTACATCGACAGCAGCTGATACATAACCGCCACCGTTGTCACGAAGATCCAAAATCACCTCTTTGACACCTTGTCTTACAAAACTCTGAGCTGCAGCCTGAGCCAGGTTGCCGGTTTCACTGTCAAATCGACTAATAGTTATAATTCCCAATTTACCATCAACACTACTTTCAACGCTTGGGTTATTGATTGTTGCTCGCGTAATTGTAAACGTTTTAATTTCGGTACCACGTTGAATTTGTATTTTAACAGTCGTGCCAGATTCGCCACGAATCATACTGACAACTTTATCAACTGACCAACCAGCAATAGATTGATCGTTAACACTTAAAACTATATCATTTGCCAGTAAGCCAGCTTTGATGGCTGGATTATTTTTGAGTGGGCGGACAATAATAACCTTGTCGTTTTTGATACCAACTTCAGCACCAATACCACCGCCTATATTGCCAGACAAATTATTATTGAAATCTACTGCTTCGGACGGGCTAAAATAGGTTGTGTATTTATCACCAGCTGCTTCAACCATGCCACGATTAGCACCTTGGATTAACAGATTCACATCCAAACCACCATCAAAATGAGAAGCTAATTGGCTGTAAGTTGCTTGAACAGAAGTTAAATCAATAACTGCTGCGTGAGCTTTATAACCAAAAACTGGGCCAATCGCTGCCGTGATTTGGTAATTATAAGTACCAGCTATATAACCCAACGCTGCCGTCAGCGCGATAATAATAAATAACGCTGCGCCCGATATTGGCTTTTTAGTTAGTCTATGTTTAGTTACATGTTCAATAACTTTTGCTTTAATTGCTGTGTGTACTTTTGGCATATATCCCCTATTTCACCGATATTTCTATTGCTTATAATTATAGCGTACTTGGGGCTTAGTACGCTATAGAAGTTATGGTTTTGGTTCTAAAAATAGATGTAGTAATTGTATGTAGATTTATGGACGCGAATTTTACTGTAATTACCCCAACCTTGGCCACTGTTGTCGCCAGAGTTATGAGAATAATCATTATATTGACTGACGATTATATACCCATCAGCATCAGGATCGGTTTCTACCCAAACTACGTGACCATATTGGCCAGCAGCGATAACACCAACCGAGTTTGCACGTGGCTGTGTATTGTATTGACCAAAACTTCTAGGCCAATTACCAGCATCACCCATATATCTGTATTCTCGGCCTGTATACTCTAGAATCTTCCATGCAGAATAACTTGTACATTGGCGGCACGCATAACCTAAACCGTCAGTTCCATCACCATTAATACCATTATATGAATTTAGACTGCCCCAGCCATCGTACGCAACATAACAATTACCACCACCCCAAGGATAGTTACCCTTTGAAGCATCCGGAATACCTGTAACTGTACCGCCACTATTTTGCGCGGCCCAAATAATATCCTGTTGTTGTTGCATTAATGATTTCTTTTTACTTTCACCGTCGGTAGTAAGTTTTTGATAAGCAGCTTCATTATTTTGTGTTTGGTCCAAAAGATTCTGCTGTTCAGCCTGTTTATTAACAAGCGCCTGTTTTGCATTCTTTTGATCGCTCAAAACCTGCTCGGATTTAATTTTTTGAGCATCTAATGATTTTTTCAAATCTTTAATTGTAGCAATAGTTGACGTTAACTGGCTGCGGATTGATGATTGATACTCTTGTTTATCCAGATAATCACCAATATTTTTACTGCCTGCTAACATTTCGATAGGAGTAATATTGCCCTCAACATACATGTTGGCAATAGTCGTACCTAACGCATCCTTATTGTCTTTAATTTTTTTCTCTGTGTCTTTTATCTTTATCAACAATGAATCATATTTTGCTTGGTTAATATCAATTTGCGCCTGGATAATCGCTCTTTCACTGGCTAATTTTGCCAAGGTAGTCTGTAATGACAACGCTTCATTATTCAAACGTGCTGCTTCGACGTGGTAGCGCGCAATGTCTGCCTCGAGAGCATCAATCTGAGCTTGCAACTGATCAACAGTAGGAGTTGCAAAAGTAGTTTTCGTCATCATCTGAATTGGTGCCGAAATCATAATAACTAGGCTAATAAACCCTAGTGCTATCTTGGTTGGTAATGATGTTGAAGATTTTTTTGTAATATTTATTTTCATATCAGTTTCCTTATAGCTTTAGGTACCTATGCGTTGCCAATAACGACGAGATGATACCGATAACGGCACCGATTGCAATCATAGATAACAACACAATCCCGGCATATAATGTCGCTAGGTCAAGTGTTGGTTGAACCACAATCTGATAACTATTCAAAGTTTGAATTGATGAATATAATCCCCAAATTCCCAGACCAGTAGCAATAACAGCAGCGATAAAACCATACATAATCGACTCAATCAAAAAAGGTCCACGAATAAATGATTTGTCGGCTCCAATTAGTTTCATCATCTGAATTTCTTCTTTACGGTTAAAAATCGCCATTCGAATCGTGTTAAAGATTATAAGTGACGATATACCTACAAATATCATACCGGCAACAACCCCAACTTGTTGAGCAAAGTTAACTGCCCGACCAATCGATTTGATAGTATTGCGTCGATCTCCGGCAAATGACGGTTTATAATCAACACTAAGGTATTTTTTTAGCGTAGTATCATTGGCAACAAAACCCTCTAATTGTGATGTGTCGTTAATATCTTTTATCACCACGCGCAGTGTTGCTGGGTTTTTATTAGTCGCCTCATTAAGAGCCTCTAGTACACCACTGCTACTTTTGTTATCCTGTGCAATTTGAGCACTGGCATCATCGGCACTAATATACGTAACTGTGCGAACTGAAGATAATTTTTGTAATTCAGCCTTTAAATCAGCACCAACCTTATCGGTCGTTTCGGTTTTCAAATAAATAGACATATCGACTTTGTTACTAAGATTACCAACGGTGTCAGTCAAAATATTTTGTGCCACAAAGGCTGTAAAAATAATTAGCAGTGTAATCGTCATAACAGCGGTTGCCGCAACCGACAGCCATGAATTTCGAATAAAGCTATCTGTTCCGTAACGAATCACACGGAAAAATGACAATAATTTACGGCGATTACGTTTTTGCGCCGAGGTGGATTTAGAATCATGTTTTTTCTTGGCTATCATTGTCGGTAACTTCCCTCTGCTTGATCACTGGTGATTTTGCCATGTTCCAATGTGATAACGCGACGTTTTAATTTATTAACAATATCGGCATTATGAGTAGTAAGTAGAACTGTTGTACCGTATTTATTAATTTTTTCCAATAATCGAATAATGTCCCAGCTGTGTCGTGGGTCCAGATTACCGGTTGGCTCATCAGCAATCAAAATCTTGGGCTGACGAACAACTGCCCTAGCAATCGCTACGCGTTGACGCTCACCACCGGATAATTGACTGGGGAATTGTTTTTCTTTGCCAGTCAAACCAACCAGTTCGATAACTTTTGGCACAGTGTTTTTAATCTCGCGTCTAGTCATACCCGCAATTTCAAGCGCAAAAGCGATATTTTCAAAAACTGTACGTTGAGGTAATAATTTAAAGTCCTGAAAAACAACACCGATTTTTCGACGAAGCATTGGGATGTGGCTGTCTTTTAATGTGTCGTAGTCAATTCCACCGACAACAATCTTGCCACTGGTTGGTTTTTCCTCACGAGTCAAAAGTTTTAATAAGGTCGATTTTCCAGCACCAGACGTACCAACTAAAATAACAAATTCGCGAGGTTCAATGAATAAACTCACACGGTTTATAGCCGGGCTGAGGTCTTTGCCATACGATTTCGTTACCCTATCAATCAGTATCATTGCTTGGTTAATTATACCATAAGTGAGTTAGCAGAATAACCCTGATTTCTATTCTTAAAGCCGTAATCACTATCTTGCGGCATATGTTTCCGTTACCTGTTTTGACGGGTCCTGCTGTTTGGGTTCACTTTGTTCTGCGCGCCCACTCCCAATACATTTATTCCAACAGGCCACTCTACGTGTGACCCTTTCGGTTCAGCACGTGGCGCTCGGCCTCCGCTACCGCTTCGCATCCTATTGAAATAAAGTATTGAGATTGGGCGTGTCTGCTGTTACACGTTGATTATCTGTTTTATCGTAAGCCACAGTAACGGGTGACGCGAGGCGGGGCGGCCCCAGAATTGTTTATTGTAACCAATAAAAATTCTTGGGGCGGACCGAGCGGCAGGACCCGTCAAAACAAGTGGCGGGAAAATATGTCGTAAGAGAAACCGAGCAGCAGAACTCGTATAAATTAAGTGGTTTTAATTATTATTCCGTCTGTGATTCAAGATATGATTCAGAAAATTCGTCAATATCACCGTCCAAAACAGCCTGAGCATTTTGGTTTTCATGTTTAGTACGAGTATCTTTAACTATCGTGTACGGATGCAGAACATAATTACGGATTTGCGAGCCCCAATTAGCCGATTCCCCTGCTTGCAGGTCGGTGATACTGGCGGTGTGCTGTTCTAATTGCAATTGAGTTAGTTTCGAACGTAAAATTTTCATGGCCGTTTCACGATTTTGCAATTGCGATCGTTCGTTTTGAATCGCCACCACAATACCCGTCGGGATATGTGTAATTCTCACTGCACTGTCAGTCGTGTTAACCGACTGACCACCTTTACCACCGGCTCGATAAACATCAACTTTCAAATCACGCTCATCAATCTGGGCTTCCTCGGGGATATCAATTTGTGGCAATATTTCAACCAATGCAAAACTAGTTTGACGTAAATTATCACTGTTAAATGGACTTAGACGAACTAGCCGATGAACCCCATGATCACCCCGCAGTCGCCCATAGGCATTATGCCCAGTTATTCCTATAACACTCGACTTAATACCGGCTTCTTCTGCAACAGATCGTTCAATAATTTCAGACTTCATACCAGATTTAGACGCCCAGCGCAGATACATACGTTCCAACATTTCTGTCCAATCCTGAGCATCGGTTCCACCAACACCAGCACTTAAACGAATGATTGCATTATGATCATCAAATTTACCGTGATACAGCAGATCTTTGCGTAATTTAGCAAAATCTCGTTCCAAAGCGTTCGTTTGTTCTTCAAATTCAGTGGTCATACTATCATCACCCAGCCCGATTAATTCAATGATGTCCTCAACCTGAGCACGTAAAATTATCCATGGATCAACCGCGTTTGATAGTGCCGACAATTGCTTGCTTTTAATCTGGGCGTCGGTTGGGTTATTCCAGACTTCCGAATTCGCCAACTGTTCGGTTAACTCTGAAATATTTTTTTGTTTATCAGCAATATTAAGCCGTTCAAAAGCCGCGTCAATTTGCGAAAGTAAGGTCGTTAGTTGTTTTAGAAGTGGCTGCATGAAATCTATTGTAACATTTCCACAGCTGACTGAAACTGTTCACCCCTATCGACATAGTTTTTGAATAGCCCAAAACTAGCACTGGCAGGACTAAGTAAAACTACACCACCAGGTTTTGAAATAGATTGCGCCAAAATTACTAATTCCGACATTACAGCGTGATCAACAATTTGGTAATCATCAAATCCAGCAATTTGACAGGCGTCAGCAATGTTGCCAGCTTCATCACCAATCAAAATTGCTTTGACATCATGTCTAGTCAATTCCTCGGCTAGTTCGGTAAAATCAGAACCCTTAGATGACCCACCTAATATAATAACTTTTGGCGTATCAAATGCCCGAAGTGCCGCAATCGCAGAACTGGGAGTGGTTGCAATACTGTCATCATAATATTTAACATCACCTAACTGTCGAACAAATTGCAGTCGATGTAATAACCCTTTGAAATTATGTAATCCGCGTTCAACCACCTCTGTATCTTGGGTATATTCCCAAACAGCATCAATTGCAGCGCAAGAATTGTCATAATTATGCTTTCCCATAATTTGTAAGGTGTTAACTGAACAAATTTTTTGTTCACCATAATAGAAATAGCCTTCACGTACATGAGCTGTTTCCGCATTAGTATAACCGATAGTTTTCGCTATTGCATTGCCAGCTATACCACTAGCATATCGGTTTGATTGGTTGTAAATCAAAGTATCATCAACAGTTTGATATCTGGTTATATTTGCCTTGGCGTGAACGTATTCCGCCATCCCGGTATGTACATCCAAATGTTCTTGTTCGATGAACAAAATAACCGCGATATGTGGCGACTTTTCTAGGTCCCATAGCTGAAAACTAGATAATTCATAAACCACTATGTCACTACTTTTAATCTGATCAAGTGCATCTAATGCTGGTTCACCAATATTACCTAGCAGCCAAACGGTTTTACCAGCTTCGCGTAAAATACTAGTAATCAAACTGGCTGTTGTCCCCTTACCTTTGCTGCCGGTTATACCAATTATTGGTGCTGGGCATTTAGCGAAAAACTCATTAGTCGCCGACCAAATTTTGCCATCAGTTATGATTTTATATGGCGCCAAACCAGCAGTCCGAACTACCAAGTCATAACCGTTCATCTGGTTAAATGCATCTGCTCCGATAATCGCAAATATCCCATCCGGTTCTTGTCGTCGTAATGGATTTTCGTCAAAAACAGTTAATTCATTACTAGGGTCTTTTGACCAATAGCGATAGCTTGACTCACCCTCTACCCCATAACCGGCGATTGCAATCTTCATATACTACTATTTTACCCCATTTTTAAACAGTTGTGCCAGCAGGTCATAGTGTGACTGTAATTGCTCTTCTGAAATATTACCAATTCCACCTAGTGTCCATTGACCATCACTTATAAATTCTTTTGCTAATTTAACTATATTTTCTAATTGTGTCGATTTTATATATTCAGGCGACGAATCAAGAGGATCGATTATCTCGTGGTTAAAATAATATCCAGCATACCAATTACTCATAGAGTTGACGGTCTGCCCCCTCATTTGATAACCACCCAGGGCATATTGTTTAGCGGCGTCCAACTCGGCATCGGTTATATCACCATCAATCACTTTTTGTATCTGTTCAATAATCAATTCAAACAAGGAGTTGGCATTTTCAAGACCAACTTTACCGTAAAATTCCCATGATGAAGTATCGGAAATATCAGTCGTATGGCTAGACCCCATTCCATAGCAAATTCCTTGACTGCGAGCTTTGCCATAAATTCTAGAATGAAAAGTACCAGTCAAAATATGACTTAAAGCCCCCATAGAGAAGGATTCAGATAAAGATAATTCTCGATTAATATCTATTTGTATACAAAATATCAAATTAGACATATCTTTTTTATAAATATGAACCATCGGTGAAGATTTTGATTCTAGTTTTAATGCGGGCAGTCTGTCGCCTATTGGTAAGTCCCAACTATTCAATTTATTGATAATCGTATCTTTATGTTTAGATAAATCACCCGCTAAACAAAATCTCATATTTGATAATGTGTGAGTTTTGCGATGATAATTTTCTATATCAGTTAGTTGTACTTTATCAATTGTTTCGATTTTTTCAGGGTCCATCAATCGTTTACTACCCATCGCTCTTTGGACACGCTGGTACAAAACACGGCTATGATTATCGGCTTGCGAAACTAGTTCTTCACGTACATTACCCTTTTCAGAATCAAGCGTTTTTTGAATGAATATTGGACGAGTGATAGCAACTTGGAACAAATCCAAAATTCTTTCCCATTCCATAATTGCAGATTCAGCCCCATAACTCATACTTCTATCGCTTGTTGAAGCGCCACGGTTTGCGCCGTTTTTCGTAAATTCTTGACTAAATGATTCAGCCGTTTCAAAACCTTCACTAACCCCAAAAGCCATATGCTCTAACAGATGAGCTGATTGTTGTATTGATGGTTCTGTGTAGTCATAGCCAGCCCTAAAATGAACATCATAAGCAACAACCGTCGAATCCGGCACATCAATAAGAATGCCTTTCACCCCGTTGGCCAATATTATTTCTTCAACGGTGTGTTTTAAAGGCATAGATTACTCCTTATTAAATAGTATTGTTACTTTATCGTTTAGTTCGATAAGTTCTTGTTTTTCGCCGCTACTAACAGCCGCTAGAACCCATATGTCTTCGTTAATGAACCCACGAGCCGTTTCTACCATTCGTTCAACTGTAACGTTCTTGATCATTTCAGGCACTTTATCATAATTTTTTATAAATCCATCGTCAAAGTATCGTCCGGTATAAAATCCGCTGATTTGTGATACCGTCTGTGCCCCCATTTGATAACGCCCAAGTGCAAATGATTTAGCGGCATTTACTTCTTCTTCGGTGATTTTACCGTCTAATACGTTGCGAAGCTCACGGGTTATAATGTCAAACAATGCACCTGCGGCTTCGTGATTAACTTGGCCTGTTATATCCCAGGCACTGTCGTAAAAACCAGTTCCAGTGTATGAATTAACGCTATATGCCAAGCCTTTTTGACGGGCTGCACCAAAAATACGCGAATGCATAGTACCAGTCAAAATATGATTCAAATAATGCATCGCATCTAGTTCTTCATCGTTTAATTCACGTGGTATGGCCATAAATAGACCAAACGTCAGGTTAGTTGCGTCCTTACGACGAATAATACTTGGGCCAGCTTTGGTTAGTTTATCGCGCGGCACTTCAAAACGTTTACCAGCTGGTAATTGAAAGCCTTCAAGCTCTCTTTTTATCTCGGACTTGCGACCCCTAAGTTTTCCGGCAATCACAAAGCGCATATTATTAGTCGTATGTGTCCGCCTATGATGTTCACGGACATCCGCCAAGGTTACAGCCCCAATTGTAGGTAGCGCTTGGCGAAAAGTTAAAACGTCTTCACCCAACAATTGCTGAACCCTAGGCCACAAAATGCGAAAATGATCGTTCAGATAATTAGTTAGTTCGCTACGAACATTGCCTTTTTCGGCAATCAGTTCAGTCTCATTGAATTTTGGCTGACAAATAGCTAATTTTTGCAGATCCAAAATCCTGTTCCATTCAAAATCAGCGCAATCGGCTTCATAAACCATCGATAAATCACTAGTATAAGCGTTGCTGTAGGCACCGTTTTTTGAAAACTCAAATTGAAATTCGTGTTCGCTTTTAAAACGCGCATTCGCACCAAACGCCATATGTTCCATGATGTGAGCAACTTGTTCTATGTCTTTGGATTTAACATAACGGCTACCGGCACGAAACTGGAATTGCATGCTCATTGTCGTAGCACCCGGAACATCAATAAGTAATCCCCGTGCCCCGTTTTTCAATCTTATTTCTTTGACGGAATGTTTCATATATTAATTTTCTATTTAACCGTTATTTATTTGCGTTTTTTGCGATTTTGGCGTTCGGCCTTCTTTTTTTTGCGCGAATCATTCTTTTTCTTGTTAGCAATGTTCACTGGAGTTGCTTTTTTAGCTTTAAAATCATGGTCACGATTTTCTTCACCGCCAGTTATTTCATTAACACCCTTTTCGACTGCATTTTCAGCCAAACGAGTTAATTCGGTCTGGTAATCCTCTTCTGTCTGAGCAATAACGTCAGTTTTACGGACATGCATTACGGCACGTAGCACTTCGTCACGCAAAGTTGATTGCAAACTATCGAACAATTTTTGAGATTCACTGCGGTATTCGACTAGTGGATCACGTTGACCAACGCTTCGCCAATGAATACCTTCGCGCAAATGTTGCATATTTTCAAGGTGTTGCATCCACAAAGTATCTAGTACCTGCAAATAAACTTCACGTTCAACTTTTCGCATAACGTCTGCGTCCAGTTCAGATTCTTTGTCTTTATACAATTTATCGACTTCGCGACGTGCGATTTCGAATCGAGTTTTATCATTCTTTTCACCACCGATATTAGTAATTTTACCTTCGCTTAGTGGGAAAATAGCTTCAAAGTTTTCAGCAAAATTCTTGCTGTTTTTTGCTGGTAACAGCGTTAATTCACGTATTTTAGATACCAACAAAGTTTCCATTTCGGGTTTGATGTCGGCGCCTTCAAGAATCTTGCGACGAACCGTATAAACAACTCGACGATGGCGGTTAATAACGTTATCGTATTGAACGACGTTTTTACGTGTATCAAAGTTAAAGCCTTCAACTCGTTTTTGAGCCGATTCCAAAGTTTTTGAAACCGCTTTGTTTTGAATTGGGGTATCTTCGTCGATACCTAATTTATCCATCAAACTAGCAATGCGATCGCCTTGGAAAATACGCATCAAATCGTCTTCGGTCGAAACATAGAATTGAGTTTCGCCTGGATCGCCTTGGCGTCCACCGCGACCACGTAGCTGATTGTCAATTCGGCGTGATTCGTGTCGTTCAGAACCGATAACCATCAAGCCACCAAGTTCAACGACGCCTTCACCAAGTTTAATATCAGTACCACGACCAGCAATGTTAGTTGCAAGTGTAATCGAACCTTTAAGGCCAGCTTTTTCGATAATCGCAGCTTCGCGTTCATTGTTTTTTGCATTTAATAGTTCGTAAGGAATGCCTGCTTTGTCTAACCAAGTTGCTATCAACTCATTTTTAGCAATTGACGCAGAACCAACCAAAACTGGTCGACCGATTGCATAATATTCAGCAATCGCGGCCGCAACGGCTTTTAATTTACCTTTTTCAGATTTAAAGATTAAATCTTGGCGGTCAGTACGAGCAATTGGACGATTTGAAGGAATCTGGATAACATCCAAACTATAAATCTGCTGAAACTCTTCGGCTTCAGTAAAGGCCGTACCAGTCATTCCTGATAGTTTTTTGTACAAACGGAAGTAGTTCTGGAAAGAAACAGTCGCTAGTGTCATGCTTTCTTGCAAAACCGGCACAGCTTCTTTGGCTTCAATTGCCTGATGTAAACCTTCGTTATAACGACGACCTTGCATCAAACGGCCAGTAAATTCGTCGACAATAATAACTTCACCATCAGCGGTAACAACGTAATCTTTGTCACGCTTAAATAATGCTTGGGCCCGCAATGCTTGGTCCATGTGATAAACAGAACGAACATAATCTGGACTATACAAGTTTTTAATGCCCAACATTTTTTGAACTTTTTCAGTACCTTCGTCACTTAGCGCAACAGTACGATGCTTTTCGTCCAAAATGTAATCTTCGGGTACTAATTTGGCTGCAATTTTTGCAAATTGATAATAGCTTTCTGGATTTTCAGCAGCCGGAGCGCTAATAATAAGCGGTGTCCTGGCTTCGTCGATCAAAATGCTGTCGACCTCATCGACAATCGCAAAGTTAAGGTCGCGTTGGCGTAACAAATCAACTTCGTTAACCATGTTATCGCGCAAATAGTCAAAACCAAACTCATTATTAGTTCCATAGGTAATATCAGCGGCATAGGCTTCTTTGCGAGTTGATGGACGCAAATGTTTCATGCGGGCATCTTCGTGGGCTTCATTGTCATAAGTCGGATCATAAATAAATGATGCATCGTTAATAATAACGCCGGTTTCTAGCCCTAGGAAATGATAGACTCCACCCATCCAACTGGCATCGCGTTGTGCCAAGTAATCGTTAACAGTGACAACGTGTACACCTTTACCTTCAAGTGCATTCAAATAAACAGGCAGTGTAGCAACCAAAGTTTTACCTTCACCAGTTTTCATCTCGGCAACATTACCTTCGTGTAACGCCATACCACCGATTAGCTGGACATCAAAGTGTCGCATCCCTAGTACTCTATCGCTGGATTCACGGACTAATGCAAACGCATCAGGTAACAAACTATCCAAAGTCGTACCTTTTTTCAACAATCGTTTCTTTAGAACTTCCGTTTGTTTTTTAAGTTCTGTTTTGGACATTTTATTATAAGTTTCAGACAATGTGTTGATTGCTGCGACTTTTTTTTGCAGGCCCTTCAAAAGACGCTTTTGAGGGTCGCCGAATATTTTGGTCAAAACCTTCTGATTGCTTACCATAGCTAAATACTGCTCCCTATTTAAAAAATTCTAAAGTGAAATACTACACCTTACTATAAAGCTAAAACAGCAATTAGACAAGATATCAAATACTATAATTCGCGCTGAAAACTTCGTTTAAAACGACTCATTACGCCACGATTACCAATATGAGCAACTGAGGCTTGTTTATAGTCGCGTAATTGAGTTTGAATTTTCGCTTCCACAATGTCAACTGCAGCCAAAACATTAGCGGTAGAATCCTTGGCGGTTATAATTTTGCCAGGGACACTTAAGATAACCTCGGCTTGATATTTATTACCGTGGTCGTGATTAACCTCTTCCAACTTTACCTCAGCAGTTACTGATTTGCGGGCATGTCTTGGTAAATAACGATCCAGGTTACCGATTTTCTTAATCACATACTTTCGAGTGTTTTCGTCGATTTCGTAGGCGATTCCTGTGACTTGGATTGATGTAATCATACTGCCCTCCTTTTTGTTTATCGGTCGGTGCTACTCTAATTATAGCATCGTTCGACCAGCCAAGTAAGGCTGTAAGACTGTTGGGATGCACACTTGACCATCAGCTGTTTGACCATTTTCAATAATCGCAATCATAATACGACCCAACGCAAAAGCGGTGGCGTCATTAGTGTGGACTAGTTCTAAATTGCCAGATTCGCGGCGAACGCGCGTATTCAAACGGCGTGATTGATAGTCTGTCATATAATCAGCAGTGTGAGTTTCGCGGTATTTATCTTGTCCAGGCAACCATGTCTCCATATCAACACCACAAGCGTTTGGTTTACCAATATCAAAAGTACACTTTTCCAACACACGATACGGCATACCCAACTGAGCTAATAAATATTCTTGAATAGCTACAAACAGCAGGTGTTCGTTGTGGCCGTCCTGCGCAACTGTAAAGCTTTCCATCTCTAATTTATCGAATTGGTGCATGCGCAAAATGCCTTCCATATCCTTGCCGTACGTCCCTGCTTCGCGACGGAAGCTTGTAGCATAACCCAGGTATCGTAGTGGCAATTGTGACTCATCAAAGATTTCGCCAGCGTGCATACTGCCTAGAACGTGTTCAGCACTACCTTGCAACCACAAATCATCACCTTCTAGTTTGTATCGATCATCCCGTGGCTCTAACCTATCCATTGCATCATACATATCCGTTCGAATCATAAGTGGTGGCAAAATTGGTTTTAACGGATTAGACGAAACTTTTAGCCCTGCGCCCGCAGCGATTTCAGCAATTTTTGTTTCATCACTTAGGGTATTCATGACATATTGAACAATTGCCATCTGTAGTTTAACTAAATCACCTTCGATATAAGCAAATCGGCTACCGGTAACCTTGGCGGCTCGTTCTTTGTCTATCCAGCCACGCTCAGTCGCAATATCAGCGTGATTACGTGGTTTAAAATCAAATTTAGTAGGTTCGCCGACAGTTTTTGTGACGACGTTTTCATCTTCGGTGCTACCTACTGGCACAGTTGCCAGCGCCATATTTGGAACCTTTTTCAGTAGAGTCATAAAATCAACGTCAATATCTTTGAATCGCAATTCAATTTCAGTCAGCTGATCTTTGATAGCTTTGCCCTGTGCGATTAATTCATCGGTTGGACGACCACCCTTGGTTTGGGCTACGATATCATTACGCTTAGCCCGCAAATCATCAATCTGAGTTTGTAACTCTCGACGAGATGAATCAAGCTGTAAAAGTGATGTAATGTCTACATCATTACCCTTATTCTTAGCATTGATTTGAACTGCCTCTGAGTTTTCGCGGATAAATCTAATATCTAACATGTAATTATTGTATCAGATTTTATCTGTTATCTAAAAAATTATTCTGTACGCAAGGCTTCGATTGGATCAAGTTTAGCTGCTTTTCTGGCTGGCAATATACCAGACATTACTGACACCAATATTAATCCAACAATCACGACTATTAAATTAATAGGAGTAAACACAATCAAACTTATATTGCCCAAATCTAGTGATTTACTGATAAGTGGGTTCGCGATTGTTCCCCCAATCACAGCTAAACCACTACCGATTGCACCGCCCAAAAAACCAATCCAAGCAGCTTCTAGTTTAAATAATCGCCCGACATCACGACGTCGCATACCAAGTGCTTTCATCAAGCCAATCTGCTGAGTTCGCTCCAGAACACTAATGTATTGAGTGTTGATAATCCCAAATACCGAAGTTAGAATCGCCAAGGCGCCAAATCCTAACAATATACCCTGTAAAACGTTAATAAATGTATTAATTACCCCCAAGATATCGGCCGCCGTTTGAGCTTTATACCCCATATTTGTTAATGTATCTTTGACTGATTGTGCATTGTCGGCGCTGGAAACTTCCACTGAAGCCAACACAAAGTTGCCATAAGAACGCGTACCAACATTAATATAATCATACAAAGTTTTTGCCGCATCGGCTGATACCAACAAAGAACTTTGAGCTCTAAATGCCAAGCCAGATTTACTGCTGATTGCTTTGATTGTATATGTGAATGTTTGGCTTTGAGGTGCGGTGACTGGTGAAGATAATTTGTCAGCGACCATCTCGACCGTCTTGCCTATTGCGTCTTGGTTACTTCTAAACCCAAGCGCCTTTACATAATCTTCGGTCAAAATAATCTGATTAGAGGTTAGGTCACCACTTGTCGAACCGGCTGCTAATGTCAAAGTTACACTTGGACTAAACATACTAATTGTCGCAATATATTTATCTTGTCCAGCACGAGTAATATATTTAACCTGAGGATTGTAATTTGGAGTAACCGAACTAACATTAGGTAGTTTTGCAATACCGTTAATGTCAGATTGAGTTAATGCCTGGGTTGAAAACAGTGCATTAGATACGCTAGCCGAACCTGCGGAATATTTTTGTGGTCCTTGCTGTTGCAAAGGTTGCGCCCGAGTAACCGCTATCTCACGAACGTTTGTATTTGCACTAACTATTTGGTCAGTATAATTACGCCCACCAACACCAGCGGCAAGTGATAACGTAATAGTAAACGCGCCAACTCCAATTGCTAAACTGGTCAAAAGCGTCCTAGCTTTAGCCTGTTTCAAACTGCGTCCGGCCCTAATTGTAATATCACGAAGTCGCATTATTTTATCCCCTTTATCGATTCAATCTTGCCGTCTTTGATGTTGATTTGAATATCACATCGATTGGCTAAGTCTGGATCGTGTGTAACCACAATTAATGTGACGCCATTTTTCTTGTTATAATCAAACAATAAATCTTCAACGACACCACCAGTAACGCTATCAAGGTTTCCAGTTGGTTCATCGGCAAATAATATCTTTGGACTATTGACGATTGCCCTAGCAACCGCAAGTCTTTGTTTTTGACCGCCAGATAATTCCTTGGCACGTGATTTCTTTTTATCAATTAATTCTACTGCCTCTAATGCTGTTTCTATTTTAGACTTGCGCCTACTTGGGGCTACGCCTGCAATTTCAAGAGGTAAACTGACATTATCATAACAAGTTTCATTTGCTTGAACGAAAAAACTTTGAAAAATAAAGGCCATTTGGCTAGAACGGAATTTATCGACGTCCTTTTGACTAAGTTCTAGGATATTTTTGCCATCAATAATAATTTCGCCCGTTTCAGGTCTGTCCAAACCACTCATAGCATGCATCAAAGTTGATTTACCACTACCTGATTTACCCAATATTGCTACGCTAGCACCATCTGGGATAGTAAAAGAGATATTGTCCAATGCTTTAAAGACATTTTCTTTTTTACCGTACGTTTTGCTAATTTGTTTTACCTCTATCATATATCTATAATACTCTAGTGCTTAGCCCCGCGTATATAGTTAAGTATGATTTGTATGACTACCAGCCGCCTCCACCACCGCCACCGCCTCCGCCGCCAGAAAAGCCACCGCCTCCCGATCCACCACTGGAAGACTGGATAGAACTGTTGTTATAAACGTTGCCTGAAAAACTCGAAAATGCCGAGCTGAATACTACAGCATTAAAGACTCCGTTGCTGACGTACCAGTCAGGTGTCGTATTTTGTTGTTCATAATATTTACCGAGTGTTTTAGACCATTCTTTCTCGTTGCCAAACAAAACTGCGTACGGCAACACTCGTTCATACAAATGTAAAAGTTTTTCTGTATCATTTGTATTAACTGGTGTTTTGTCGGCCCCTTGAGGGCTTTGCAGCATCTTAATACGGTCTTCTTCGGCAGTTTTTATATATAATTCCAAACCTTTCAAATAATCAAATAATTCACGCCCTTTAATCGACAATGGCTTTGTCACAAAAGCTATTAGCGTTCCAATAACAGCAAACGTTATGCCTATATATGGCAAAAAGTCGGCGAGCAGTGACATACTGGCGCTTGAAAACATCCAAAATACAAAAGATTGGACAGTGGTGACCAGTATCAAAATGCCCATGACAGTTCGTAATTTTTTATCAATAATGTAATAGCCTTGCGCCTTGGCGGTTTGTTTTACTTTTCGGTATATACCCATCAATTTATAGGCTAGCGTCGGATTTGTTTTATCTTTATCAATATCATATCTGTCACCTGCTTTGGGATTTTCACCAAACAACGCTTTGACGACTGCATTTTCCGTATCAGTCAAACCATCTGAAGAAGTAAATTCTAAACTATATAAATCTTTTTCACGCTCGATAACTTTTAATTTATGTCGAACAGCCAAATCAATATATGTTGCAGCCGTCCAAGTCGTTGATTTTCGGCGGATAACTGACGACAGTGCAACATCGACGTCATGTGGTGGTAAATATTCGGCAATTATAATACCTCGGCCAGGTGCGCTCTTGCCTTTTATTAATCGTAAAATTGCTATAATTATTATTCCAATAAGTCCAATGCTAACAGATATAAAAGTAATGTATCGCTGAATAAAATCACCAACTGTCATCGAATATTGAGTAAAAGTATTCGGCTTGAAACCAACGGCAATTGTCATGTTTTCATTTGCATTAAGTTTTACTGTACTAGCCGTGATTACAGCAACTTGCCTAGCGATTGTACATTTATTAGTTGACCCAGCTGCACCAAAATAACAAGACATATTGCCATTTAAAGAATCGGTAATGCCTGCACCAACATGTAATCGAGCTGTTAATTTATCGAATTGTTGATACCAACCATTACCATTTGTATTCCAATAAAACTCATCGTCGTTAGTATCAGTAAAGAACCGCGTGACGTCACGCTGGGAATATTTAATAATATAAGTTTGGCTACCATGAACAAATACGTCTTTGTCGCCTATCCTAAGGACTAAATTGTCACCCTGCCAGCTGGTTGAATAGGTCAAACTTTTGCTATTTTGATCAGTTACAGACTGAACTTTTAAATCTGTTGTGTGCCCATCATAAACTGACACCAAAGCTCTCTCGATACCGTGATTTTGATCAAAATCTGGGAACTGAGCCGTAATACTTTCAACAGTATTTAAAGTGGAATGTCCACTAGTGTCTTTGTCTAAATAATAATCAACTTGAAAATCACTGATTATAAAATCATTTACGGCGGCAGCGGCAGCAAAATTTACACTGGTAATAGATATTAGTGCAACAGCGATAAGCCCCAGCATAAATCGTTTCATGCTGTTATTATAGCAAATTTACTAACCTAATTTGATATCGGAATAGATTTCGCGGGTCGTACTGTCGATTTCAGCACGTAACTGAGGGAAAGGTACACCCTCACGGGCTGTGACACCTTCAAAAATCCAAAATACACGTTCACTATAACCCAAGCCACAAGCTGGTGGCATACCGTATTCCAACATTTCGACAAAGTCGATATCTAACATCATAGCTTCATCATCACCTGCTTCACGCATACCTTGTTGTTCAACAAATCGGTTCAACTGATCAATTGGGTCGTTCAATTCTGAAAAACCGTTACATTGTTCGCTACCTGCAATAACCGCTTGGAAGCGTTGAACTGATTGTTCATTTCCTGGATTGCTTTTAGCTAGTGGACTAATAAATTTTGGCGTATTAATCAACCAAACTGGGCCGGCAACATCCTTACGAATATTTTTCCACAATTTATCAATCCCGCGTGCCCGGTTTTCGGTTTGTTCGACTTCAAGTTTGTTATCAATCAATGCCTTTTTAACTTCGTCGAGTGAGCTGTTATAGACATCAATGTTATAACGGTCTTTGATAACAGTGGCGTAATCCCAAATTTCCCAGGCGGCGCCCATATCAACATGTTTACCATTCAATTCAAACTGCAATTTACCAAATGTTTTTTCAATCACAAATCGGTACATTTCTTCCATGAATTTCATACCGTCTTGCCAATCAGCATAAGCCCAATACCATTCCATAGCGATATGTTCTGGCAAATGTTCGTCACTGTAATTTTCGTTTCTAAAACGAGGACCGATATCATAAACTTTTTCATAACCCGCACCAATTAATCGTTTTAACGGCAATTCATGACTGATGCGCAAATAGAAATCTTGATCCAGCGCGTCCATATGAGTCACAAATGGATTAGCATCAGCCCCACCGGTTGTATGTTCCAACACTGGTACGTTAACTTCAATAAATGCATGTTGATTCAAAAAATCACGAGTTGACTGCCAGAATTTGCTACGACGTACAAATCGGTCACGTACATCCTGATTAACGTTCATGTCGACATAACGACGACGCATACGCTCTTCTTTGTTAGTAAAGCCTTCAGTTGCATTTGGCATTGGACGAAGTGCTTTGGTTAGTAATCGCAAATTCGTTACTTCAATCGAGATTTCACCAGTTTGACTCTTGATAACCTTGCCAGTCCCCTCAACGAAATCGCCTGTGTCTAGCAGTGGAAGTTCTGATATCCCAATTTGATTATTTGCAGTATCAAGACCCACAACAATATCAGATCGCAGGAAAAATTGAATCTGACCGCTAAAATCTTTGACGACAATAAAAGCTAGTTTACCAAATTTACGAATACCGGTTATTCGGCCGGCGATTGTAACAACTTGGCCTTCTAGGCCATCAAAACCACTGATAATGTCATTGGTATTATGTGTCCGATTTGAATTAGCTGGGTATGGGTTAATACCTAGTCCACGCAAATCATTCAATTTTCGTATTCGCTCATCGCGGAAATCTTTTAGTGTTGCCATATTGGTTAATTATATCATAGGGCGTCTATCAAAAATGACGGGTTTTACCCCGCCATTTTCCAAATTCTAATAGTTATTAGCAAATTTCGGTAATTTCGTAATGGACTTCACCTTTTGGAGTAGTTATTACGACTTTGTCACCGACTTTTTTACCAAACAACGCTACACCAATTGGTGATTCATTGCTGATTTTACCGTTTAGTGGGTCGGCTTCGACTGGACCAACTACTGAGTAAGATACAGTTTTAGCCCCAGTTTTTAATTCAACTTTATTACCAAGTGCAACTTTTGATGTGTTGCCACATTTGATAATCTCGGCATTTTTCAAAATCTCTTCAATTTCAGCGATACGAGTTTCGACAAGACCCTGTTCTTCACGGGCTACGTCATATTCAGCATTTTCGCTTAAATCTCCGAAATCACGTGCTTCGGCAATCTTTACAGCTACTTCTCCGCGGCGACCAATAAGCTCCTTGAGTTCTAACTCAAGTTCAGCACGGCCTTCGGTGGTAATTTGGTATAATTTCTTCATATCTCATTATTCCTTTTTCATTATAAAAGGTGCTTGTTGCAGCACCACATATTCTATCCACTCGTAGCAATATTCTATAAAATTTTTATAGTCAGCTTAGTTTAGCAAGCAGTTCGTCATGTGTCAATAAGGCTTTTTGTCCATCTTTTCGCCCTACAATTTCGTACATACTATCAGCCATCAACCGATCGCTAACTGTGACGCGGTAAGGTATACCTATCAGTTCGCTGTCGGCAAATTTTTGCCCTGGTCTGACGTCGCGATCATCATACATTACCTCAATCCCCTTACTGGTTAGTCCCTCGTATAATGCATCCGCCTGTTTTACGGCTTCTTCACTACCAATACTGACCAAGTAAACAGTAAAGGGGGCGATATTATCTGGCCAAACCAATCCCTTATCATCGGCAAATAATTCTGCGATTACGCCCATAATTCGACTGACACCAATTCCATAACAACCCATCACGATTGATTGTTTATCACCCTTTTCGTCATAATAATACAAATCTAGTGCATCGGTATATTTGGTTTCTAGATGAAAAGTGTTTCCTACTTCGACGCCTTTTTTCTGCACCAGGTTTTCTTTTTTTAATCCCAATTTTTCAAGGTTCTCATCGGTATATATCTCTTCGTTGACGGCAATTTTTTTAGCTTCGTCGACATAGATTGTGTCTTCGCCTACTTCACTTAGTGTTTGAAATTCATCACTAAAACGTGGAGTAAATATTCCACCATCCGCATAAGTCCGATAAGTGATATCCCCTAGTCCTAATTGTTCATATACTCGGTAATATGCTGCCACAATTTTTTCATATTCGATTTCGTGTTGCTGTTGGTCGCGACAAAATGTATACATATCCTTCATCAAAAATTCTCGTCCGCGTAACAGCCCACTTTTTGCTCGTAACTCGTTTCGGAACTTGTTTTGTATCTGATAAACTGAAAACGGCATGTCTTTGTACGAATTCAAATAATTACTGACTGCATCAACAATTGGTTCTTCGTGAGTTAACCCGACACCAAGTTCAGTCCCGTTTACTAGTTTTGTTTTAAACCAGTTGTCGACTTTGGCATCATCCCAGCGATCTGTTTTTTCCCAAATATCCTTTGGTTGCAAGGTTGTCATCATGATTTCTTGACCGCCAACGGCATTCATTTCTGTGCGCACAATTTTTTTAATGTTCTCGAGTACTCGCAATCCAAGTGGCATATAGGCATAGACGCCCGCCATCTCTTTATGAATAAAGCCGGCACGAATCAGCAGTTGCGCATTTTTGGCAACTTCATCGGCTGGAGCTGATTTGCTAGTTTTGGTGAATAATCTGGATACTCTCATATTATTTACCTAGTATAGAGAATAGTGACGGATTAATAAAGATAATATAAAAAGCCAAACCGTTTTTTGCCATATGTAGCAAGATTGACGCCCAAATACTACCAGTATATTCACGTAACAAACAAAGTATAACACTGAGCGCGAACGTATCAACCGCCAGGTTCCAATCACCGTGTATAAACCCAAACAGTACACTTGTTATCAATATCGCAACCCAAAAAGGTACAAAATTCTTTAGTTTGCCGTACAAATAGCCACGAAATAAGGTCTCTTCTGCAATAGGCGCAATAACCACAAGTGTAGTAAACGCCAAAATATATTCATAACCTGCAGTTATTTGCTTGAACCCAATATCTTGAGGTTGGTTCACATCAAATCCTGGTAAAACATTAGTCGCCAACATTATCAAAGTGACTGATAAGACAAAATAAACAATCATCGCCGCTGGAGTTAAGAATATATCAGTCCAAGATGGTAATCTGGTAAAACCAACGTCAGCCAAATTTACACGACGACGATTAACAAGGTAAGGTACACCAATTGCCAGTGACAAAGTGATTATATATACGACGGCCGCAATTGCTGAATCTACAATCGCACTATTAATTGACGTTAGTGGTACTTTCAAGAATGACAATATAGCCAACCATACAACTACTATTACTTGAGCCGAATAAAAACTAATTAATACCCAGATCGGCAAAATTAACACCATCGCTAATCTGATAGATCTAGAATATTTTTGCAACATCAGCAATTGTTACTAATAAAGTTAATCCCATCAGTATATAAAAACCGACCGCTTGAATGTTTTCTTCGCGCTCTTTTGTAAGTTCTTTTTTTGATAACCTAAAGATAACCATCGTAAACCATCTGCCGCCATCGAGTGCTGGAATCGGCAAAACGTTCATAACCGCCAGTGATAAAGAAATAATCGCCGTCAAAAATACTAGTTGAGTTAGACCAGCTTGTTGAGCAGCAGGAAATATCGTCCCCAAAATTCCAATTGGGCCAGCAACACTATCGCCCACCGTTTTCAAATCAGCCGACGCCTGATCGCGAGTCGCCGGGTTAATTTGTAACAATACGCCACTAACTAGATTACCGACTAAATTACCTACGCCTTGCAACGTTGCCCATGTAAATTGAGCAGTCGTAGCCACGCCAACAATTGGCGCTGACCATGTTGATTTAATTAAATTGCGTTGACCTAAACCTGCACCCAAAATACCACCACTTGATGGTTGCCCAAGCTTAACGGTTACTGTATGTTCAACTCCACTGCGACTATAGATAATATCGACTGTTTTGCCGGTATTTAGTTTTGTAAGCTTAATCAAACTTTCAGCTGTTGGAACTGATTGCCCTGCAAATCGAATAACCGTATCACCTACCAAAAGTCCGGCCTTTTGGGCTGGAAGATTTTTGGTTAAACTAACGATTTCAACTGGCTGAACAACATTGACCGTATCACTTGAAACCGTAAATTGATCAGGTAATACCTTTGGCATTCCAGTCAAAGCTAACACTGTCAATAAAATTGCCGCCACCAACCAGTTCATCAGTACGCCAGCAAATAATATTTTGGTTTTACCTAAAAATGTCGCCGCGCCATAATCACCTTTTTTATCAGCCGCATCGTTTTCACCCTGCAACTTCACAAAACCACCTAATGGCAGCCAATTAATACTAAGCAAAACGCCGTTTTTTAGTTTCTTTTTCCAAGCACTTGGTGGAAACCCTATTCCAAATTCTTCAACGACAACACCGTTACGACGGGCTACAATCGCATGCCCAAGTTCGTGCGCTACAACCAATAAAACCAATATCAACAGCCCGACTATAACTTCTAGTACCAACATAAACTACCCTCCAAAACGCCTTGAACGATTACTAAATTCATTGATTATATCTGTTACATCAGTCTTGTTCATATCTGGCCACATCTTGTCGATAAACAGCATTTCGCTATAAGCCGCCCGCCACAACATAAAGTTAGACAAACGCTGTTCACCACTGGTTCGGACGACAATATCTATTGGTGGTAGTTCGGGTGCGTAAATATTTCGACTAATTAATTCTGTAGTTATTTCATCAGGCGATACGCCAGATTGAACAATTTTTTTAACCGCTTCGACAATCTCTAATTGGCCGCCATAATTAAAACAAATAGCTAGCGTTCCAGCAGTGTTATTAGCAGTCACCGCCTCGGCATTGTCGATGGCTTTGATTATTCGCTCATCAACCTTATCGCGTGATCCAATAACTAATAATTTGATGTTATTTTTTTCAAAAATTGGTAAATCAGAAGTCAATAAACGTAATATTAAACCCATCAATTTACTAACTTCGTCCTCGCTACGTTTCCAATTCTCGGTACTAAAAATATAAGCCGTTACGAATTGAACACCGGCTTCAAACGAAGCCGTCACAATTTCTTGAACCGTATTATAACCAGCTAAATGACCTTCATAGGCAGGCAGGCCGTGCTTTTTAGCCCAGCGGCGGTTCCCGTCTACGATGAAACCTATATGTTTGGGAATTATTAGGTCAGACATTAAATTGTCAAAATATCTTTCTCTTTAATTCTAAAAGCTTCATCAATTTTAGCATTTACGCTAACCATAGTGCCATCGATTAGTTTTTCAATCCGTTTTACGTCATCTTCGGACAGTTCTTTGTTCTCTTTTTTGCGCTTAGCGTCTTTAAGGGCGTCTTGGCGGATATTGCGTAGTGCAATTCGGGCTTCTTCAACCTTTTCACTAGTTTGCTTGACCAATAATTTACGTCGATCTTCGGTTAATGCTGGTACTGGAACACGTATAACACGGCCATCGTCACTTGGATTAAATCCCAGGCTTTGGTCATTACGAATTGCGGCACTGATTGCATTAATATTACTTGGATCGAAAGGAGTTATTTGTAACATTTGAGCTTCTGGGGCGGTAATATTAGACACCTGGTTAAGTGGCGTCAATGTGCCATAAACTTCAACCTTAATGCCCTCTAATTGTCCTGGGTGAGCGCGTCCAGTGCGAACCTTTTTAAGTTCTTCGCTAAAGTGCATAACTGCCAATTCAAACTTGTCTTCGTAGGGTTTTGTATCAAACATAATGTACCTATTGTAACAAAAAAACCACGTAATCTCTACGTGGTTCTTTGTTTTTAAGCGCTAAAGACTATTCGTTAACGCCAAGTTCAATGCGTTTAAATTGGCGAATCACAATGTTTTCACCAGTTATAGCAATGTTTTCTTTGACGAAATCTGCAACTGTTTGCTTGTCGTTTTTGATGTATTCTTGTTGCATCAAAACTTTTTCAGCAAAATGCTTTTTAACCTGACCATCAACGATTTTTTCAATCATTTCAGCTGGTTTTTTGCCTTCAGCCACAATACGTTCCGTAGCTTCGCTGCGTACTCGTTCCATTTCAGCAGCTGGGATATCAGCTTCGCTTACATAGATTGGTGCCATTGATGCAATTTGCAAAGCAATTTCGTGAGCGAATGATTTAAAACCATCAGTCCGTGCAACGAAATCAGTTTCACAATTTACTTCAACCAAAACACCGATACGTCCACTGTGGACATAGCTATCGATAATTCCCTCTCGGGCTTCGCGGTCGCCTTTTTTCTCGGCTTTTGTTACGCCTTTTTTGCGCAAAGCTTCAAGTGCCTTGTCGAAATTGCCATCAGCCGTAACCAAGGCAGCTTTTGCATCAGTTAAACCAATACCTGTTAGCTCTTTTAGCTTTTTGATATCTTCAATTGATACGCCCATCCCTTAATTCTCCTTTGTGTCAGTTTTTTCAGTAGTTTCGACTGTTTTGTTTGTTGTAGCACCCTCAGCGATAGCTGCACGTACGTAATCAAGGATTAATTGAACGCCTTTGATAGCATCGTCATTACCTGGAATTACATAATCAACTAGTGATGGGTTTGCGTTTGTATCAACGATAGCAACAACTGGAATTCCCAATGTGTTTGCTTCTTTGATAGCATTCATGTCACCGATAACATCGATAACAAAGACTGCACCTGGTTTGCCATTTAAATCCTTGACTCCGCCGTATTTAATATTTAGGTCGTCAATTTCTTCTTGGAAACGTTGAACTTCTAGTTTAGAATAGCGTTTTTCAAGATCGCCAGATTCCATTCGTTTTTCAAGATCTTTTAGTTTCTTGATTTGTTGAGTAACGGTTGTAACGTTTGTTAATGTTCCACCCAACCAACGTTCAGTAACAAATGGTTGACCAATTGCTTCAGCAGTTGCACGAACAATATCTTTGGTGTGCTTTTTTGTTCCAACGAATAGAACTTTTTTGCCATTGCCGACAACACGTGTCAAGAATGGTAATGCTGTTTCTAGACCGTCAACAGTTTTGACTAGGTCAATAATGTGACTGTCTTGGCGTTTACTGTGAATGTAAGGCGCCATTTTAGGGTGCCAACTACTTGTTTTGTGTCCAAAGTGAACACCAGCTTCAAGTAAAGCTTTAATATCTACGGCTACTGCCATAATTATGAACTCCTTTTTCTTCACCTATGCGCCCGATTGATTACCAGGAGTTACGCATAAGCTGCTTCATTAAAATTGTTTACTTGATGATTATAACCTTTTTACAGATATAATTCAAGATAAAAATCCGTACAACACATTTCTTACGGCATACGTTTCCGTAACCACCGTTCTACGGGTCCTGCCGCTCGGGCTGTACTTAACCAACACCGCCACTTCAACCATTATATTAGTAGAAACGGCTTCGCTCCGGGTTTGAACAAGGGCCCCGGCGCCCCACTAAACTCTGGCTGCAGATGTTCTCACTAATCCAATAGCTGAATTGTCGGCTGGCGATATTACCAACAAGGGTTCGACCCTTGTAATAGCCCCTTGTAATAATATTTGCAAGGTTTATCCTTGCAAGAAATTAACACCTTACTAACACTTTAGGAAAGCAGTGTTCTTATCAGGGTGTCTTATCAGGGTGGAACCCTGATTAATCAACGGTAATTAACTGTATCGTAAACCAGTAACGGGTAATAGCAGACACGACCCAATCTCAATACTTTATTTCAATAGGATGCGGAGCGGTAGCGGAGGCCGAGCGCCACGTGCTGACCCGAAAGGGTCACACGTAGAGTGGCCTGTTGGGATAAATGTATTGGGAGTGGGCGATAAAAACATGATAGTATCGTATAGTCTTCACTATAGAAGCAAGGGTTGAAGTATTTAGCCGTAAGTAATGTAATTAAAATATCTAAGCCTTTGACATTTCCCTCTAAAACAGATACAATAGACAAATTATGAAAACCAAATTACACCCAACCGATTATCGCCCTGTCGTATTTAGCGACGAGGTGGCTGGGTTTGCATTTTTGACACAGTCAACTGCGCAAACTACCGAAACTATTAAATGGGAAGACGGCAACGAATATCCCCTAGTCAAGATGCACATTTCTAGTGCCTCTCACCCATTCTTTACCGGTGAAGAAAAAATCATCGACACCGAAGGTCGTGTTGACAGATTTAAGGCTAAGTTTGCTGCTGCAGAAGCCCGCAAAGTCGCTTTGGCTTCAAAAGCTAAAAAAGCTAGCGTCCGCAAAGCAACCAAAACTGACAAGTAGCTTACTTTTAAAAAGAGACTATCATGCTGATAGTCTCTTTTTTTGTTACAATAATAAAAGAACAAGTAAAAACTATGGCTAAAATATCACTCAATATCACTGAACTTCAATCGGAAAAAACCGAGCTCACTTCGTTTTTGTCTTCCCCAACAGCTTATTCGGACCCTGATTACACTGCTAAAAACAAACGTTTGGCGGAACTAAATAATATTTTAGACCAAGCAATTTTACGCCAAACTCTCGAAAACCAGCTAGCCGAAGCCAAAGAACTTGCTAGTGGCGGCGATGAACTGGCCGAAATCGCCAAAGAAGAAGTTAACGAGATAACCGAAAAACTTGAAAAACTTGAAAACGATTTATTTGCTATGCTCGCACCCAAAGATCCAAACGATGAAAAAAATATCATCGTCGAAATTCGGGCTGGTGCCGGTGGCGATGAAGCCAGTTTGTTTGCGGCCGAACTATATCGCATGTATTTGCGTTATTGCGAAGCCAATTCCCTGCGTGCCGAACTAATGAGCGAAAGCGCCAACGATACCGGTGGCTACAAAGAAGTTATTTTTACCGTCAAAGGCGACGCTCCATACTCTAAACTGAAATTTGAATCCGGTGTTCACCGTGTCCAACGTATTCCAACTACCGAATCTCAAGGCCGTATCCACACTAGCACCGTCACCGTTGCTGTCCTGCCTGAAGCCGAAGAAACAGACCTAGAAATCAACCCAAACGATTTGCGTATCGATATCTACCGTTCTGGCGGTCACGGTGGTCAATCTGTTAACACAACCGACAGTGCCATTCGTATCACCCACATTCCATCTGGCATGGTTGTTATTAACCAAGACGAAAAATCGCAGTATAAAAACCGCGACAAAGCCATGGCTGTTTTGCGTAGCCGATTATTGCAACAAAAAGTTGATGCCGAACAAGCTAAATTAACCGCCGAACGACGCAGTTTAATTGGTTCTGGCGATCGCAGCGAAAAAATCCGAACCTACAACTTTCCCCAAGACCGAATTACCGACCATCGCATCGGCTATTCACGCAGTAACATACCTGGCGCTATGAATGGTGATATCGACGATTTAATTGAGCAATTACAATCATATGAACGCGAACTCTCTGCCGCCAACGCCAGCATTTAAGGATTGGGTTAGCGACGCAACTCGTCGCCTGATTGAAGTTTTAGTGCCCAGTGCAAATTTAGACGCTGAAATTATACTGTCACATGCAATCCAAAAAGACCGCACCTATTTACACGCTCATCCCGAACAAATAATTAGTGCTGAACAATTTGAAATTGCCAACAAAATGCTAACCCAGCGCCTTAATCGGGTCCCTATTGCCTATATTATCGGCTATAAGGAATTCTACGGCCGAAAATTCATAACGACTCCAGCCGTCCTAATCCCCCGCCCCGAATCTGAAACAGTTATCGAGCTATTAAAGAAATTTTTACTACCTACTACCTACGACCCACTACCTACTAAATTGGTTGACATTGGCACCGGTAGCGGCTGCCTAGGTATTACTGCAAAATTAGAATTCCCTAGCCTAAATGTCATAATTACCGACATTAGTGCCGATACGCTCCAGGTAGCCACTTTGAACGCGAAGGCCTTACAGGCCAATTTAACAACCCTACAAAGTGATTTATTAGACAATTACACCGAAAAAGCTGACATTATTATCGCTAATTTGCCATACGTCGATAAAGTATGGGAACGATCAACCGAAACTAATTACGAGCCAGACTTAGCATTATTTGCCAATAATCACGGTTTGGCGTTAATCGAAAAACTTATAACCCAGTCGACCGACTGTTTGTTGCCAGGTGGCTATATGTTACTCGAAGCCGACCCAGTACAACACGAAACCATCATTAATTTTGCAATAAAAAAAGGCTTTCGCCTAATTAACCAACAAAATTATATTATCGCTTTTAGACACCAGTACTAACACTATTAAAAGCCAGAACCAAAACACTAATAATGCTTACTGTAAATATTAACGGCAAAATAACATCTGCTATACGAATTTTATTATAGTGATAATACGAATTATAAGATTTATACGTCAAAAATCCAAAACAAAATACTACCAAAGATACCTGTGGTAATAATATTCCGGCAGTAATTGGTAATCTGTATGCAATCGTCCAGTGATATGCAACCCAACTGATTTCAGCTAGCGCCAGACCCCAAGCAAGGCTAAGTAATAATATATGACTTTCCTCATCATAACTACTTAGAGCGTGTCTAGCCACAGCATAGCCCACCAACCACACCAACAATACAGCCGGCGATGCTATCCATCCGTATGACATGGCAAAAATCGCAGTAATACCAACAAATAATGCCACGCCAGCCTGGGCAACCACATATACTCTCTTCGATTTTGGCTTCAAAAACAACAGCCAACCGATATTTATGGCTACTATTAAACCTTGGACAATAAATATCTGCGTGTCACTAGCATTGGCGATATTTGCAATATATAAAAATATCGCAAAGCTAACGTCAATAATCACGCTCACTAAATTAGTCTGAATATTAGCAAACCAAAACCTTGGGCGGACTGCAAAAATACGCCATTTACTTAACAACACTAATCCAAAAGCAGGCAAAAGCGATCCGGTAACTCTAATAATAAACATTAAAGTAACAGCTAACCCGACATTTAAGGCGACATAAATTGCCTCATTAAAAAATGTACGACGCTTAGCTAGTTTTAAAAACTCCATATCTGTTACCAGTATACCACGCGTAAACAATTGTCTAGCTAGTGGCTTCTCCGAATATAATCACAAAACGCACATCACCATTAACCAAAATTGGTGGATTAGTTGTCTTAATAGTAACCCCATATAGTTCAGCTAGTTTTGCAGCTGTGCCCGTATTACCAGTTCCAATTTGATAAATTTCTACTTTTGCAAAGTCTCCATCAGGTGCATTACTAACTAATGAAACTGTATAGCCCGCTGCTGTCAAAATATCAGCTTTGGTTTGAGCGTATCCAGATTGACCTGTTCCGTTTAAAACTACGATTGGTGCCGACTCTTTAACTATTGGATCACTAGAAAGACTTTTTGCGATTAACTCTCTGATAGCAGCATAGTCAAATTTGCCAGCTGAAGGATTACCTTCAACATTCATAACTGGTTTGTCGCCATCAATCAAACTTACTGTATATATATCCCCGGCTTTTACTTCACTTGCAACTTGCATCAAAGTACGAATTTCGCCAGTTTGAATATTTGTTCGTAAATTACTACCCAGAGCATCGATTAATTTTGATACCGACCCCAGGTTTGTAAGCGTACCTACAGCCATCGCCTTATCCCTGATAGCAACTAATATTTTTTGTTGATTTTTTTCGCGATCAAAGTTTGATTGCTCGAATCCATAAGTTGGTGCAATATCACCACGTGCCTGAGCCAAATATAATGCGTGTTCGGCATCGATTGTCACTGGCCCATTAGGGTAATCAATAAAATGGCCGTTTGGTGGACAATTTTTGATACGATTATAATAATTTCCACCACACTTCCAATCAAAATTACTGTCCATCTGGCCATTAGGGTTACGGCTTTCAATCGTAACGGTAATATTACCACCGATAGCATTTACCACATCGCGCATTACTGTGTAATTAACATGGATTCCATATTGAATATCAACGCCAAAAACATCACCAACTAATTTTTGAGTTTTAGTCAGACGGTCTTGTTCAGCTTCTTTAGTCGTATCCGTGTTTGCGCAACTAAAAAACGCATTGATTTTACCAGAATAGCCAGGTACGCAGGCTATCCCATAATGAACTTCCATATCACGAGGAACACTAAACATATATGCGTTTTTATTTATTTGATCAACACTTAAAACTAGAATTGAATCTGTTAAATTTGCGCCTTCATGTCCTGGATCATCTTCAGATGTCCCTAAAATCAAAAAATTACTTCGCCCATTAACATCCTGTTTTAAAGGCTGGTTCGAAAATAAATCAAAAATATTGCCCTGGAAAATACTACTGCCAGCACTAACAAATTTATATGCAAAATATCCACCAGCCGCTAAAATCGCAATAATAAAAATTAAAATAAACCAACGAAAAATTTTACTAGCTAAAGACCGTGGTCTTTTAAGCTGATTCGCCATCTTGCGACGTTGACGACGACTAAGTTTTTTAGCAGGTTCACCGGTGCTATCTATATCGTTCAACGACTCATCAATATCAGAACGACCCAAACCACGACCAGATTGTTCTTCGCCGATAGCTCGCTCCAAACCCCCACCATCTGTATGCAATAATCGAACTTCGGGCATATCAGTAAAAGCTTGACGTTTATTATCATTATGTAAACCACCCAGTTGTTCACCGGATCGTCTAGGTACAAAACCATCGATAGAGGAATGTTTGTTCTTCATAAATACTCATACTACTATACCGAACTTAGTCTTTATTTAAAACCCACACCACAAGCACTTTCCTATCCACACAGTGTCAAAAAGTGTATAGTAGATATAATGGAATTAAGTTTTACGCAAAGACACCCCTTTTTAAAAGATGCTGTCAGCATCACAATTTTTATCGCCTGCGTCCTTATTGGTACGCTTTTAATCAACACATACATATTTCGTAGTTTTAGTGTAGTTGGACCAAGTATGGAAAAGACATTGTATACAGGCGACCGTTTAATAGTTGATCGCCTGCCAGTTACATGGGCTCAATTACAAAACAAAACCTATACCCCCGACCGCGGCCAAGTCATCGTGTTTAAAAACCCTCAATTTACAACCGGCATTGGTGACGAATACATAGTAAAACGCGTTATTGGTCTAGCCGGCGAACGAGTTGTTTTAGCTAGCGGTAAATACACCGTATTCAACGGTGCAAACCCAGACGGTTTCAACCCCGATGACACTAATAACGGCCAACCAGGCAGCCCAACTAGTGGCGCTGGTGATTGGATTGTGCCAAGTGGTGAATTATTTGTATCGGGCGACCACCGTCAAGATTCATATTCATACGACTCACGCAATGGCCTAGGAACAATCCCACTTTATGACGTCGTCGGACCCGTATCGATTCGGGTATTCCCATTCGATAAAATTCGAACGTTCTAAATATTAGCCAATTATTTCTTGGATGCGTTCAAGTTCTTGTTCGTTTTTGAATTTAATTGTAATTTGTCCTGCACCTTTTGAATTCGTTTGAATATTAACATCCGTTTTTAGACGGTCTTGAAAGCGTTTCAATTGATTTTCGTAAGGCTGGTTTTTTACCCGACGTAGTTTTGGCATTTTAGAATCAACCCGATTCTTTTTCAAATCAACAACATACTGTTCGACTTTTCTTGATGTCCATTGTTCAGCCATAATTTTTGGAAGAATGCTTTTAATAGTTTCCGTATCCAGACCAATCATCGGTCGAGCTTGCCCCTCTGTTAATCTGCCTTCAATCAAAGCCTGGCGAGCAATACTAGGAAGTTTTAATAATCGAAGTTTATTACTAACCGCGCTAACCGACATATCACCAACTCGTTTACCGATTTGTTCTAGCGTCATATTAAATTGATCACGTAACTTCAAATAGGCCGTAGCCGTTTCCATAACGTTCAAATCTTTACGTTGTAGGTTTTCAATCAATGAAATTTCAAGTTTATGTTGACCACTTAAAGTACGGACCAAAGCTGGTATTTTATCCATACCGGCTATTTGAGAAGCTCTGAACCGACGTTCACCGGCAACAATTTGATAACCGCCTTTGTGTGGAGTTACAATTATTGGCTGCACTACACCGTGTTCTGTAATCGAAACTGCTAATTCATCCAAACCCTCTTGGTCAAATTGACGACGCGGTTGATCGGGGTCGGCAATAATTTGGTCTAATTTTATCTGACGCAATTCACTAATTTGCTGGTCTTGAGTTGCGGTCGGGTCAAAAGATTCATCCAATAAATCAGTTGGGATTAATGATTCAAAACCTCTACCTAGGCCATGTTTTGGACTTTTAGATGCTGGCACGACTAATCACCTCCTTTGAAAATGCTTTATAGGCACGGGCACCTTTTGAAAACCTATCATAAGCACCAATTGGTAAACCATGACTTGGCGCTTCGGCTAGGCGAATATTACGGGGAATAACATTAGCAAATACCTTACCTGGGAAATGTTTTTTAATCTCTTCGTGAACTTGGCCACTTAAAGTCGTCCGTGTATCCATCATAGTTGGTAAAACACCCAACAAATCAAGCATTGGATTCATACCTTTGCGCACTAGTTTCATAGTCTCCAATAATTGTCCTAGACCTTCTAGGGCATAAAATTCAGCCTGAACCGGCAACAGCACATATTTTGCCGCAACCAGGCCGTTAACGGTCAGTAAACTAAGGCTAGGCGGACAATCAACAATAATTACGTCATAACCAGCCTGGCTAGCTTCGATCGCATTTTTCAAACGCGAAAATCTTCGCTCGGCCTGTGCCAGCTGCACTTCGGTATTAGCCAGTATCGGAATCGTAGGAGCCAAATAAAAATTATTATATTTAGTTGGGATTACAACTTGATCAAGTGTTGCTGATTCCATGGCGACATCGGCCATCGTTACCATCAACTCTTGTTTATTTACACCCAACCCACTGGTTGCATTCCCCTGAGGGTCAAAATCAATTAATAATGTCTTACGGCCTGACTTGGCCAAATAATACGCCAAATTAACAGCGGTTGTCGTTTTTCCCACTCCACCTTTTTGATTAGTCACCGAAATTACAGTTGCCACGTGTTTATATTCCCTCTTATCTTATATGTATTATAGCATGAGCATATAATAAAAAAATCCCCGTTTTACCGGGGATTTTGTTTAACTATTTGATTGAAGTAATTTCAATCTTGCTGTATTTTTGGCGGTGACCATTTTCTTTGTGGACACGTTTTTTAGCTTTGTAGCGAATAACGCGAACTTTATCACCTTTAACGAGGTCTTCAACAACCTTAGCGGTTACTGTAACACCTTTAACGGTTGGTTTGCCGACTTGCGTTGTTTCGCCATCGATAACCAACAGTGCATCAAGCGTGAGCTCTTTTGTGCCTTCCTGGAGGAGGTCCACCAGTAGGGTCTCTTTTTCGGCGACAATAAATTGTTTTCCGCCGATCTTAACGACTGCTTTTATCATTTTATATGATTCCTTTTATTCAATAAATTATTTAATGAAAATTAATTTGATTAATTAACTACTGATTATAACAGATAGCGTACAATCAATCAATGGTTTAAAGTTCAAGCCAATGAGCCTAACAAATTATCTAGTCCAGGCTAAAAGAACTACTTATTAATCCGCAAAAGAGAACCATTCAGGGTCTTCGCGGATATCATGGTCAACCTTTTCCCAAAAACTGGTTAAAGAATCTTCATCAATAGGTTCGTTTAGTGATATTTCATCGTTCGAACGATGTTGCTGTGGTATATCATCCGAATCAGAATCGATTTCTTG
>JBBQTT010000001.1:0-40123 GCA_038213035.1 Saccharimonadales bacterium (SeqCode) | reverse complement strand
CAAAAAAGGCTACTATAAGGACTCTGCGACAGGCTACTATATGCCAGATAGTCATAATTGGCAATTACTGCGTAAAGCCGTCCTGATGAGACTAAATGACCGAGCTACCGGTGAATATATAGCCGACTTCCTTAACGATTCTCATTTGAGCGTTCGTAAGACCGAACAGGACGAGTATAAGCTAGTTAAAATGACTAAGAATATGGTGTCGGATTTTCTGACAGACGAGTTTTACACTGGCGTTTATAAGCACGGTGATAACATCTCTAACTTAAACGACCAGTACAACTTCTTGCCACTGATAACACCAGACGAATTTATAACGCTTGGTCGCAATATAGCGAGTAGTTTTGATAAAGAATTTAGAGGTCGTGGCAATGTAGCACAACGGCTAGAGTTTGGATTGCTACGAGAAAAAGTCATTTGTGATTTCTGCGATAGGGTTATGACGTTCCAGCGAACCAAGCTTCAGCGTGGTAAAAATAAGGGCAAATGGCTATTTAGCTTTTATTGTCGCAATAAAGAGTGTATTCGCCATAATGATAAGGAAGCTATTCTGAAGTATGGCCACAAACTACCCAAAGGGATTAGAGCTAAATTTGTAAATGCTCATATCGAGTGGACTCTAAGACATCTTACGGAAAATGTAGGTGAAGCTCATAAGCGATATATAGACCGCATAGAGAGTGATGTAGTCGTTAAGCGAGCGACTGTCAGGCGTAAGCTAGCAGATGCTAAAAATGACCTAAAACTCCAGAGAGATTACTACTCAAAATATCAGAATTTCCAAGTATCCAACCCTGTTGAATACAAACAATACCACAACGGCAAATTAGATTTTCATCAAGCTCAAATCATCTCCATTGAAGACCTCATCGCTAAATTAGAGGAAGAAAAGATACGATTGAGTAACGCATTGCCGACTCGTGAAGAATTTGTTGAACTCATCAATTCGTATCTGGAAACGATACTAAAAACGACCGATGTGGTCGAAGAAGATTTAGTCTATCGTGAGGTGGTGTTGAACCTCCGAGCAAATGACGACTTTATATCTGTTATAAAGCTAAATCCACCATACGACTTGATGGTGGATTTAAGCGAAAATACTTCTTGGTCGGGGTGAAAGGACTCAAACCTTCGACCTCTCGGTCCCAAACCGAGCGCGCTATCAACTGCGCCACACCCCGATGGTGCTACTCGATGAATTATAGCGCAATTTAGATATGATTTCTAGTGTTAAGTGCTGAAATATTATTTGTCAGATACGACATTACAAGCTAAAATGGTAACAATGACTATTTTTAACAGAATATTTGGCATAAAAAAGCAAGATTCTAAACTAAAAACTACTGATTGGCTGTTTATTGTTGCTGGTTTGATTATATTTGCGGCTATAACGCTTTGGACTATTACTAAATCATCAGTTTGGTTTGATGAGGCGTTTGGTGCTTATCTAAGTCATTTTAGTTTTTGGGATATTGCCAAGTTTACGGCCGCTGACGTTCACCCACCACTTTATTATTGGTTGCTGAAACTTTGGGGAATGTTGTTTGGTAATACCGAATTAGCACTGCGTTCGATGAGTTTGTTTTTTGGTGGAATATCAATTATTTTTGGATATTTATTAGTTAATCGTCTGTTCAGCAAACAAGCTGCTCGTATTAGCTTGATTTTTATGGTTTTGTCGCCGATGTTGGTTCGCTACAGCCAAGAAATGCGTATGTATACACTAGTGACCGCCATTGCTTTGTCGGCAACATACGTTTTGACATATGCAGTTAATAGTAAAAAGAAATTACCTTGGGTAATCTATGCAATTTTGGTTGGCGTTGGGATGTGGGTTCATTATTTTATTGCGATAGTTTGGATATCACATTGGATTTGGCGTGCCGATAATGTTCGAAGAACTGTTAAAAAAAGTAAGTTTATCAAGACGTTCTTTTCTAAAGAATGGATAATGGCGCATGTTATTGCAGTTGCAATCTTTATTCCGTGGATGCCATTCTTTGTCACACAAATGTCTACCGTACAGGCATTTGGCTTTTGGATACCACCAGTAACGCCAGATACAATGGTTAATTTTATGACCAATGTCGTTTATTACCAGGATATAAGTAATGTTACTGGCTGGTTGGCGACTGGTTTTTTGGTTCTGGTGGCGCTGCTGGCTATATTGTCATTCCGCGTTTATAAGTCACTGAATGAATCTCAGCGTCAATCATACAGATTGATTGCTATCATGGCCTTTGTGCCGATGATTATATTATTTATCGCATCAATGCCGCCTTTGCGTCCGTCATTTATTGATCGTTATCTGATTACATCAACTGTTGCTATAGCTATGTTTATTGCGATAACATTATCGTTTGGTATTAAACTACTAAAACCAATCGTAAAAGTTCTAATAGTTGGTTTTGTTGCCGGCCTATTGGTTATAGGGGTAACTAATGTATGGCAGTTGGGAAATTATAATAAAAACTCACATGATTCATGCCAAGCCAGACAAATCGTTAATGCTGCAATTGCAGTATCAAAAGATGGCCAACCGATAATTGCTGCCACCCCATGGCTATTTTACGAGGCAGTATTCTATACAACCAATAATCATCCTATATATTTCATAGATCCAGTTAAATATGATTTTGGGTCCCTGGCTATGTTAAAAGATAGTGATCAACATAAAATCAAAGATATTGAAACGTTCACCAAGGATAATTCTATTTTTTGGTATATTGCATTTTCAAAGTCAGGCCAAGTTGATGCGCCATATCAAAACTGGAAAGAAATTCAACAAATTACGATTAATGATCCAATCGGCGGCAACCCAGAGTACAAGGCTATTCAGTACCAAGTCAAATAAATAACAAGTGATTGCCGATTTGAAAAAATTGCAAGAAATGTAATTATTTTACTGGCAAGATTTGATACTATAAATTATCGAGGTCGTTTTAACGCGACTTTACGCGCTAGGTCGGCGATTCTGTCGTCAAATATATTTCCATTGAACTCACCATACTTATTAATAACGGCTTGCTTTATCATAAAATCAGCAATTGCTGGGTTTTTGGGCAATAGAGAACCATGCAGGTAACTGCCAATCACATTTTTATAACGAGCACCTTCGCCGCCATCAACAACATTGTTACCAGCTCCTAATCGGACAATTCCAAGGGCTTTTACTTTGTTACTAAGGAAAGTTTGACCACTGTGGTTTTCGTAACCAACGATATCACCGAACTGTTCACTATGAGTAATGATGTTGCCGATGAGTCGTTCTGACTTGCCATAGGTTTCAATATCAAATATGCCAATTCCTTTAATAACTTCGCCGGTCGAGGTTTTGAAAAATTTACCAAATAGTTGGTACAAACCGCAAATCATCAACATTGGCGTGTTAGCGTCGGCTAGTTTTTGTAGTTTTGGACCAATTGCCAACAAATCTTCTTGAATTTTACTTTGCCCGCTGTCTTGTCCGCCGCCACCAACAATAATATCAATATCATCAGGGAATTTATCGCCGGGATTATATTCGACTAGTTGTGGTTTGTAACCATGCCATTGTATGCGACGTAATAATACTAAAACATTGCCTCGGTCGCCGTAAATATTCATGTCGTAAGAATATAAATGTAAAACTTTTATTTCTTTATCGTTCATTTTATAACCTCAACATCTGTGATTTTAGATAAAGCTTTACGGATAGTAATCATAGCGGTGTATGTGCAATAAATTCGTTTTGGACGATCGGGATTGTCGGCAATAAATTGTTTGACGGCTTTTTTCAAATTAGTCTCGATGGTTTTAAATGGCACTTCGTCATACTGTAAACGCAAAGCCATATCATAGGCCCGGATTCCAGAAACGTGACCGACACCAGTTGCGCGCAAACTTGTAAAATCAACATCCCACAACCATGACATATCACGTCCATCGGCATAATCATCATTAATAGCTATCATAGTTATAAATTCTGATGGGTCAAAAGATTTAAGACTAAGGCGAAAACCAGACGGGTTTTTTACCAGAGCTAGTTCTAGTGGGTGACCATCAATTATTAATATTTCGCCACGTCCAAAAGCTGGAGTAACTTGTGATAGGGCATCAATAAGTTTAGTTTGGTCAAGTTTGTCACCAATAATTGCTCGAACCAATGCTAGGGCTGCTGAAGCGTTAAAAACATTATAAATACCAGTAAGTTTCAAATCAGTAACAACTTTTTTACCGTCAATTTGGAAAGTGGCTGAATTGCCCCTAAATTCAGATAGGACAACGTCTGCTTTGATGTCAGACGGCTGTTTGGTTGTATGTGAATGTAGATTATCGTCGCTTGGAAAAGTTGAAAGTAAACTATCATCAAGCCCAAAAAAACTAACTTTTTGATGTTTTAATGATTTGGCAACGTTGGCGATTAGTATGTCTTCGCGATTTAATACTACGGCCTCGGTTGTTCCAGCGGCAATTTGGCCTAGCAATGCGGCAGTATGGTCAATTTCGCCAAATCGGTCAAGCTGATCACGCATGACGTTTAATATTAGGCTGTATTTTGGTGGAATTTTATCGACAAAATGTACGGCGTGAGCTTCATCTAGTTCTAAAACGGCAATATCGGCATGTAATTTACCGTGGATATCAATGTCGCCCAGCAAGGCAGCGGCAACACCACGGGTAAAATTGCTGCCGGTTCGGTTTGTGAATACTTTTAATCCTTGGCTTTCTAATAACTCAACTACCATTTTTGTGGTGGTGGTTTTACCGTTTGTACCACTAATAACCACAACGCCCATCGGTAAGTCAGAAAGGGTAGCTTTAATAAAATTAGGGTCGATATGTTCAACGATTAAACCTGGCAAAGCCGAACCACCACCGCGTATTTTGGCAACGTGTCGAACTGCTTTACCTATGATTGTAACAAGAGGTTTTGGCATATGGTCTATTATAGCGTAAGAGGTTATAATAGTTACATGTTTTTGGTGGGTATATTGTCTTGGTGGTACGGTAACGGATTGCTCGTTCGTCTTAAAATGGTCAGCGACAAACTGTGCACCTCTGCTGATTTCTTTTCGGTTGGATTACTTTTAAAAACTCTTTTTTCTCCATACAAACAGATTTCAGCAGGCCATATTGATGGTTTTATTGGTGTCAAAATACATGCATTTTTTGATAGGTTGATATCACGAATCATTGGTTCATTTGTTCGAACCGGTGTTATTATATCTGGACTACTAGTTATGTTGTTCCAGTTATTGTTTGGGGCATTTACGTTAATTTTATGGCTGGTAATTCCATTACTCCCAGCGGCCGGTCTAATTATGTGGGTAATAGGATGGGTTCCACGATGAATGATTTGAAATTGAATTACCATAGTATGCGTAGCGAAAAAGCTCGTATTAGCGTCAAGTTTAGTCGGTTAATCGTAATAATGTTGTCGGTACTGATGGTTCTGATGTTAGTTATGGGTGCGATTTTGATTGTTATGAGTTTACCACTGGGTTGGATATTTATAGGTTTTGCTGCTGTGCCAGCAATGATGGTCGAGTGGTATAAGGGCGAATTGCATCATTTGGCAATAAAACATAAACCACAATCGATTGACGATGTTTTGTCGGCTGATATTTTGGGACGTTTGCCAAAAAAACCATCACCCCGTGATGTAGCGACAATTGTCGGTCAAGTTTCGGGTGGTCAGTTTTATACTGCTAGGTTTGGCATTTCTAATAAATTCCTACAAGACTTGTCTTCAGATAGTAAAGAGGACATGCAATCAGTTTGGCAAGCCGCTTGGGAAATACGCAATCAAACGGGCAGTGATAATATATCGGCGGCAGTAATCCTGACAGCTCTGGTCAGTTGCGCTCCAAAATACGAAACGCTACTAAGCCATTTGCAATTGAATTTGGATGATTTAAAGCAGGGTATTGATTGGTATAACCATTTGCGAAATTTAATTGACGATTCTAAAAAACCACGTCGAACTGGTGGGTTTGCAAGGGATTGGTCTTTTGGATGGACGCCACTACTGAATCGTTTTGGTCAAAATATTAGTCATCAAGTTAATACAAATAATGCGTTTTCACATCGACTAGCTGCACACGAAGATTCACTGAATCAGTTGATTGATATTTTTGGTAAAGATGGTCACCAAAATGCAGTTTTAGTTGGGATTGACGGTGTAGGCAAGACTCAAATCGTACATGCTTTTGCTGCTAAATTGTTGGATGCGTCTGCTGATATTCCAGAAAATCTACGATTCCGCCAGGTATTTATATTAGACGCATCATCGTTGATTGCAGCAGCACCTAAGCGTGGTGGGTTAGAGCAGTTAATCCCAAGTATTTTAGCCGAAGCTTATAATGCGAAAAATATAATTATTTGTTTGGATAATGCCCAACTTTTCTTTGAAGAAGGTATTGGGTCTGTTGATATCACTAATGTTCTGTTACCTGTTATAGAAGCTGGGCATTTGCGTATGATTTTAACTATGGACGCACAAAAATACGTTCAAATTAGCAATCGTGACTCAAAATTGGCAGGAATTTTAAACCGAATCATTGTCGTAGCGGCTTCAAAAGAAGAAACAATTGACGTTATGCAGGATCGGGCGATATTACTAGAATTTCAATACCAGGTGACGTATATGTACCAAGCGTTAGTAGAGGCTTACAGATTAGGTGATAGGTATGTTTTTGATTTGGCAATGCCGGGTAAAGCTTTGCAATTGTTGGAATCAGCCGCTCATTATAGTGAAAATGGGCTAGTAACAGCCAAGTCAGTTCAGATGGCAATCGAAAAAACGGTTGGTGTAAAAGTTAGTGTCGCATCAGCTGATGATGACCGTGAAAAGCTTTTGAATATGGAAGAATTGATTCATAAGCGTATGATAAATCAAACTAAGGCGGTAAAGGTTGTCAGTGACGCTCTAAGGCGCGCAAGGGCGGGCGTTCGCAACCAGAACCGACCAATCGGTACATTCTTGTTTTTGGGGCCAACCGGAGTCGGTAAAACAGAACTAGCCAAGGCGCTAGCAGAGGTTTATTTTGACGGCGAAGATCATATGATTCGATTGGATATGAATGAATACACCAGTGGCGCTGATGTGTCTCGTTTGATTGCAGATGGTGCCAGTAACGCTAACAGTTTGACGGCACGCGTCATGAAACAGCCTTTCAGTGTTGTATTATTGGATGAGATAGAAAAAGCTCACCCTAATGTACTTTCAACATTACTGCAATTGCTAGACGAGGGGATATTACGCGATGTTAAAAATCGCGAAGTAAGCTTTAGGGATGCGATCATTATTGCTACCAGTAATGCTGGTGCCGACAGGATTCGAGAATATATTGACCGTGGTCACGATATTGCACATTACGAAACTCAATTTGTTGATGAACTAATCAGTAGTAACCAATTCCGTCCAGAATTTTTGAATCGTTTTGACGAGATTGTTATGTTTAAACCACTTACTAAACAAGAATTATTACAAGTTGTTGACATGATTTTAGTCGGCGTTAATAAAACATTGGCACTTCAAAAGGTGACAGTCAGTGTTGATATCGAGGCCAAAAAGTACCTGGTTGAAGCAGGATATGACCCAAGATTAGGCGCACGCCCAATGCGACGAGTTGTTCAAAGGGCGGTCGAAAATACAGTCGCAAAACAGATGTTAAGTGGTGATGTTGAAGCTGGCGGAGTAGTTAATATCAGCCTGGATCAGGTGAAACAAATATTAGATTCTGAATCTGGCGCACAGCAAATAATTGATAGTAAATAGATTAACTATTTACCTATAAATCCAGTTACAGAACTTAGTTTATAGCAGTAATTTCCAGCAGGGTGTGATGATGATGGTATATAACTATTGTATCCATCACTTTCTGTTGCTGGTGTTGGCATGGATATTACGCCGTTGCTATTGTTTGATGCAGCCTTGTAATCTACGCACAATTTGTAATAGAAAGTAGTAGTTGAAGTGCTGGGGTTAAAAGTGCTGGATGTGACGGCAGATGGTTTACTGTTAGCGGTATATTTCACAAGATTTTCATCAACGATTTTTTTGGCATCACCAGTTAAATCCAAAGAGTTTAGGTCGGCCGGAAGTTTATTTTGGCTATTTACGTAAATATCTACGCCAGATTGAATAGAATATAAATTATTATCAATCAGTTTATCATTGCGTGTTAGTTGAGCGTTTGCAACTGGGCCAATAAAACTTAATACTGAAATAATACCAGCTACAACTATCATAAATATTGGGTAATATTGTCGGAATTTTACTAGTTTTACGGGCAACAGTGTTCGTAAAAAAGTTACAGCGTAAAGGAATACTATTACAATTTCACTGTAAAGAGCAATCCTAGTACCGGTTATATCCGAGCTGCTGATTAATAACTGGACTAATGAAAATACGATTCCGATAATTGCACCAATGCCGAATAATGCAAATACTACGGCATGAATAATCATAATAATTGATGATGCACCGGTTTTGTGTTGAGGTTCGCGTTTTGAATAAAAAATATCACAAACAACTGATATTGGTAGTAAAACTAATACTGCCGCAGTTGCGTACGCCGAGAAGTCGTTGTTGTTTGACGGTGTAATAAAATAAGCGATAACGGTAGTAGCAAGGACGGATGTAGCTAGGACAGTTAATCCCCAGAAAGCGTAGGTCAGCCATTGTAGAACGATTACGCCAGGTGTGATATTAGTTTGATCTGCTGGGGTGTTTTTCATTTTTTGTATAATCCTTTTGGGGTTATGTGATGTTTATTACTATATTTTGATTATATCAGAATTTTAGTACCCTGGGTTGTCAGGCGGTCGTTGGTTCAATCCAATCCCTGGAATCAAAATAAAATAATCAACCCATTGGCTGATTATTTTATTTTGGTACCCTGGGTTGGAATTGAACCAACGACCTTAGGCTTAGAAGTCCTCTGCTCTATCCACTGAGCTACCAGGGCAATTTGGTACATCTGTCATTATACCAAATTATGGGTTTTATGACGGATTATATTATTTGAGCAATATTTAGAATGGCTTTTGGAATATGGCTATTAGAATATAGCAGTATCGGGATTCGCTAATAGCTATTAGCTACATCCCATTAGCTAATTAGGTATATAATTAAATTAAAAGGGGATATATTATGAAACTAAAGTTCAAAATTACTTTTGCTGTAGCAACTATTTTGGCAGTGGCAAGCTGGGTTATTGCGATATATTATTGGGATAAATTGCCGGCAGTTATTCCAGTCCATTTTGGGATAAGTGGGGCGGCTGATGGTTGGGCTGATAAATCGATTTTTCAAGTATTTTTGTTACCATTTTTGCAGGCTATGATATTGGCATTGATGATTTTTGTTTATTACAAACCTCAATATTCTAATATCCCCAGTACTATGTGGCTGGTGGCCTTGGATGAAAAAAATAAAGCCCATGCTTTTGATTTGATTCGAACTTTAAATGCTGGAGTTTTGCTGTTAGTAAGTGTGATGTTTACGTATATAACATATAACATGAATCAATCAGCCGTTGATAAAAATCTAAGTTTGTCGACACCAGCGCTACTGATAATAATTGGGATGATGTTTATTTGGATAATTTATTGGTCGCTGAAAGTTTATCGTGATATAAAAAATGCCGTGGCGTCACAAGCTAAACGATAAATAAAAAGAGTATAATTAAAGATAAGGGGGAATTAAAATTATGACAAATATTATAGATAACGGGCCAAGCCCACTAGTTACTGGTATTGAAGCTGCAACGATTGAAAATATGAATTACAGGACAACTTTGTGGACTGGCGAACATTCACAAATTACATTAATGTCGATTGAACCAGGGCATGATATTGGTTTGGAAGTTCATCCAACTCATGATCAATTTTTGCGAATCGAACAAGGGCAGGCAACCGTCAGTATGGGTCCATCTGAAGGCGAATTGCAAGTTTGGCAAGCAGTCGATGGCGATGCTGTTGTTGTACCAGCTGGTACTTGGCATAATCTAATTAGTAGTGGTGATGTTGCTTTGAAAGTTTATTCAATTTATTCACCAGTACAACACCCACATGGAACAGTTCATGTAACCAAAGAAGATGGTGACAGGGCAGAAGCGGAAGAACACGCTGAATAAAAACCAACTCAGACCATAGAAAAAGAGATTCAACGAATCTCTTTTTCTTTGGTGTGGGCGGAGAGAAGGCGGTCATTTCATTCCCTATTTTCGCTTGTTGGCAAAATAAGTAAACTGATTTTGCTGCACGGCGCTTCACGAACTCTCATCTGACTCTTCGCTGGACAGCGAATCGTCGATGAGAGTTCGATTCACCAACACATACCAAAGAAAAAAGTTGTATCCAGGGACACAACTTTTTTCTTTGGTGCGGGCGGAGAGAATCGAACTCTCATCGTTTGCTTGGAAGGCAGACATATTAGCCTTTATACGACGCCCGCGCGTTTTTATATTATACCAGAGGTCATATCGTAAAGGAAAGTACTAGCCTGTATTTTCATATCTCTTTTAATCTGTTACAATATCTTAGTCCAATCACCGATATGGCGAATGTAGCTCATCTGGTTAGAGCGTCGGGTTGTGGTTCCGAAGGTAGCGGGTTCAATCCCCGTCATTCGCCCCAAATAAAAATGAAGGCTTTATGCCTTCTTTTTTATTTGGAACGTTACGGGTATTGAACCCGCGGTGGTAGCGGGTGAGCAGTGCAAGTCTGCACTGCGCAAGGCCGGAAGCCGGATGACGAACGTCACCGACTGAGGCGGGGTCGCGAAAAAATTAGAATGATTTTTATCGTGACCAATCCCCGTCATTAGCACATTCACTAGATATTGCGTATAATATAATCAAACAAAGGCAAAAACCAACATGGATTTAAATAACCACATAGTAAAACCCGATGACGACAAGCCGTTTCATAGTAATGGCTATGCTGTAGTGGCGCAGGGTAATCAGATTGGATCAACTGCCTCGATATCATTCGAACAGCGACAATTAATTGACCGTAACCGTAAAATAATTGACAATTATCATCGGTCGGCTATTGGCGGTACATACGGCGCCCTAAGGGCAAAACCCGTTGCCGAACATCAGATTGACCGTTCTACTATTCGACGAGGTCAGTCATTAGGGCAACGACCTGGATTAAGTAGCCAAAAGCGCTTCAGTGAACCACAATCACGAACTTATAACCCGTACGCTTAAATCTCGCGCAAGGTTTCAATATCGGCGCCTAACGTATTTAATCGGTTGGCAAAATCTTCATAGCCGCGATTTATTGAATATACGTCGCGTAATATCGATCGCCCTGGTGCGGCCAACATGGCTAGTAATATAACAACGGATGGACGCAAAGCTGGTGGAGTAACGATATCGGCAGGTTTCCATTTGGTTGGACCAGTTATATAAACTCGGTGTGGGTCAACTAATTCTATACCGGCGTTTAATTTGCTAAGTTCTGTAAAATAAATTGCACGGTTTTCGTATGACCAATCATGTACGAGGGTCCGACCCTGGGCAGTGGTAGCTATTAGGCCCAAGAAAGGTAAGTTGTCCATATTAACACCAGGGAACGGCATGCTGTGTAGTTTGTCTTTGGGGGATTTTAATTTTGATTGTAATATTTTGATATCAACTAGTCTGGTTTCGCCGTTTCGGGCTGGATATTCAGCACTAACTTCGTATTGCAGACCCATTCCTTTAAGGATGGCAAGTTCGATTTCGATAAACTCAATCGGCGCTCGTTTGACTGTTATTTCAGAATCGGTGACGATGCCGGCGGCAATTAAACTCATAGCTTCGATTGGGTCTTCACTAGGATAGTATTCGACATTTTTATTAATGCTACGAACACCGTGAATCTTTAAAATAGTCGTGCCGATACCTTCAATTTTGACACCTAACTTTTGCAAGAAAAAGCATAAATCTTGGACCATGTAATTTGGGCTGGCGTTTCGAATAGTAATTTCACCATCATAAAGGGCAGCCGCCATGATGACGTTTTCGGTCGTGGTATCGCCACGTTCTGTTAATAGGATAGTCTGCGTAACGGCCTTTTTGGTGACAGTAGCGTGATAATACTCACCAGTTGCTTCGACGTTCAAACCAAACGGCGCCAGGCCTGTCATATGAGGTTCAACGGTGCGTGTTCCCAGGTTGCATCCACCGGCAAATGGTAGTTTAAATTCTTTGTATTGGTGCAACAGGGGTCCCAGCAACATAATTACTGTTCGGGTCTTTTGGGCAGCTTTAATATCCATACTATCCAGTTTTAATCTGGCTGGTGGAGTAATCTCCAGGTCGTTTCTGTCATTTAGCCATTTAACTTTGACGCCAATACTTTGTAATACTTCAATAATACGGTTAACTTCTTCGATATGGGCGACTCGGCGCAAAGTTGTCGTGCCATGGTTCAATAAACTGGCGCAAAGTAGGCCAACAGCAGCGTTTTTGCTGGTTTTAACTTCAATATCGCCTGATAGTTTTTTGCCGCCATTGATGCTGAAATTGATTTTTCCAGATTGATTCAAGGTGACAAGTTCGCTTGACAAAACGTCACTAATACGGGCCAACATCTCAAGGCTGATATTTTGTCCACCCTTTTCGATGCGATTAATCGCACTTTGACTAGTGTTTAAGGCTTTTGCCAGTTGGGCTTGGGTTAGTCCTCGTGACTGTCTGGTATCTTGAATTAAGGTTCCGATTTTAACTTTATAATCATCGTTTGTCATGTAATCAATAATATATCAATCATGATATACAAGTCAATGAAGATTTAGTAGGTAGTAGGTGATATAATTATATTAATAGGTTTAGGAGGTTAGGTTATGAAAGACAAATTGATTGCCGATTATATTGCCGGCGAAGAGGTTAGGCAACGTGAAGGGCTAGAACTAATTCCAAGCGAAAATTACGTAAGTCGTGATGTTTTGACGGCACTTGGCAGTGTTTTAACTAATAAATATGCTGAAGGTTATCCAGGCAAACGCTATTACGGTGGCCAGGAATATACTGACAAAGTAGAACAATTGGCAATTGACCGTGCTAAACAACTATTTAGATGTGACCATGCCAATGTTCAACCACACTCTGGAGCCCCTGCAAACGAGGCTGTGTACAGTGCGTGGCTCGAACCAGGTGATACGGTCATTGCGATGGACCTGGGTCATGGTGGGCACCTGACGCACGGTGCGCCGGTTACTCGTAGTGCTAAATTGTATAATTTCGTACGCTACAAAATGAAAGATACTTCGACAGGCGAGATTGATTACGAAGAATTACGTGAATTAGCCTTAAAACACAAGCCAAAAATCATCTTGGCTGGGTTTAGTGCATATCCACGAGAATTAGATTACGCTAAATTTGCTGCAATTGGTAATGAAGTTGGAGCCCTGTTGATGGCCGATATGGCTCATATTGCAGGTTTAATTGTCGCCGGTGTTGCCAAGAACCCATTTGATTATGGTTTTCATGTTATAACAACAACCACTCATAAAACATTACGTGGTCCACGTGGCGGCATGATATTGTCGATGGGCAAAGTAGGGAACCCATTAAAAGCACCCGAAAAGACGCTAGAAAACATCCCAACACTTATTGACCGATCAATTTTCCCTGGTATGCAGGGCGGCCCACATATGCATTCGATTGCAGCCAAGGCCGTGGCTTTTTATGAGGCACTACAACCCGAGTTCAAGGTTTACGCGCAACAGATTTTGGATAACGCTTCAACCTTGGCGGACGAGTTGAAAAAGCATGGCTTTCAGTTGGTTACAGGTGGAACCAGTAATCATATGATGTTAGCTGATGTGTACAAGAGCTTTGGAATTGATGGCAAGACCGCAGAGGTGGCTTTGGACGCTATTGGATTGACACTTAACGCTAATGCGATTCCTGATGATACATTGCCACCGTTCAGGCCTAGCGGTATTCGACTAGGAACGCCTGCCGTTACGACACGCGGGCTAAAACAGGTACATATGGTGCAAATTGCTAGTTGGATGAAACAGGCGATTGATAATCGTGAAAACCCAGCCGAGTTAGCTAAAATAAGGTTGCAAGTTATCAAGTTAGCTAAATCTTTTCCATTGCCAAGTGACAAATAATTAAATAATAAATACAAATTTAATATCCCTCGTGTGAGGGATATTAAATGTTCTATAAACTAAGTTCTATGAACAGGCTGTACCGTTGTCAGCTGTTGCATCGCCACCGAATAGGTAAGCTACGCCAGGAATGCTGTAATCCCAGTATCCAACACAGATACCAGTATTAGCTTTTTGGCGGTAGGAAAGCGCAGTAGCTGTGCCTGAAGTCACAGATGTACTTGTTACAGTAAGACCTGATGGGATCTTAGCATCGCTAGAATTCAATGCAGCAATTACTGTAGCTGAAGTAGCGCTTGTTACTGGGAATGAACTTGTATTAGCGTAAACGATTTGAGCAGTAGCAATAACACTACTTGCATTTTGTTTGTTAGCAGCTGTATTTGCTTTAGCTGTGATACCAGTATAAGAAACGATAGTAATCGTTGCCAAAATACCGATAACAACGATAACAACCAAAAGTTCTACGATTGTGAAACCGCGTTCTTTGATTTTGATATTTCCTTGTGTCATGTGTGCCCCCTAATTATTTATTATGTTTATAATTTACTACAAAATTTACATTAGCACAAGCGTTTTGTTAAGCGCAAGTTGAAGGTGTACCGCTGGTACCTGTTGTTGCGTCACCGGCGTACAACCAAGCTGCTGAACCAGCACCGCTGTAGTCCCAGTATCCAACACAGATGCCTGTTGCACCCTTAAGTACGTAAGTGATAGCTGATCCTGATGCTACGGCACCGTTTGTTACAGTAAGACCTGATGGGATCTTAGCATCGCTAGCATTCAATGCAGCAATTACTGTAGCTGAAGTGGCGTTTGTTACTGGGAATGAACTAGTATTAGTATATACTATTTGCGCTACACGACGAACGCTGTTGGCATTATTTTTATTAGCAGTTGTATTAGCCTTGGCGGTAATTCCAGTATAAGAAACGATAGTAATCGCTGCCAAAATACCGATAACAACGATAACAACCAGCAGTTCTACGATTGTGAAACCGTGATTCAGTTTTCCTGAATGTTTTATGATCGTAAGACCGTGGCTCTGGTTATTAATTGTGTTGATTGACATCATTTTTTAAAGCCCCCTATGAAATGTAATTTAATTATAATTATAATAGTAATATAATACTATGTCATCGTTATTAGCACAAGCGATATCGTGAGTTTTTATTATGAGTTAATAGCATTATTGTATTGGCATGTTTAAACCCCCAGTTTTCTGGGGGTTTAAAAGCTATTTAGTTATATTAACTAGCTAGCTGTGTAGTAACATGCAACAAGGTTTGCGTATGTTGTTCCACCTGAAATGTATGGTCCAGCTGTACCTGCGGCTGCGTTTCCAGCGGACAATGTAGCTTGTGCTGGTGTTGCTAGACTGTAATCCCAGTATCCAACAATAACGCCGGTTGGGTTAGTAATAGCTGCTAAGTTAGCTGGTGCTGTGAAAACAGCACCAGTCTGTGATGTAGTACCACAGACCTGGTATGAAATCTTTGTCATACTTGCAGCAGCTAAAGTTGCGCCATTTTGTACCGTTATACCAGTAATAGCCGATGATGAATCGGTTGCTGACATAGCAAGCGCACCTGTTAGTGGCCAGTTAAGTGTTGAACCTTCTGTTTGATAGATACCGGCTTTAGCGATAATGTTAGATGCCATTTGTTTTGTGGCAGCTGCATTTGCCTTGGCTGTGATACCAGTATAAGAAACGATAGTAATCGCCGCCAAAATACCGATAACAACGATAACAACCAAAAGTTCTACGATTGTGAAACCGCGTTCTTTTTTGATTACGTTTGTTGTATTTGTCATGTTCTGTTGCCTCCCTAATTTTTTATATAGCTGAACTGATAACATTATAATTTACTAATTTTATAAACACAAGCACAATGTGATACAAAATAGGGCCTACTTTCGCAGGTCCTATTTTTATTATATTTATAATCTGTTGTTTTACGAAGAAGGTGTGAAAAAAGTCGAAGTTGATTTAGCCATACCAACGTAAAGAATGTTTGTGGATACGGCTGGTGTGCCAGTAAAGTCCCAATATGTAATCTTGCCACCAGTTGCACCAACGCAGTTGCTGTCACTTGCTGTACCACCTGAACATGCCCATGTTACCGTCATCGTTTTATCTGAATCCGGCAGTAGGTTGAGTGGTTCGACACCAGTCCATCCGCCTGCAAGCGTACCGCCTTGGCCAAGTGCAATTATTACCCCTGAAGGCAACTGAGCGCTTATGTCTTCACGACTGAAGTCGCCAGTTGTAACTGGGTATGCGGTTTTATCTGAAAAATAGATTTCAGCTACGTTTTGGGCTGATTGAGCGTTACTGAGGGCCTTGGTAGTATTGGCCCTTTGCAAGATACCAGTATAAGAAATAATCGTAATAGCGGCCAAGATACCGATGACAACGATAACAACCAGCAGTTCTACGATTGTGAACCCGTGTGATTTTTTGATATCGATGTTTCTGTTAATCATGAAAGCCCCCCAGATATTGGTTATGGTTATAATATACTATATTTTTTGTGTTTAGCACAATTGGATTAATTATCGGCGTAGAATACAACTCCGTCCAGTGACATCCAACCGTTGTTGCCTGATACGCAAATAACATCGCCGTTACTGTTGATATCTAATCTATAGTAAACACCAGAACTGACACTGTGATATAAAATCCTTTGGGCTGGTCTATAACCGGCTGGAAGGGTAGTTATGGTAGTTCCTACTGTTCCGGTTTTGATTAATCCTTTCAAACTAACAAGTCCATCAGTTGCTTTGGTGTATGCGGGTGTAGTAAGGCTTGAGCCATAATAAACCCACCCGTTTTGTAATGTCATACCATGCCAATCGGTGTAGCTTGAAGTATAAAATATTGATTGTAACGATAGATATCCGTTAGCTCCACCTTTTGCAACAATATTTTTATTTGTATCAACTCCAATAAAACCAGACGCACCGGTATTGTCGACTGCTATATGATTGTATTCTAATGGCTGATAGCCAACAGGCAAGGTAACTATTGGTGTTCCGTCTGTGACCACGCCATTCTTTACGAGCCCTTTTACATGCACTCTACCGTCTGCGTCAATTGCATAAGCTGGTGCTGAAAATGGTGATCCGTATGGTACCCAATTATTTTGTGGCGTTAAATTTGTGAATACGACTGGTGCATCGGATGACAAGAATTTTATACCGTCGAGTGATAGCCATCCTGGATCACCAGATAGTACGCGTACAGTTCCATCTGTACAAACGTCAACACGTGATGCTGCATTTGGGTTTGTACTAGTTTGGAATATTAATTGTTCGGATGGTCTGTACCCGACTGGTAGGGTCCCGATTATTTCGCCGGACACTATTGACCCACTACTTCTTCGCAATAAACCGTGTAATACAACAACACCATCCTTGGTCCTGCGATAACCATTTTGAAAGTATTCCCCCCCATGATCAACCCAGCTATTTTGCATGTTAAATGATGACCACATTGTATCGGCAGTTGAATTGATATTATTATTCGGGCTAATTTCGCGAATCGTGCCAGTTTGGGTGGCGGTGCGCCCTGCTGCGGTTGCGGTGGCATTTATAGTTACACTGACCGTACTGGATGTTTGTAATGCTGACTGTCTGACGCTATTAGATTTAGTGTTATCGCTGGCGGTAGCATTTGGCACGGTAGAATTGTTGTTCGTGTAATAACTAACAATAAAACCATTTGTGGCGACATTATCAACCAATCTTTGGTCTAGAGTTTTACAGATTGTGCCTGCAACTACGGTTGCACAACTGGGTTGTTGCCAGGGCATACCAACAGATGCCCCTAAACAGCCAACAGTTGCATAGTTTGATGGCGCAATAACTCGACGCCATAAAGTATTATTTTTTACAAAATAGACGGTGTTGAACATGACTGGTGGGTTTTGGTTGATTTGCGCGCTTCCACAGGGGTTAGGCTGGTTAGACATATAAAGTATGTTTTGAGTTGAATTTAATGGGTTGCTAGTAGTGGTATAGCTGTTTAAAATTAACATCGTGCCATTTGTGGCGTCAACATTTTTAAAATTTGTAGTGTCGTTATTAAAACCTTGTGGCGAAGACAAGATAATATTATTTGTTGCCAGCAGCCCGCCGCTTAATTTTATGTCTGCACCGATACGGTCCAGAGCATCCTGTATATTGTACGAAAGGGAATTAGCGCTGCGCGTCGACAATACGTCACCAGTCATCGCAACAATTGCGCTAACAAATATACCAATCATCAGAATGACAATTGGAGCTACAACCAACATTTCTATCAAAGAGAAACCGGAATTACGGGGATATTTGTTATGGTTTGGCATAAGTTGAATTGCTGACTGTTTGTTGAGGGGTGTTATATTTCATTGTGACGGTGATTTTAGATAATGACGGGGTGGCGCTGTACGGGCAGGTTATAGCGACTGTGATTGTTGTGTTTGACAATGTATCAACGGTAATTGCTGAATCTGTCAAAGGTGTTTGGGAGGTGCAAGGATTAGTTGCTGATGGTTTATATCGTTGCATATAATCATAAACTACGTTGCTGGCTTTGGCGGTTGCACGAACTTCGCCACCATCTTTCATAATCAAACTATAAAGTTGATATCCAGACATTAAAAATGCTGCGGCAATAAATAATGTGACCAATAATTCGACAGCAGTAAAGCCTGATTGTTTAGATATGCTTTTCATCGATTTTTTCCTGTCACCATATATACGGTGTTATCTGCCTCTAATCTGTAATACAAGTTAAATTTGCGACATTCCTGAGATTCTAGGGTGCATAATGTGCCATCGTTCATTATCGGCTGATAAATATATTGATCAACTGTTGGTTGCGGTAAAACACCAGCTGTCGTTTGTGTATTATTGACGGCGGCTTTGAATGTCGTGGTCGGGTTGGTGACATTAGGGGCAGTGAGTGATTTTATATCAATATCACGCAAGGTCTTTTTTAGGTCGTTGATTGTAAAGTTATTGCTAACTAGTGATGTTGAAGGGTATTTACCGACAGTTATGCTGAGGTCTGACCCATTTATATAATAATCATCTAATGCCAGAACGATTGATTCTATATCGGTTTTTCGCTCAACGTCACGAGAGCTGGCTTGAGAGCTTCGTAAACTTGCAACGCTTAAGACTAACAAGACACCCATGATAGTGATAACAATTAGTAACTCTACGATAGTAAACCCACGTCGTTTCATTACTATAATCATAATCGTTTTAGGGTCTAATCGCAAGCGGGTTTATATCTCTAGAGGTTCTTGTTCAATTTGGATTCGGAACATGTCGCGAACTTTGCCAATGATTGCGTCACGGGCATTTGCTAGGTCGGCATAAGAAGTGGCGGATTCGTTAACTAAAACTAGTGCATTTTTGTCGTAAACACGAAAACCAAACAATAATTGACCTTTAAGTCCTGCTTTATCAATTAGCCAGCCGGCCGGAACTTTGTAATGTCCGTCGCCCATGTCAAACAGCGGAATATCAGGGTTTATAGCCTTCAAACTTTCCAATTGCCAAGTTTCAACAATGGCGTTTTTGAAAAATGATCCAGTATTGGGTGCGATTCTAGGGTCGGGGAGTTTATTGCTGCGGATTGCTATAACAGCGTTTCGAATTATTTCTTGGGTAAAGATTTGAATATTATGTTCGTCCAGGTATGTTTGCAATGCGTCGTAAAATGGCGGTGTCGGCAGATTTTTTGATAATTTCAAAGTAATCGAAGTGATGACATATCGTCCGACCGATTCGTCGCGGAAAATACTGTGGCGGTAAGCAAACCTACAATCGGCATTTTGTAAAATTACAAACGTGTCTTCGCGGCTGTCGTATGCTTCGACGGACTGCAATGTGTCAGCGATTTCTTGACCATAAGCACCGACGTTTTGGATTGGTGTCGCCCCAGCCGTTCCAGGGATTGCTGACATAGCTTCGATGCCACTTAGGCGCATATCAACTGCACGTTTTACGACAGAATCCCATTCTTCACCAGCACCGATTTTAATAGTTGTTGAGTTCATATCATCAGCAATAATTGCAAATCCGGCAATTCGCATTCGAACAATAATACCGGCAAAGCCCTCATCGCGGGCAATGACATTACTGCCGCCGCCCAAAATAAATACGGGTATATTTTGAGTTTTGGCGTTTTTATAAACTTCGGCAACTTCTTGTGGTGTGCGAACCTCGGTCATAAATCGGGCAGGCCCACCAAGTTTCATGGTCGTATAGTTTTTAAGCGGGATGTTTGTGTGGATATCCATATGGTTTTATTATAGCTTATTTTGGCTATTGGGATTTAACTGTTGGTAATTGGAATATAGCCAGTTACTTTTTAACCACTGACTTAATGTTGTAATTTTCCAAGATTCGACCTTGGAAAATATACGGACAGTATAAAGATTCGAACGTTGTCTATATGTTATAATCTTAAATATGGCTTATAAAAATATAGAAGACCAGCATGCTGCAAGTAAGCGTCATTATCACGCTAATAAGCAGGATTATTTAGATAGGAATAAAAAATATAGAAAATATATTCGAGATTTTACGAAAAAAATGAAAGAAGGCTCTCCTTGTCTTGACTGTGGAGTGAAATACCCGTACTATGTAATGGACTTTGATCACTTAGAGGACAAGGAATTTAGCATTAATTTTCTATCTGCAACTGGCCGAATTGGTGCGTTGAAAAAAGAGATACAAAAATGTGAAATCATTTGCTCTAATTGTCATCGCACAAGAACGCACAATCGTGCAATAAGCACCCGTAGCTCAGTGGATTAGAGCATCTGTCTTCGGAACAGAGGGTCGGCGGTTCGAATCCGTCCGGGTGTACCAAAGAAAACAGACTAGTATATCTAGTCTGTTTTCTTTGGTCATGCCGATACGAATCTGAACCGCCGACTTGGATTTTGCCTACAAAATCTAAGGTCGGCAGGTTCGGCGTAGTGATTGGAGCGAAAAAGTGTTTACATTTTTTCGCGAATGAGCGGAGGAGACAGTTTGCTGGCGATATCCGTCCGGGTGTACCAAAATAATAAACTCATCATCGATGGGTTTATTATTTTGCCTATGCTTTTTTGCAAGGATAAACCTTGCAAAGGGTATATGTGACAGAGTGAGTGTTGTAAAAAATGCAAACTCGACAAGTCGAAACTTCAATCGCCTAGCACTTCCAAAATAAATAACCATCCTGAAGGATGGATATTTAATTTGGAGGGCCAGCGGGGAATTAGCCACAGATAATTTGCTTTGCAAATTTCCGCGACCCCGCCTCAGTCGGTGACGTTCGTCATCCGGCTTCCGGCCTTGCGAACCGCCGACGTGGCGGTTCTCACCCTCAGACAACCCAAGGGTTGTCGAAGCTTTAAGTCCCCCCTGCGTAGCATCCAAATAAAATAACCATCCTTATGGATGATTATTTTATTTGGAGGGCCAGGAGGGACTTGAACCCTCGACAACCTACTTAAGAGGCAGGTGCTCTAACCAGCTGAGCTACTGGCCCGTTTACAAAAACTGATTGTACACTATTACCCCTGTTGATACAAGGTTATTGATTGATAATTACCTTGATAAAATCGGTATCCCAAAAAAGAACTAACTTAATCAGATATTACGAAGAATTAAGGGTTTGATATACTAACTGCATATGCTTAGGTTTTTCCAGGATTTAATTGATAGTCTAAGGACCCCTCGCTATCTGAATGTTGCGTTCGATTCGGGTGGTCGACGAAAACCAACGATTGTTTTATTGCACGGCATCGCCGCTACTTCAAAAACTTGGGATCCTTTATTGAAAGTATTGGACACAGAAAAATATCGAGTTATTGCACTGGATTTACTGGGTTTTGGGCAATCACCAAAACCAGTCGATTTAAAATATACCGTGGCTGACCATGCGATGTATATCCATAATACTTTGAAAAAATTGAAAGTTCGTAAGCCATTTAAAATTGTGGGTCATTCAATGGGCGCTATAATTTCATCATATTATTGCAACCGTTATCCCAATGAAGTCAAAGAAGCGTATCTGTTGAGTTTGCCGCTTTACTCTAAAGATAACGAACAGCATACCAATATTTCGCGCGCTCACACTGATATATATCTAAATGCTTATAAATATCTGTTGCAAAACAAGCAATTTACGATTGATAATTCACAGCGTTTACGCAAACTGTTACGTGTTAATGATGGCCTTGATATAACTGATGAGAATTGGAATAGTTTTAGGTTGTCGCTACTTAACACCGTCATCGACCAAAATACGTATAGTGATATCAAAAATATCAAAATACCAGTTCATATTATTCACGGTACTTTTGATGAATTTTTGGTTCAAGAAAGTATCGACAGATTAAAAATATTTGAACACGTAAGAATTACTAAACTAAATGCTGTCGATCATTTGATAAACCCTAGATTCGCTAGTCAAGTGGCGGATCAAATCACTTTAAAATAATTGAAAAATTAAGCAAATCATCATAATTACGAGCGTATAATATTTAACATAAAGCGCCACTCGTGAATATGGTTGGTGCTTTTTTGTATGGTTTAATCTGTTATTATATAGGTATATATGGAAAAATATAGTCCACTACAATCTGGTGACGAAATTCGAGTTATTGCGTCATCTTTAAGCGAACGGGCTGATTCGAAACGCCAATATGAACGGGCCTTTAAACGGTTAGAATCTTTGGGGTATAAAGTGACATTTGGCAAGCGCATTAAAAATGTATTATATATGGGAACAGCAAAAGCCACTGATCGAGCCGACGATTTGAACGATGCATACAAAGATAAAAACGTTAAAGCTATCCTAGCTATGCAAGGCGGCTGGTTGTCGAATGAAGTTTTGCCTTATATTGATTGGGAGTTGTTAAAAAACAATCCCAAACCTATGATTGGTTTTTCGGATATCACTGCACTTTTAAATGCTATCTATGCAAAAACCGGCAATATTGGATATCTGGGGCCGACCTATCACATTATCGGCAATAATAAACAGTGGCGATATACGTTAGATAATCTTTATCGGGTCCTTAGTGGATTGAATCAGATTGAATTGACGAAAAGCGAAAAATGGGGAACTTGGACTAGTAGAAAAAATTACAAAACAAAACCCTGGGTTGTGTTACAAGAAGGTAAAGCTGAAGGGGTATTAATCGGCGGTAATTTAGGCACATTCTATCTGTTACAAGGAACGGAATATCAGCCCAGTTTTGATACAAAATTTATTTTAGCGATAGAAGATGACGACGAAGCTGGTAAATATACAGCCCGAGAGTTTTCTAGACGGTTAGAGTCGATATTGCAACTACCAAATGTACGTAGTAATTTGCAAGGAGTAATTATTGGGCGGTTTCAACCAGATGGTAAAGTATCAGAAGTTGATATTGTTAATATCGTTATCTCAAAGCAGCTCGGGGAAATCCCAGTAATTTGTGGAGTTGATTTCGGGCATACTTTACCGATGCTGACACTACCAATTGGTGGCAATGTAACAATGTCGGCTACAAAAACTGCCAAAATCACTATTGTTAATTGATAACTCGCGCTAATCAAAAGGTGATATCATTGATTAAGACAATATCGAATAATCTATAGATTAATTAGGATTTAAATAAGAATCATTTATGACTACACACAAGCAATTAGGCGCAAATGGCCATCAGTTAAGTGTTCAACTGGCAGCAGCCAGGTCGGCTAAAAAAGTTGACAATGACGTTCAACGAATAAATGTGGCTGGTGTGGGCCGAGATGTTTCGGTTGCCTACGAACAATTACGTAATGCGGCTGAATATTTGCAAGAACATTTGTTGGTTCAAAATGCTTTACGTCGTTTTTTTGTACGAAATCTTTCGTTTCAAAATAATACTTTAATTGGCAAGCCAATTGCCGAAGAGTTAGTAATCGAATTAATTCAGTCTGGCTATATCGAAAACGACAGCCAACCAGTTGAAATTATCGATCAACTTGGTGCAATTATCCAAAAACATTATGGCAATTTTTGGAGACTCAAAGATTCTGGCGTAAAATCTAATATTGCTCAAAAATGGACTCTAGATTTATTATCTGTCGAGAGTGAAAAGATTATAATCGACGATTCGATTGAATCTGTTTATATCCGTTTTGCTTACCAACATTATCAGACTATATTACAAAAAGATTTGTTTATAACCGCAACTTCCGAAACGACAAATTATGAAGCTAGTCTTTATGTTGCGGTTTACAAGTCATTACTGAAATCTGATATTGCTAGCGTTCGTTTTGACATGCAGCGACTTTATAATGTATCGGATGTTAATATTGTTGAATATTTAAACTTCCACCAAAACATCGACGTGATTTTTGATTCAGAATTAACCGAAAAAATTACTCGTTATATCAATAAATTCGGTGCGCCACTTCGTATTTTGAAAAACATGATTCAAGATAATGAAAATATTAGTGAACTACTAAACAACAGCGGTCATTTCCATACTGCATATTCAGCTCAAATTCAAAAAGAATACAAAGAAGCTAACAAAAAGCTTAACAGTGGTCTGATTAAAAGTATTATATTCTTGATTATCACCAAAAGTATTATTGGCGTCGGGGTTGAAGTCCCATATGACATGGTGACTATCGGTCATATTTTGTATGTGCCTTTAATTATCAATTTGTTGGCACCAGTTGTTTATATGGCCGTTTTGCGATTGGGTCTAAAATTACCTGGAACAGCTAACACCAAGGCAATTCAGCAATATGCCGACAATATGTTATATGGCGATCAAAGCAAGGTTAATTTGTATCCAGCTTCTAAAAAGACTAAATATCCGGTTGGGTTTAAGGTTGCCTTTATCGTTATGTTCTTGCTGGTATTTGGTTTGGTCACAAATATCCTTATTAATTTGCAATTTAATATTGTTCAAGGTGCAATATTCTTTATATTCTTTGCAACTGCTAGCTTCCTTGGATTTAGGTTGTCGGGATTTGTTCGCGAACTAGAGTTGGTTACTGCTAAATCTGGTTTAATTATGACTCTGCGCGATTTTCTATACATGCCATTTATTTTGTTGGGACAATGGGTATCTGAAAAGTATAAAAAGATTAATATTGTAGCCTTAATTTTGGATACGATTATCGAATTACCTCTTAAAACAGTTCTGCGTCTGATTCGACAATGGGCAGAATTTATCAACGAGAAAAAAGACGAGATTTGAAATTTAAAATATAACAAAAAAACGCCATCAAATCATGGCGTTTTTTTGTTAATTGTTTTACTAAATTTTGCCGTAGTCGCCTGAAGTATCAGTCGATATGTGCTGAGTGGTGTCGACTTCAGCTTTCCATGCCCAGTTGTCTATCTCTGGTGTATCAATGCCAAATTCTTTTATGTAGTCAATATTATCAAAGAGTTTTTGCTGGTATTTATTGACGATTGCATGTGCCTCGTCGTTTGATATGCGACCCATTTCGGCCAATCTTTCAAAGATTGCCATAACGATGTTGTATCGACTGGTTCGGTTGCGAGCGTGCATGTCAAACGGTGTAGTTGTACTGCCACTTTCAATATAACCGCGGACATCAAACCTGCTGGCGTCGGCATTATAATTAAATAAGGTAGATTTGATTGTTTCAGGGTAGCCGTGGAAGTTACAAATAACTGGTTTGTCGGTCGTAAAGAATTCGTTAAATTGTTCGTGATTGATATGGTTTTTACCTTGGCCAAAACCACGGGTGGTGAGTGAGCTGACGTTAATACAGCGAATTCGGACATCAGGCCATTCTCGTTTAGCTAAATCGATTGCTGCTATGATTTCTTTGGTTGGATAATCACCAATACCAACCAAAACTACGTCTGGGTTTTCATCGCTTGCAAAGTCCCAAACCATAATTCCGGCGTTGACTTGGTCGTAAGCTTGTTCAACTGTTAACCATTGTGGTTCAGCGGTTTTACCAGCAGCTACGACGTTAATTTGTTTGGTAGATGACAGCATTTTTTCCATAACAACCAACGTACTGTTAGTATCAGCAGGGAAATATACATCGACAAAGTTACCATGACGGCGTAAAACATCGTCTATAAATCCAGGGTTTTGGTGGCTGAAACCATTGTGGTCCTGGCGCCAAGCTGAACTGGTCAGAATGTAGTTTAGTGATGGGAAAGTACCACGCCATGCAAAATCGGCGCCGTGTTTGAGGAATTTAGCATACTGATCAGCCATGCTGGATACTACTTGGATAAATGCCTCATAGCTGGCAAAGACTGAGTGTCGGCCGGTTATGGTATAGCCTTGGGCTAAACCTTGTAGGTTATGTTCGCTGAGCATTTCCATAACTCGTCCGTCTGTCTTCATGTCCATATCCCATGGTTCGTGTGGCCATACCCAACCACGTGATGTAGCTGTGAATACAGCATCTAATTTATTAGAATATGTTTCATCGGGTGACATCATGCGGAAGTTTCGGTTTTCTTGGTTCAGGTTGAATACCTCGGCTAGATATTTGCCAGTTTGAATCATACTACTAGACAAACTTTGGCCGGGGTTAGTTGCATCGGCAGAAAATTGTCTAACATCTGGCAGATTTAGTGGTTTATAAACCGCATCGCCACCGCGTGCATGAGGTGACATACCCATTCGTTGATCGCCTTCGGGTGCGATTTCGCGGACGAAATCACCAAATCCAGTTTCACGGTTGAATAATTCTTCGATTTTGTATGATCGCAACCATTCCTCGAGCATTTTTAATTGTTCTGGATCGGTTTTAGCTTCGGACAACACAACTTGGTGTGATAAACAGTTACCTTCGATTTTTTTGCCGTCTAGTTCTTTGACGCCTGACCATCCTTTGATGGTACGCATAATAATCATTGGCATTTTTGGCGCAACAATCGGTTCTGGGGATTGTTTAATAGACCAAATAGTGTGGTGAGCCCAATCTAGGGTGTCTTCCATTTGTTGGTCCAGATCATCGCCACTAACAATACGTGGATTGTATCCATAACCAGTAAATAGTGCAATTAATTCTTCGTCACTCATTCGGCCAAAAACAGTTGGTGCAGAAATCTTATAACCGTTTAGGTGGAGGATTGGTAATACTGTACCGTTCGTTCGAGGGTCAACGATTTTATTTAAATGCCAAGCAGCCGCCGCTGGTCCGGTTTCGCCTTCACCGTCACCGACTAAACAGGCGACAATCATGTTTGGGTTGTCCAAAACTGCACCGTATGAAGTTGATAATGAATAACCTAATTCGCCACCTTCAAGGATGACGCCAGGAGTGCCTGGGTTAGAGTGGCTTGGAAAACCATATGGCCAGCTAAAGTTTTTGCAAATATATTCAATACCTTCATAGGTGTGGGTAGCAGCGGGGTAGAATTCACCCAATGATCCTTCCAAAAACAGGTTAGCTTGTAGTGCTGGAAAGGCGTGTCCCGGCCCTAAAACAAACATCATTTCTTGGCCGTATTTTTTGACCATTTTATTAAGGTGGGCATAGGCAAAGTTTACGCCGGGACCTGAACCCCAATGTCCCAACAAACGTGGCTTCACATCATCAGCGGTTAATGGTCTTTCAAGCAAGAAGTTATCTTGTAAAAATATTTGTGCTGCAGTCAAGTAATTGGTAACACGCCTGTATTTTTCGAAATCCATTATCCACACCCCGTTTATTTAAATATATACTTATGGTTATTGTAACGTGTGACCAATGTTTATACAACACTTATGCTAACATTTGAGCTTAAAATTTGTTAAGATGTAGTGATGAAGATTTTAGACGGTTTAGAACTGGCTGGCTATATTAAAGAACGCCAACTAAAACAAGTACGCGCCCTGCGTTTGTCGTGGCGTGTTGTTCCGCGTTTGGCAATTATTTTTACAGGTCACAACCCAGTTATCGACACATATATTCGCTTAAAACAAGCTTACGGTGAAGATATTACAGTTGAAGTAGATGTCTATAATCCATCAGATGCTGAATTATTAGACCAAATTGAAAAGTTGAATCGTGATGAAAATGTTCATGGCATTATCATTCAACTACCACTGGCCGACCAAACATTAACAGCCGCTGCAGTTAATGCGGTTGCCTCGGAAAAAGATGTTGATGGGCTGGGACAGAACCCAAACTTTACTCCCGCAACTGCTATGGCTATTGATTGGCTACTAGCGGGATATAATGTTGAACTGCGTGGTAAAAAAATCGCTATTGTTGGCAACGGTCGTTTGGTTGGTGCGCCACTGAACAAATTATGGATTAGTGCTGGTCATAATGTTTCGGTTTACGATAGTAAAACTATTGATTTGGCAGCCGAGATTAAAAATGCTGAAGTTATCGTAACGGCGACAGGTATTCCTGGGTTGGTGACAAGTGAAATGATTAAACATGGCGCCACAGTTGTTGATGCCGGAACGGCCGCTGAACACGGCAAGATTGTTGGCGATTTAAGCGCTGAAGTTCGGCAGCGTAACGATTTGACTATTACCCCAGCTAAAGGTGGCGTAGGGCCATTAACCGTTGTGGCATTGTTTGATAATGTTATTTCGTCAGCCCGACGAGTGGCAAATATTAAAGGCCAGCAAGATATTTAACCTCGATATGGAATTTCCAGTTGATAAATTCAAACGAAAAAATGATCAATAACTTTTCTACAATTAAATTAAAAATACAGGCGGGGTTAAATGACACAAAATAACTTGAAAGAAAAATTGGCTATGATAAATGTTCTAGTAGAGCCAATTATCAAAGAATTATTGACCCGAGATGTTGAAAAACAAAATGCCGAAGTGGCGTTTTATCAATGTAGTGTTGGTGGTAAAAGAATTCGTCCGGCTATGGTTGTTATTGCAGGACAACTTTTTGGCGGTAAAATTGATGACTTGCTTTATCCGGCGGCATCGATTGAAATTATGCATAATGCAACGCTAATAACTGACGATATTATTGACCATTCATTATCCAGGCGTGATCAGCCAACGACATGGAATAAATACGGTAAATCAGTTGCGGAATGTATGTCGCTGGTATATATGGCCTCGGTTTTTGCGGGGCTTGGCAATGTTAATAGCGGGTCGAAGCTTATCGATTTATATTCAAAAACTCTTAAAATTATTATTGATGGTGAAATAAAGGATATATTGTTTGAACGGTCTGGACGTGATGATGAGAATTATGTCGTAACAAACCGATATAAAACTATAACAACTGCCGATTATTTTGAAATGATTGGCCAAAAAACAGCGATATTATTAGACGCTAGTTGTAAAGCCGGGGCAATATGTGCCGGCGCCAGTGCTGAACAAACCGAGGTAATAGGTGAATTTGGTTTTAATTTAGGAATGGCATTTCAAATTCAAGACGATATACTAGACATTTTTGGCGACGAAAAAGAATTTGGCAAGAAAATCGGCAAAGATATTATCGAGAAAAAGATGGGCAATTTTGTTATTTTGTCGGCAATTGAACAATTGAATCCAGCCGATAAAAAAACGATGCTTGATTTATTGGAAGGCTCAGCCGAAATTACAGACCAAGATATCATTACGGCGACAAAATTGATTGAAAAAACAGAGGCCAAAACTAATGCAGAAACTATCGCAAATTCATACATTCAGAATGCATTGGAATCGCTTGGAAAACTTCCGCAAAATGAACATACTGAAACTTTGGCTGCGCTGGCTGAATACATAGTCCATAGAAAAAAATAATCTGTAAAACCGTATTGCCTAATGTTGTTAATGGCGGTAATATTTATATGATGAATACTTGGGAGTTTAAAATAAAAACCATATTTAAATCAATCTGGGATGAGGTCATTTACGGCGGACACTTTGTAGCTATTAGTAATGCTGCTGTTTTGCTGGTGGCTATAATTTTGTTAAATCTTAATATTGATAAATCATTTATCCTCTTGGTGTTTTCGTATCTGATTGTGCTGACGATATATAATGCAAATCACTTGCAGGAATTACGAAGTGATATTAAATCAAACCCTGAAAGAACGAAACATATAAGCAAAAATAAAAACGCCTATATGATAAAAGTGGCTATTAGCGGATTGTTAATATTATTCCTTTTGATTTATGTAAACTTACAAACTGCAATTTTTATTATATTTTTGTTAATTGGCGGGTTGTTATATCCGAAAAAAGTTACAAAAAAGATACTTGGTTTTAAAGATTACTATACTGCGTTATTTTGGAGCCTAATAGTTTTCTTGCCGATCTTTTATTTTAATATGTCAGTTGGTTACGGTTTTATTTTATTCTTCTTATTTGTGCTGATAAGGTCAGTGCTAAACGCTATTTATTTCGATTTAAAGGATTCTAAAGCCGATAAAAAGGAAGGATTGCTGACATTTCCAGTGTATTTCGGTGAAAGCAAGACTATAAATATTCTAAAAATATTAAATATCGTTTCCTTTATTCCTCTTGTCGCCGCAGTTTTCACTGCAAGTTTGCCGTTGTTTAGCATCTCGTTATTGCTGGTTTTGCCTTATTGTTTTTTCTATCTAAATAAATCACTAGAAACCAAGGCCTCATCGTTAAGAACTATATCTTATATTTTAGTAGATGGGGAATATATCTGTTGGCTATTAATATTATTAATTGGAAAGGTTATGATAGGTTAATATGAATTACGATATTTTTGGAATAGTAACGCTTTTATTGGTCAATGTATCGAGCATTACGTTAATGTTGTGGGTTTTGAAGAGCTCATATAAAAAGATAATTAACCAAGTATTTGCAATAATGGTTCTATTTATCATTCTTTGGGTTAATCTTTCTTATTTAGGCTCTAATGCACCCAACTCGGATCTATCTACTCTTTACTACAGGTTAAATGAGGGTGTGGTTTGTTTATTTATATTTATTTTCTATTACTTTTTTACTTTTCTACTTTTGGGCATAAAAGGTCAAAAGGTTACAAAGTATGCCGTTTTAGTTGGGTCTTTATTGTTCGCTGTACTGTCAGTGTTTACTTCACTAATTATCTCAAGTACTCAAATAACTGCCGGTTCTTCGGATATTACCTTTGGTCTACTGAATGATTTCTTGAATATTTATGCTGTTTCTGTCGCCTTAATATTGTTTTATTACGCAGTCAGCCATTACTCGAAAATATTAGAAAAAGACAAACCAATGGTTAAATTATTTTTCGCTGGCACTACAATATTTATCGTGTCAAATATTATATTTAGCGCTATAGTACCACTGGTCACAGGAATCACTAGATTCCAACATTTAGGTGATTTTTCATTTATTTTCTTTCTTGGTTTTACAGCCTATGCAATTATTAGGCATCGGTTGTTTGACGTTAAACTTACTATAGTCCGAAGTGTTACGTATGTTCTTGTTTTGGGGGCTTTAGTTTTGTTTTATATGGCGTTCGCAGTTGTATTGTCATTAGTATTTAATAATGAATCATCTAATGGATGGGGAATTGTCGGTAATGTCACCGTAAGTATATTATTGGCCTTTTTGATACAGCCGCTAAGGCGTTTTGTTGACAAAGTAACCGACAAGATTTTTTATAAAGATAGGTACCATACCGATGATTTTTACACACGTCTAAACGATGCGCTTACTATAAATACTAACTTGCGTGATATTTTAACACGGGCGTCACATGAAATTGCCAACACTCTTAAAAGTGAACAAGCTTTCTTCTTTATTAATACGAATGACGGTCACTATATAACAGTTGGGACTAAACATCACACGCAATTACCGCAGGCCGACGCGCTTAAAATTAGTGAACTTTGCGGTGGTGATTATCGGGCGGTTGCGGCTTCTAATTTAGAACCAGATAATCTATTACAGCAATTAATGTTAAGCCACAAAATAGAAATTATTTTGCCGCTGGTTCAGTCTAATAAAATAGTCGGCTATCTGTGTCTGGGTAATAATATGTCTTCGGGTTATAGCGATCGTGATATGAAAATTTTGAATATGGTTTCTGATGAGATGGTCATTGCCATCCAAAATGCCTTGGCCTTGCAAGAGATTTTGGAATTAAACCTGACACTTCAGGACAAGGTTGCCAAAGCTACCAAAGAATTGCGTGCTAAAAACACTCAACTTCGCCAATTAGATAAAACCAAAGACGAGTTCGTTTCGGTTGCCGCCCATGAACTTCGTACTCCGATGACGGTTTTTAGGGGATTTATCAGTATTTTGAGCACTAAACAGTTAGGCAATATTAATAAAAAACAGAAAGCCTTACTGGATAAAATGAGTCTTAACACTAAAAATTTGCTTGATTTGGTGAATAATATGCTTGATTTGTCTAAACTAGAGGCTGGTAAATTAACGATTGAGTTATCAGATAATTTTTTGGGTGATATGGTTAATAGGGCAATTGACCGGGTGTCGTTGTTGTACGAGGCCAAAGGTTTGGCGCTTAACTATACTAACGTGAGTGTTAGAGTCAAGACTGATCCGGACAAATTTGAACGTGTTTTATTGAATCTGCTGTCTAACGCGTACAAATTTACACCGACCGGCAGTGTTACTATATCTTGTAAAATAAATGAAAAGGACCGCATGGTTTTGATTGGAGTTACAGACACTGGTATTGGCATGCCTGCAGATTCAATTAGTAAATTGTTTAAAAAATTCTCTCAGGTTGATAATTATTTGCAAAAAACATCAGACGGTACGGGTCTGGGGTTAGCGATTTGCAAGCAAATGGTTGAAAAAATGGGTGGCAAAATTTGGGTTGAAAGTACAGTTGGTGTTGGTAGCAACTTTTACTTTACAATGCCAATGAGTGACCCATTAAAAACAATTCATTAGACTATATTTAAAGCTTCTTTGACGCGTCCGACGACTTGTCGGGGTGTCAGATTGGCTTTGACGATATAACTGTGGATTCCAAGTGAGCGAATTTGTTTTGGCGATTCTTCTTCGCCAAGATTAGTCAGAACGATAACGGGAATATTTTTACCCCATTCATTTTTGCGGATGATTTCTAGTGCTTCGGCACCATCCATTTCTGGCATTTGTAAATCGAGTAAAATAATGTCTGGCAAAAAGGCTTCAACCAAGGCGACGCCACGCTTGCCATTATTGGCAAGTTGAACATCAAAGCCGTCGGCCTCAAATTTCATTCGATACATTTGGCTGATAACTGAGTCGTCTTCGATAATGGCTATTTTGGTCATAATACCTATTATAATATCACGTATTATTATTCGTGTATTCGCGGTAGAATAGAGATATGATTGAGCTCATGCTTTCTATTGTGGTAGTCGGATGTTTTTTGCTGGGCGTTTTGGTCAGTTTAATGTTTTTTCAGCCTGTCAAAAAGTTTTTTGGTAGATTAACTAATAGTGTTTTTTACAGAGATGATTATGATAGCGATGAGTTTTTCGCCAGGTTAAATCGAACACTCACAACTACAACTGATTTACGCAGTTTACTTGAGCGTGCAGCTGGTGAGATAGCGACAACGTTAAAAAGCCAACAAGCATTCTTTTTTGTTCACACACTTGATGGCCATCACATTATTGCTGGTACTGATCGTCACACTAAATTACCTTGGGATGACGCTTTGCAATTACAAAATGCTGACAAGAAAAAGCACGGCGTTATTGCAGTAACATTATTGAATCATGACGACCCAATTCGTCGTTTAATGATTAGTCATCGAATTGATTTAATATTACCGCTGGTTCAATCAGGCGTTGTTGGGTATTTATGTTTAGGTGGACACAAAAAATACAGATACACAGTCCGAGATATTCGGGTTCTAAGTGCAATTTCTGACGAATTGGTGATTGCTATTCAAAATACACTATCAATCAAAGAAGTACGTGACATCAACGAAACTTTACAGCAGAGGATTGAAAACGCAACCAAAGAACTTCGTTCAAGTAATGTTCGTTTGCTGCAACTAGATAAGGCCAAAGACGAATTTGTTGGCATGGCGTCGCACCAATTACGTACGCCGCTGACTAGTGTCAAAGGTTATATTAGCATGGTACTAGAAGGTGATGCGGGCGAGATTAACGAAACGCAACGTCAGTTTTTGGATGAAGCATTTGCCAGTAGTGAACGCATGGTCCATTTAATCGAAGATTTCTTGAATGTTTCTAGGATTCAAAACGGGAAGTTTATCGTTGACAGACATCCAACTGATTTATCGCAAGTTGTTGCGCAGGAAATTGATGGGTTGCAACCAAATGCTAAATCACGTGGTTTAAGATTGGTTTACCGCCGACCTAAAAACTTCCCAATGTTAGAAATTGACGAAAGCAAAATTCGCCAGGTGATTATGAACTTTGCCGACAATGCACTTTATTACAGTCACGAAAAAACATCAATTCAGATTAGTCTGACGGCTGAAAATAACAAAGTCATATTTACCGTCAAAGATACAGGTATCGGCGTACCTTCAGATGAACAAGAACAATTGTTCAGTAAGTTTTATCGTGCTAGCAATGCTAAAAAACAACGACCTGATGGTACCGGTGTCGGTTTATATCTGGCAAAAACCGTTATTGATTCGCACGGTGGCAAGATTATTTTTGAATCAGTGCAAGGCAAGGGTAGTACGTTCGGGTTTAGTCTGCCAATTAAATAATTAAATTTAGGCGCCGGTTGCGATTCGAACTATTTCGATAACTATCAAAATCACAAAAACAATAATACCAGCGGTAATTAAAATTGGTTTTGCGGCAGTTTTATGTTCGAACCACCACTGAGCTGGCTTTGATCGATTTACAGCTGATATACGAGTAATCACCGGTTTAGTAATAGCGGCATCAACGCCAGCATAAACTTTGTTTCGTTTTTTCTTATTTTTTGCCATATTGTTATTAGTATAACAAAAACTGCCCCAGCTTTACAGCAGGGGCAGTTATGGGTCTGAATCGCTTCAGAATTTGAGCGGTCAGACTCCGGATTAACGGCGGATTATTGTGGCTGCACGACGGCTAGCAAGGTAATAACCTGCAGCTGTTGTCATAAAACCAAGGCCAATAAACGCCGCGATGTTTTCACTAGCACCAGTGTGAGGAAGCTCAGGAACAGATTGACATTGTTTTGTAACAACGACAACTGCTGAATCCTGTTTTGAACCATTATTTGTTTGGGCTTCTGCTGTGTTAGTCATAGTGTTTGTGCCACAAACTAGGGCATTAACAGCTGCAACTTTAGCAGTAAACTTCACAAATGCATTTGATCCAGCGGTGTAATTACCGATGTTGATACCACTAAGGGTAAGGTTATCGCTAATTGTTTTGCCAGTTGGGTTGCTTGCATTTTTAATTGTTGTCGAACCTTTTACGTAGCTAATATTAGCAGGTAAAACGTCTTTGATAACAACATTGTTTTGGTCGGTTGTACCACTGTTGACATATTGAATACGGTATTCAAGACTGTCGCCAGCTTTGGCAGCTACGCTTTTTGACCAAGTTGTTGAACCAGCGATACGAACTTCTTTTGAAATTGTAAAGTTAGGTTGATCAGCTTTGATACGGAAAGTTACGTAACCAGCAAATTGATTACAACCAGGTAGGTCGCCGTTTAACGAATCATAACCAAGATTTGCACCTGTAGTTACGATATTGTCAGACATGGCTGCACCGTTTGTGGCACCAAAGTTGTGAATTGTTGCAGAACCTGGAACGTAACGTAAAGCAACATCGCTACCAGTATTGTTGGTAAGGCTGATGTCATCCCATACTACGCCTGGGTTTGCATTAGTGGCACCGACGTATCCAACAGCTTTATCTGTGCTGCCGTTAACAACGACTGCAGGGATTTGAGCTTGAACGTATGCACCGTGTGCGATACCAACACCGCTAGCATTTAAATTAGATGCAGCGTTGTTGTGGTAATAAACATAAACGACGTATTCGTGACCTGTTGTCAGGTTGATTGAATCGGCATAAGTTGTATTACTTGCGGCAGCGTCACGGACTTGAACGAAATTTCGTTCATCGCCCTGAGCTGGGTTATCGATAATTGAGTTAAATGTTACATGATCAGCAGGATTTGCGATCGTGTAAGTTGGGCGACTTGGTCCCCATGCAAACAAAGTTGCAGGTATGATAATTGCAGTTGCAATCATCGCGAATATTGCGCTTAATTTTTTCATAATTCTCCTTTTCTTGGTCAACTTCAGTTGCCAAATTAATAAATAGGTTACTTAAAACAAATAAATGGTTAGTGCTAGTTGTTAAATTACTAACAAATCAGATCATTACAACAAGTGCATCTCGAGCCAAAGCTCAGAAAGATTACTCTACTGCGATTAATAAAAATCAAGCAGGAATAAAATTCCTTAGGGAACGTAATATCAGTTAATAATTGACCTATGAGGACGTACGCGCAGTCAAAAACGGCTGCGCGTACTATCCATATTAAGAATTAAAAATCCTTAATATCTAGTCGGTAACTACACCATTGTTGGTTCCACCTTCATTAGGTTTCGGTGCTGGTGGTGTAGTAGGTGCGGGTTTAGCCGCTGGTGCTGTGACTCCTGTTTCGCTTACGGGTTTGTTGGTTGGGGTGTCAACGACACCTCCACCTCCAACTTTGACGGTCGATACAATCGGTGGAGTCGAATCAGCAGGTGTATTCACGGATGCTTTTGGCTTGGTGTCTGATCCTGAATCTTTCGTTTTGTCGGTACCTGGTCGTTGGTAATCATTAATATTACCTGACTTTGGTGTCAACTTCGGTGGGGTTGGTTTGTTGTGATGTTCGTGTTCGTCTGTTTTACCATGGTGTTTAAAAACCTCCTTGGTTGTAACAATGTTTCCACATCGACCCATAATCCAAACTTTTCTTCCATCACGGAATGTAATTTGAATTGCGCGTCTGTCACCACTAATCCCAGGGGTAGCTGATCCAACAACGATGCCATTTTCGACACCTGTGTTGTATCCGTTTGTTGGTGCGTTTACTACGTTGATGGATTTGCTTTGTCCGATAACGGCCAATTCAATTTGTGAAACAAGTTGAATTGTTATATTATTCGCACAATTACCATCACTAGATATCGTTGACTCATCGAACTTCGACTCGTCAGTTGGTAGTAAGGCTCGGCCAGCCGCAACCAAAAGGTTGTGGTGTGACTTGGTCTTATCTTTCCAGACGATAAACGCAGCCTTTGCTTGCTCGGGTGTTTTTGCATTGCTAATCTCAGCTATCCCGTCGGCGAACCAACGGTTATTACTATCATCAGCAACCATAGGTTCCATTACCCAAGTTGCGCAAGTTGAACTATTTACGATTGTTTTATTTGAATCATCATTGTCTACTGTCACTTTTCTCGATGAAGAGAACAAAGCAACAATAGCCCATAATATCAAAACAACAATCAACGCCAGTCCTAGCCATTTCCAAACAACCGGTTTAACTGGTTTGCGAACAAATGTCGCAACGCTAGCTACCGGTACGGCTACCATTTGTAAAACCCGTTTAACACGGTGTTTACTGGCTGGTTTCCGGATTTTGATAAATGCGGCCTGGGTGGCCTCATCTAATTGTTTGGTGGTTTTTCTAGTCACTCTGGCTATTTCTTCCAATGACAATCTGATTGACTTGTCGATTGAATGAACGATGCCATCTTTTTTACCACTGCGGTAATCAAGGTAACAAGAAATTCCGGCTGATACGTTTTTGCCAGAACTATCCAAGACCAAAAGGCCTTTTTCAAGTTGTCTGACGGCTTTAGCTTCTGTTTTGTAACCGCGAATAAATAGTTTTATCGCGACCATTCTATTCTTATAGGCGCTAACTGGCACCCTAAGAAGCTTTCGTAGCTTCTTCATACGTGTTTGGTTAATATAATGCTGGGCATAAAATGGCCAGTAAGAATTAACGATTAATTTTAAACGTTATTTATGTGACTTAGGCTGACTTGGTAATACTTGGAACGTGCTGCTTGAATAGCTAAAAAATTGTAATGCAGCTTTGGCGGCTGGTTTTATCAAATCTTGATAAACAAAGTAACCGATAACTGCATATATAACAAAAAATAGTGTTATAAACATACGTTCTAAGTTCTTTTGATTCATAATTTTTGTTTTTATCTGGATTCATCCCGAACATTAATTTGTTCGTTAAAAATGAAAGCAGGCTGTATAGGATTTAATCTATACATTTCTTTTTAGGAAAAATACAATTCCCATTTTTCGGAAGCTTATCATGTTTATCGGTCTTGCGACTGGGTTTGCATGATTTGGATTTCGAACTGGGTTTGTCGCACTGTGTTTTGTTTTTTGATCTAAATTGACTCAAAAAATTACTAACAGCACCTCCTAAATTTTTTATTTTAGCCATAGTCTTTTATCTTTATTACCCTGAACATGATAGCTCAGTGTAAAAGGGAGATATAATTATTAACTAACAATTACATGCCATTATAGACATGCACTGTAATGATCTGACTTGTTAAATTACCTCCGTCACCTTGGGTCCTCACACCTAAGATAACTGATATGCCAATACTATCACAAAATGGTCAAAATGTCAATGGTTAACGCCATATTATAACTATTAACACAAATAACGATATTCTAATGGTCTAGTCTGTTACGGTGCCGTTATTGGTGTTCGGAGTTGTGGGTTGCTTTACTTCAACTTTGGGTGGGGTTGATTCGGCTGGTGTTGATATGGTTGCTTTTGGTTTTATATTATCGCCAGAGTCTTTGGTCGAATCTGTGCCTGGTCGTTTATAGTCACTTGGGTTATTGCTTTTCTCTGTTAATTTATGTTTTTTGTCGTGATGAGTTTCATGTTTTGTGGTTTCTTTTTTAGTTTCTTTGATGATCTGAATATTTTCGACAGTAACGACGTTGCCACAGATACCCAAGACATAAAGGACGTTACCGTTATGGAAATCAATTACAATGGCTTCGCGATCGCTAGTGACGGCCGAAGTTTCGACTGTACCGCGAATGTCAATAAAGCTGTTTTTGCCAGTTATTGGAGCTAAACCGTAATGAATATCGGCTGATTTAAGTTTATTTTTGATGTAATCAGATTCATTTACAGCAATTTCAGTCGCACAGCCATCACTGTTAACTAGTTGGTTTTTGTCAATTGTGACGATATTTTTGTCAGCTGCATAATGCACAGATTCGGCAAAGTAATCAAGTGTTGTGTTATCGTTGTCGATTTGGTCAAACCAATTAGTTATAACAGCCCGAGCATCTGTTTTTTCGCCTGTTTTTTTGATTTCGGGCACTCCACCGGCAATCCATTCACCGTTATTGTGGCTGATTCCTGGCATTTCCCAGGTTGATGCGCATTTTGGGGCTAACTCTGGATTAATAGGGGTTGTTGGCTTGTTTTTTGATACTTCGTGATAAACAAATAGGGCAGCAGCAACAGCGATAACGCCAAGTAAGTATTTTTTGTAAGAGTTGTTATTTTCAGTCTTTGTTTCGACTTTATCAAGTAATTCGGTCATATCGTGTATTTCCTCTCCCACCGGTCGCCAAAATGCGTCTTAATGATGTTATTAATCTATAATATACTGGACTAATTGTCAATTATAAGCGCAATAAATCATTAAAGATGCATCACCTCTAGCCAAAACCAGTCGTTTTTGTTACAATCGTTTGGTAATTCCACCACGCGGTCTATCGTCGTAATGGTGAGAACCGCCACGTCGGCGGTTCGCAAGGCCGGAGCCTGGATTGCGAACGCAACCAAGCGAGGCGAGGTCGCGAAAATTTTTGGAGAAAATTTATCGTGACAGGACACCAGGGCTGTCCTGCAACAATACAGATTGCGAATCGAAGTATAGTACATTTCACAAACACATGGTCTCATCGTCTAATGGTTAGGACACCAGGTTTTCATCCTGGCAATCCGGGTTCAATTCCCGGTGAGATCACCAAAGAAAAAGCCTCATCCTTCGGATGGGGCCTTTTCTTTGTCTCCTCCCGCGGGAATTGAAACCGGATTGAATTTATTCAATCCGGGTGAGAACTGCCACGTCGGCAGTTCGCAAGGCCGGAAGCCGGATGACGAA